>JAYTLO010000156.1:0-4183 GCA_043729385.1 Akkermansiaceae bacterium
CTGTGATCAATCAACAGCAACCTACCGCCGAACTCCGCCCCGCCGGTGCCGTACAAACCGACGAAGGCGACCTCATGCCCTATCCGGTGCTCGATGTCATCGAGCGCGCCGCCATCCGCGACAAGCGCGGTCCCGCCGATGTCCTCACCCTCATCCAACGCGAATTCCCCGAATACCCGCCAGCCCAACTCTTCCAATGGCTCACCCGCTTTTTCCAGCTTTGGTCCCGCAACCAATGGAAGCGCGAACGCTACGCCCCCAGCTTCCACCTCGACGACCAAAACCTCGACCCAAAAACCGGCTGCCGCTGGCCCATCCTCAGCGGTGGGTTCGCCCTAGAACTCGAAGAATTGAAAAAAACTAACAAATCCATGAAAGCCATCCAAGCTGACATCACGACTCTCGATGTGGATGCCATCGTGAACGCCGCCAACTCCAGCCTGCTAGGCGGAGGCGGCGTCGATGGCGCGATCCATCGCGCCGCCGGACCCGATCTCGTGCATGAATGCCGCTCGCTCGGCGGCTGCAAAACCGGGCAAGCGAAGATCACGCGTGGCTATCATTTGAAAGCACGCCACATCATCCACACCGTCGGCCCGGTGTGGCGGGATGGGCAGCATGGTCAAAGCGAGAAGCTGGCATCCTGTTATCGTTCATCGCTCGCGATCGCTGCCCGGCACGGACTTTCGAGCATCGCGTTCCCTGGGATCAGCACCGGTATTTTCGGCTACCCGAAGGAGGAAGCCGCCGCGATCTCGGTGCAAACCGTGAAGGATTTTCTCGAACAATCACCGCACCAAATCGATGTGATCTTCTGCTGCTTCTCGGCTCACGATTTAAACATTTACCAAATGATTTTAACACCATGAATACTACCACTCTCTATCGCCCGGTTGGTCCCGAGGAACTCGAACTCATCCATCTCAGTGACTGGAAGGAATTTCCTCCGAGACTTCCGGAGCAACCGATTTTCTATCCGGTCACAAATGAGGAGTATGCCATACAGATCGCACGCGATTGGAACGTGCGGGATTCCGGTTCCGGCTTTGTGACGGAGTTTGCCGTCGATAACGATTTCCTGTCGCGTTACGAGATCCAGCAGGTGGGAGGACAGCTCCACAAGGAGCTTTGGGTTCCGGCAGAGGAACTCGATGAGTTCAACCGCCACATCGTTGGGCCGATTAAAGTCATTCACACCTTTACCAAACCATGACTCCTCAACAAGCCACCAACATCAGCCGCTTTCTCAGCCTGGTGTTGAGACACCAGCCCGAAACCATCGGTATAGCTCTCTCGGCAGATGGATGGACGAATGTCGATGAACTGATCGCGGCGATCAATCGCCATGGGCAAGCACTCGATTTCGAAACGCTCGAACAGGTTGTCGAAACCAATGACAAGCAGCGCTTCGCCTTCAGCGATGATGGGGAAATGATCCGCGCCAATCAGGGGCATTCGGTGGAAGTGAATTTGGGTTACCAACCCACAACTCCTCCCGAAATTCTCTATCATGGAACCGTGGCCAAATTTCTTCCGAGCATCAGCGCGAATGGGATTAACAAGGGACAACGACATCATGTCCATCTCAGCGCCTCGCTTGAAGTCGCGAACATCGTGGGCAAAAGACGCGGACAACCCGTGATTCTAACCGTTCTCGCGATTGAAATGCACGCCGCCGGACACATTTTTAGTATTTCAGCCAACGGGGTTTGGCTGACCGATCTCGTTCCACCGCAATTCATCGATATCCCGAAATGAACTCTAATCTCTCCGTCACTCACTCGCTGCTAGGAACGGCGCTCGGTGATTCACTCGGGCTGCCGTCGGAAGGCATGAGTCGCAAACGCATTGCGAAGCGGTGGCAAGGTCCGTTGGAACAACGGTTTCTATTCGGTCATGGAATGCTTAGCGATGACACGGAACACACGATCTTAGCTTCACAGTCATTGTTACTGTCCGGGGGCGATCCAAAGGTTTTTCAAAAACGATTGGCAGGCAAACTGAGGTGGTGGTTCGCGGGCTTGCCCGCCGGGATCGGTTTGGCCACGGCCAAGTCTATCATCAAGCTGTGGCTGGGATTTCCGCCAGGGAGAAATGGCGTTTTTTCCGCTGGCAACGGACCAGTGATGAGAGCTCCCATCCTCGGGGTTTATTATGCCAATGATAGCGGTAGGCGAGCGGAGTTTGTGAAAGCATCCACGCTGCTAACACACACGGATCCCAAGGCGGTCGAAGCTGCAATGATGGCGGCGGATTGTGCGGCATTCGCCACTAGCGGAGAACTGCGAAATGATATTATTCTCGCTCGCATCAAGGAACTTGCTGAGTCCCCGGATTGGAGCCAACCCGTTCAACAGATCGAGGCATTGTTAGCTCAAGGAACGAGCGTGAAACAGTTCGCCGATGTGATGGGGTTATCCAATGGCGTGTCAGGATATGCAGTCCACACGATGACCATGGTCTTGTTTATCTGGCTCAGACATCGCGGAGATTTCAGCGCCATTGTTAGCGAGGCCATTGCCTGTGGCGGAGATACGGACAGCGTGGCCGCGATTGCCGGAGGAATCGCGGGTGCCGAGACGGAAGACTTCAACCCGGATTGGTTGCGCAAGCTGTCGGATAGACCCTATACGGTGGACTACATCACCCGGCTTGGCTCCGCATTGGCGGAATCGAGTGAAGGTCTTTTGGTAAAGCCACCAGCCGTCGCCAACTACCTCTTTGCTCCCAGAAACTTGCTGTTTCTCATCACCGTCCTGCTTCACGGCTTACGCAGAATTTTCCCACCTTACTAACACTATCACCATGCACGCACTTCTCCTCATCGATATCCAAAACGACTTCCTGCCCGGCGGGGCGCTTGCCGTGCCGGGAGGTGATGAAATCATCCCCATCGTTAATTCACTGATGCCGGGATTTGAAATGATCGTGGCAACGCAGGATTGGCATCCGCCAGACCATGGGAGTTTCGCGGCGAATCATCCGGGGAAGAATGTTTTTGAAACGGTGGACCTCCATGGACTGCAACAGACATTGTGGCCGGTGCATTGCGTGCAGAACACGGGCGGGGCTTTGTTTGCGACCGGGCTTGAGACCCGCCGGATCGCGCGGGTTTTTCCAAAAGGCACTGATAGGCATATTGATAGTTATAGTGGGTTTTTCGACAACGGTCATCGTGGCGACACGGGACTTGCAGAGTGGCTGCGCGGGCAAGGCGTCACCGAACTAACATTATGTGGTTTGGCCACCGACTATTGTGTGAAGTTCACCGCGTTGGATGCGTTGGAATGCGGCTTCAAGGTGAACTTGCATTTAGCCGCTTGCCGAGGAGTGGACTTGGAAGCTGGCGATTGCGACAAGGCGGTGGCCGCGATGCGTGAACACGGGGCGGTGATTCGATGAATCCGAAGGTGCTTCGAGGGGATGGTTCCGTGGATTTTGGTCAATTGCTCCTTGGCTGAGCAATTGAACCAAGCCATCGCAGTGACCAGCATGCTGCGGCATCTAATGGAAATTGAAGAGTTAGGCACCGCGAATCTGGCGAATCGAGCGAATCTTAAGAGAAGACGGTGGCGGGCTGATGGCGCGCGGAGGCTGCTGATTTTTGGAAATTTGCCGGGTGCGTCAGAGGTGCGGCAGCCTGAAGTTTCATCGGCTCGGGGAAATCCCTGTTGTTGCTTGACCGGCTCGCGGCATCTCTCCACGTTGCCGCCCCGCCGCCTGCCCCGATGGCAAGCGGTAAAAACTAACCGAACCAACCTACCGAGCAGCCATGGCCGCGAAGATCTATACCACCAAGGACGCCCCGACCGCGCCTCTTAAGAAGAAAACCCTCGCCGTGATCGGCTTCGGCTCGCAAGGCCATGCCCACGCGCTCAACCTCAAGGACAGTGGCCTCAAGGTCATCATCGGCCTCTATCCGAAGTCGAAGTCCCGCGAGGTTGCCAAGAAGCTCGGCTTCGAGGTCATGGACACCGCCGAGGCGGTCAAGGCTGCCGACGTGATCTTCGTCGCCACCCCGGACACCGTGATTCCATCCGTCTATAACAAGGACATCGCGCCGCATCTAACGAAGGGCAAGACTCTGCTTTTCTCCCACGGTTTCGCCGTGCATTTCAAGACCATCACCTGCCCGACCGATGTGGACGTGATCCTCGTCGCGCCGAAAGGCCCAGGCCACACC
>JAYTLO010000157.1:0-1199 GCA_043729385.1 Akkermansiaceae bacterium
AGTTGCTAGACTTCGCGAAATTACTGGTGCTTTCATTGAACATGGTGCGGCTGCGGACACGCCGATCGCGCTAACACGGTGGGCGACCACAGGTTCTCAGAAGACGATCGTTGGCACGCTTGCGACCATTGCCGACATCGCGGAAAAGGAAAATTTCACCTCACCCGCCGTCGCCGTGATCGGCGATGTGGTGAAGGAGCGGAAGAAGATCAACTGGTTTGAAAAGCGGCCGTTGTTTGGCAAGCGCATCGTCGTCACCCGCACCCGCGAGCAGGCTGGCGAACTCAGCAAGGCGCTCCGGGATCTCGGTGCAGATGTCATCGAACTGCCGACGATCCGCATCGAAGGCCCGCCAGACCGTCACGAATTCGCGGAACTCGTGACTCACGCGCACGAATACGATTGGCTCGTTTTCACCAGTCCCAATGGCGTCGAGCGGTTTTTCGATGCGTTCTTCGCCTCATTCGAGGATGCCCGCAGCCTGGGAAATCCTCGAATCGCCGCCATCGGTGAGGGTACGGCCAAAAAAATCCGCGAATACCGATTTGCCGTGGATCTCATCCCCGAGCGCTTCGTGGCCGAAGGGCTGATCGATGCGTTCAAAAAGGAGGATATCGAAAATCTAACGATGCTGTGGGTGAAAGCCGCCGAAACCCGAGACGTGATCGGCGAAGGACTCACCGCACTCGGTGCTATCGTGGACAACTGCGTCGCCTATCAGACCGTCGCCGAAACGGAAGACCCCACCGGTGCCTGCGCCCGTTTGATCGAGGAAGGCGCGGATCTGATCACCTTCACTTCCAGCTCGACGGTGGAGCACTTTTTCGCGCTCGGGCTCGATTGGCCCGAGGACTGCGGCGCGGCCAGCATCGGACCGGTCACCAGCGACACGCTGCGCAAGGTCGGGATGAAGCCCGCGTTGGAAGCCTCGAGGCACGACATCCCCGGCCTCACCGCCGCCATCCTGAAGTATTTCAAAGGGAAATCCTAACTGGCGAAGCGAAAGATGCGGCGGCACGTGGCGGTATCGCTTTGCCTCATGAACTTGGCCCCTCGATTTCTCATCGCTTCTCTGTTAGCAGTATCGCCACTCCACGCCGGCATCGGAATCGGTGAGCAACCACTCCCCGGCTCGGAAATGATTTTCGACGGCACGCGTGAGATGCTTGATTCCAAATGGACCTACTGGAAAGGACCGG
>JAYTLO010000158.1:0-20118 GCA_043729385.1 Akkermansiaceae bacterium
TACTCGGCGAGCCGGTTGAGGACGATTTCAAGAACACCGCCGAGTTCGCCGGCCTTGACCATGTTCACATAGAGCTTGTTGAAAATCTTCGGGTGCTGGGCGAGCGACTCGGAGAAGGTGGAACCGCCTTGGACGTTTTCTGCGAGCGAGCTAACAGTCGCTTTGAGCACCGGGTTGGGTTCTTGTTTTTCGAGAACAGTTAGGCTGCGGAGAAGCGGTAGGCCGGAGTCGATCAGGGTCGCAAGCTGGCGGGTGAAAATCATCAGGCTCTTCGGCTTAATGCGACCACCGAGCTGGCCCTTGGAGGATGCGGGCTTGGATGCAGCTTTGCCTTTTGCTTTGGCCGGAGCGCCCTTGCCCTTCGCTTTGCCTTTGCCCTCTTCGTGGATATCCGTCGGATAGAGTCCCTTGGCGCGGAGTTGTTTGATCGCCTCATCCTGGCTGGCGGCTGACAAGGCTCCGGTGGTTTGTTCACCTTTTGCATCAAGGGCGGTAAATTGAAAATTGGCCATGGGAATGAGGTTTTTTTGGAGGTTCGAAGGGGTTCTGTAAAGTATGGAAGTGGATCAAGAGGAAAAACGGCGAGCCGAATGAGTGGCTCGCCGGAGCGCGATTAGGTGTATTTTAGCACTTCCTCAATGGTGGTCAGGCCGAGGTAAATGTTGCGCAAGCCGTCCTCACGGAGCGTGTTCATTCCAAGTTCGACGGCTTTCTGTTTAAGCACCACCGATGGAGCGCGCGAGGTGATCAATTCGCGAATCGGGTCGGTGACGTTGAGCAGCTCGTAAAGTCCGCGGCGGCCGCGGTAACCGGACTGGCCACAGGCGTCGCAGCCGGCACCGGTGAAGAATTGTTTGTCGCCGAGTTCGTGGGCCGAGATACCGAGTTGGTTGAGGATCGATTCGTTAGGCTCATACGGGGATTTGCATTCCTTGCAAATGGTCCGGACGAGTCGCTGAGCAAGGATGCCTTCCAGCGAGGCGGAAACGAGGAACGGCTCGCAGCCCATGTCCACCAAGCGAGTGACCGCGCCGGGTGCATCGTTGGTATGGAGGGTGGAGAGGACCAAGTGACCAGTTAGAGCGGCTTGGATGCCGATGGTCGCAGTTTCCTTGTCGCGCATTTCCCCGATCATGATCCGGTCCGGGTCTTGCCGCAGGAAGGCCCGCAGGACGCGCGGGAAATCGAGGCCGATGGCGTCGTTGATGGGGATCTGGATGATGCCGTTGATGTCATACTCGACGGGATCTTCGGCCGTTAGAAGCTTGGCATCAATGGTGTTGATGCGGCGCAGGGCGGCGTAAAGGGTGGTGGTTTTACCCGCGCCGGTGGGTCCGGTGACGATGAAGATGCCGTTGGGCTTCTCGATGGTGTCGGTGATGTAGTTGTAGATGTGGTCAGTGAGGCCGAGGTTTTCCAGCGAGAGATTGACCGACGAGCGGTCAAGCACCCGCAGCACGATCGACTCGCCGTGGTGGGTGGGGAGCGAGGAAACCCGCATGTCCACTTGCTTATCGCCGACTTGCTTGACGATCCGCCCGTCTTGAGGGATGCGGCGCTCGGCGATGTTCATGTTAGACATGACCTTGACGCGCGAGATGATCGGGCCAGCTAGATGGATCGGCGGCGGAGCCATTTCGTAAAGCGCACCGTCCACCCGGTAGCGGATCTTGAAGTCTTTTTCAAATGGCTCGAAGTGAATGTCTGAAGCCTTTTCCTTGATCGCCTGATAGAGAACTAGATCGACGTAACGGATGATGGGCGCGGAGTTGGCCTCGGCTTCGAGATCCACAGCGTTGAGGTTCTGGCCGCCGATTTCGAGCTGGCTCAGGATGTCTTCCATCGCCCTGCCCTCGCCGCCGTAGCACTCGTTGATCTTCGACTCGACGAGGTAGTCTGGAGCAACGACCACATGGATTTCCCGCCCGAGGGCGAAGCGCAAATCTTCCGGCGTTTGCGGGTTCAGCGGATCTACGAGCGCGACGTAAAGTCCTGTCTCGTCGAAATTGACGGGCAACGCACCGTGGAGACGAGCCGTGCCGGCGGGGACGAGCGCGAGCAATGCCTCGGGCGGTGTCCAGTTCCGCAGGTCCACCATGCTGGTGTGGAGCTCGGAAGCGACGACCGGCCAGATGTCGTCGCGGCTCTGGATGACTTGGAAGTCTGCTAGAATCTCCGCGATTTCTTTGCCGCTGTGGCCGATTTCCGCGAGGATGTCTTGCGCGAGCGCTTGGTCGATGAGGCCACGCGATTGGAAAAGTTCGATGATCTGTTGGTTGTCCATGGGACGGGGAAGCGGAAGGGTTTTTGAAGATGGATGGAGGCGATCAATCGAGATCGGACATGGTGGCGTGGACCACTTCACCGCCGGAGGTGAGGCCGGAAAGCACCTTGCGGATACCGTCTTCACGGAGCGTGCGCATGCCGAGTTCGCGAGCGCGGCGGCGGAGCGCGGTGGTGGTGAGGCCGGTGTTGATCATGCCGCGGACTTCGTCGTCGATGAGGAAAATTTCGAAAATTCCCATCCGACCTTTGAAGCCGTTGCCGCGGCATTTTTCACAACCGACTGGGCCGAAAATGGTGGCGTCGGTCATGCGGGACGCGTCGAGCGAGAGCGCGCGCATTTCCTTGTCGGTGAGCACCGCGTCGCCTTTGCAAATCGGGCACAATTTCCGCACCAGTCGCTGGGCGAGCACGGCGCGGACCGCCGAGGCGATCAGGAACGGCTTCACCCCGATGTCGGCGAGCCGCGCGACGGCGGACGGTGCGTCATTGGTGTGGAGCGTGGAGAAAACCAAGTGACCGGTGAGGGAGGCGTTGATGGCGATGTTCGCCGTTTCCGCGTCGCGAATTTCTCCGATCATGATGATGTTAGGCGCTTGCCGGAGCATCGCGCGGAGGGCGGCAGCGAAGGTCATGCCAATGTCGGTTTTCACCATGACCTGATTGATGCCTGGAAGCTCATACTCGACCGGGTCTTCCACCGTGATGATCTTTTTATCCGGCTTGTTGATCACGTTGAGACACGCGTAGAGCGTGGTGGTTTTCCCCGAACCGGTCGGACCAGTCACGAGCAAAATTCCATCCGGCAGGCCGAGGAGTCCTTCGAAAACTTTCTGGTCGTCCGAGAAAAATCCCAGCTCGGGCAGTCCTAACAACAGCGCGGTTTTGTCCAAAATCCGCATGACGATGGACTCGCCGTGATTGGACGGGACCGAGGAAACCCGCAGATCGACCTCTTTCTCGCCCATCTTGAGCTGGATCCGGCCATCTTGCGGCAATCGTTTTTCCGCGATCGACATGGTGCCGCTCATCACTTTCAACCGCGCGATGATCGCAGGCAGAAGCTTTTTAGGGTGGGTATCTACGTGGACGAGCTTGCCATCGAGCCGGTAGCGGACCCGGACCGAAGTCTCGAGCGGCTCAATGTGAATGTCCGATGCGCGCAATCGGAATGCTTCGGTCAGCGTCTGCATCACCAAGCGGATGATCGGCGCATCGTCGCCGCCGGTGCCAGCTTCCGCATCGCCACCAGTCACCGAGTAGCCGGATTCCGCAGTCGTGGCGGTTTCATTGGAGTGATAAAACTGGCGGAGGTAATCCTGAATGTCCTGTTGGGTGACACAGACGAGATTGAGTTGGCGCCCGATCACGTGAGGCAGACTATCTAGCGATTCAAAATCCAGCGGATCGGCGAGCGCGATGGTGAGTGCATCGCCTTCATCTTGCACCGGAATGACCCGGTAGCGCTTGGCGATTTCATCAGAAATGGCCTCGGTGATTCCGGGATCGAAGGCGACATCCGATAGACGGACGTAAGGAATGCCCGCATTCGCCGCGAGTGTCTTTGCCACATCCTCCTGAGTCAGGGAGGTATGTGCCAATAGGTGTTCGACGATGGTTTCACCGCCAGAGAGGGCACTTCGCGCGCTGGCGATTTGATCGGGGCTTACCGTTCCTGCTTCGGCAAGCAATTCTGCGAGATAATCTTCGTTGGAAAACACTGGGCTACGAGTCCTTGGAGGTGGGGTTTTTCTAGTGGGCAGCTTGAGCCATCGCCCTTGCTGCGTTTTCCGCAGATTGGTCAACCTACCCCTCGCTTGTCAACCAGCCACATCGCAAGAATCCGCGTTTTTCCTTTCCGCTAGAGATTACCAGCCGATCGCACTCGAAATGTAGGTACTATGCCCATTCATCTGCATGTCGCGACTCAAGTCAGGATTCCGCAGCTGTAGGGAAAAACGCTCGCAGCACGCACTGATAAACCTCTTTCCTAGGGATCTTGATCCTCGTCTGAAGAGCTTCCCAAGTCGCGTCACGCAGCGGCACCAGGGTCTTGCGGGCGATCAGCGCCGGCAACACGGTGGCCGCCCGAAGCCGCCGTGACCGCAGCGCTTCCGCATAGACCAGCCCTTCGGAAATCCACCCTTCAGCCCGCAGCGACCACTTGCTGTGGCAAGCGAGAATTTCCTTCGAATCACGAGGGTCGCTGACGGGCAAATAACAGCGTCCGCTTGCTAGATCCGCCGCTAGATCTCGCAGGATGTTCACGAGCTGGAGACCCTTGCCATACGCAATCCCCCGGGCTAACAGCTCCGGCTCAGGCGCTTTTGAGAAACGCTCACCCAGCGTGAGGAACCCCAGCTTCGTCCAAAAAGCCCCCACGCAACCGGCCACCCGCCACGCGTAATCCTCCAGCGCCGCATCATCTAGCAGGGCCACGGGATGCTCACGGCTTGCATCGGCGAAGCGCTCCAAATCAAGCGTTTGGCCGCTGACGATGATTTCCAAAACCTCTAACACCAACGCAGCCTCGCCCTGCGGCAGGCGCTTCAATCGAGTGAAAATCTCGCCGGAAAATTCGAGCAAGTGCCGTTCCCGCACGTCAGGGATTGCATTGAGAATGGACACCGGCCAGCGCGGCGCGGCGGATTTCGCAGCCACCGCGAGACGGAATTGGTCGAGGAAATGAAACCGCGCATCGAGCGGCGCAGCGGTGGTATCGGCAAGCGTGTCGCTCGTCCGCGCCAGCAGATAACCCAGGCTGGTCGCCCCGCGCATCGGTCGCGGCAGCAGCCGCAATGTTAGATAAAACGAGCGCGAAACCCCTTTGAGCACTTGTTTTCCCAGTTCGTCGCTCACTGCGCCAAACAAGGTCGGCCTGCGGGAAATGTCAACCCGCCACCCCGAATCCATCACATTATCGTTAGAAAATTGTGCCACTGAAATCCGGTTGCGATCCGCGCCAAGAATGGGCAACCTGCTAGTGAAATGAGTGAGGATTCAGAGATGATGCATGACCGAGACCAAGTGAAACTGGAGCGACTCGAACTCGCACTGCGAGCATCTAACGAAGGCATCTGGGACTGGCAGACCGACGAGCAGGAAATTTTTTACTCCCGCCGCATCCTCGAGTTTCTAGAATGCGGCAGAGACCGCGCCCCCAATCTGTTTCTGGCTCCATTTGACCACGTCTGGCCGGAAGACCGGGAAGCCTTTGAACGGGCCGTGACCCACGCGCTGCTAGATGGCGGCCCGGAAACTCTCGCGGTGGATGCCCGCATCCGCACCGGTGGCGACAATTGGCTCTGGCTGAGAATCCGCGGCATCGTCGTCCGCAGACGCGACGGGCGGACGATCCGCATCGCCGGCTCGATGATCGACATCAGCCGCCGCAAGGCTGCCGAGGCCCAAGTCGAGGAAGAGCGCTTCCTGCTCCGGCAGTTGATCGATAACGTCCCACTGCAGATCTATTTCAAGGATCTCGAATCGAAGTTCACCATGGCCAACCAACGCATGGCCGAGTGGCTCGGCCTCGCCAATGGCAGCCAGCTAACAGGCAAGCACGACCGCGACTTTTTTGATTTCGATCACTGGAAATCCGCCGAAGACGACGAGCAGCGCATCATTCTATCAGGCGCAGAGATCATCGATCAACTCGAGCATGAAACTTGGCGGCAAGGTGCCGAGACCTGGGTGATCACCTCCAAATTTCCATGGCGCGATCGCCGCGCCCAGATCAAAAGCACCTTCGGAGTTTCTAGCGATGTGACCAGGCTCGTCAAAGCCCAGCACGAGGCCAGCAATCTCGCCCTCCAACTCCAGGTGAAGAACGAGGCCTATGAAGAAGAGCTCCTGTTAGCTCGGGAAATCCAGCAGGCACTCGCCGGCGAGGGTTTCCCCGCCGCGACTTCCGACAACCAAAACCACCTCACCTTCAGTGCCCGCTACATCCCGATCTCCGGCCTAGCAGGCGACTTCTTCGAGGTCATGAAAATCACCGATAACTCCTACGGCCTCTTAATCTGCGACGTCATGGGCCACGGCGTCCGCTCCGCCCTCATCGTCGCCATGCTCCGCGGCCTGCTAGAAAAACAACGCGCACAGTCCTCCGAACCCGGCTTATTTCTCCAAGGCCTCAACGAAGGCCTAGCCGCCATCCTCGAACGCGCTGGCACCACCATGTTTGCCACCGCATTCTTCGGCGTGATCGACCTCGCCGCCGGCACCTTCAAATACGCCTGCGGTGGTCACCCCGGGCCCATCATCGCCGGAAAAAATGGCGTCCACCAGATCGCATGCGAGCGTTCCGAAAAAGGCCCCGGACTTGGCTTGATCAAAGGCGCCACCTACCCGACCCAAGAAATCGACCTCGCGGGAATTGACCGGATGATCCTCTTCACCGACGGCGTCCTCGAAGCCGAGAACCAAAGCGGCGAAGCCTTTTTCGAGAACCGCCTGATGGAAATCGTCGCCCTGAAATCCACCGCTCCGCTGGAATCCCTACTCGACGGCGTCCTCTCCAGCGTCCTCGCCTTTTCCGAAGGCCAACGCTTCGACGACGACGTCTGCCTGTTAGGAGTCGAGCTGACCCGTGGCGTCCACCTCTAATTCCATCGACACTATCAGAACGGTGTCCGCACCAGGCGTGGGGATTTCCAATCCAATGATCCTGTCAAATGATTGAGCGGTGAGGCGAAGTGACTATTAATTAGCAAAGGAAGACGAGTGACAGGATTATCAGCGGCCAGACGAACAACAAAACCCTTCTCTTTCTGTCGCAAAAGTAGCTGGAGCGTCCCGCTCCAGACCGTTGCCCGGGCGTCCCGCCCGGACTCTTTATTTAGTTTCCTCATCTGCGTTCATCCTCTTCATCTGGGGTTAAAATGAATCTTCATCACCTCTACAATCTGGATCGTCCGCAGATCCGTCCCGTCGTCTAGCAGATGGGTCGCTAACGAATCACCATGGACTGCTCCGACATGTCGGAGCTTTCACACTGGCCGACATGTCGGCCAGTGTGAAAGCGGTGACATGTCGCCGCACTCCCATCACCACTCCGAACGCATCCCGCTGCCGCTCGTTCACATCGCGCGACGCCTCCAAATCCTGACTCTAAGCGTAAACGACGGTGAGATTGTTAGAACACATGTGAACCTCCAGTCAGAAGAAACCGACTTCAGCCGAGAAAATTCTCACTCCTTCGCTTCAGCAAATGATTGTCATCTCCTAACTACGTGTAGCCGGAGGACCGGGTGAAAATCTGGTAAAGGACCGCTCCATCGGCAGCCTGTAAAATAGGGAACTCTGATGCAGAAAGCCGCGAGAGCGCCATTTTCCCCGACTGAAGGGGGCAGGTGACTGTTGAAATCGGAGACCAACCCTCATTCCCAGCGGGCTTATCTTCCACCTCACTCAGCGGTTGCTCAGGAAGTACCCCGGCTTGGATTCGAACCAAGGACCAATTGATTAAGAGTCAACTGCTCTACCAACTGAGCTACCGAGGCGTTGGACTTCGTCGCGCGGCAGTCGATGGCCCCAAGGGGGGTCGATTGCGCTGACAACGGCGGAGGTTTAGCAACTCTCCTCGTGAGGGCAACCGTAAAATGAGTGAGTTTCCGTGGCCCCACAAAGTCGTGGACAAATCCGACTAACGACGCAATCACAGCGATCCACGCATGAAGCTCCTTCAAGAATCCCATCTCACGCTGCGGCTGGCGCTGCCGCTGATGATTGGCCAGCTCAGCCAAATGCTGATGGGCGTGGTCGATTCCGTGATGGTCGGCCATCTGGGAGTGACGGATCTGGCGGCGCTGACTTTTGCAAATTCGTTGTTTCATGTGCCGTTCGTTTTGGGGATCGGCCTGCTGAGCGGGATTTCCGTGATCACCTCAAACTCGCGCGGCGCGAACGACGCGGCGGGTGCCCGCGGGAGTTGCCGCCACGGGCTATTTCTCGCCACGGCGCTCGGCTTGGTGCTGTTCGGGATTTCTTGGTGGGTCTCCATGAATCTCGATCTTTTCGGCCAGCCGCCGACCGTCGCGGCGCGGACAACCGGATTTTTCCGCATCATCATGGCTTCGGTGATCCCCGCACTGGCATCGATCGCGCTGAAGAATCATGCCGATGCGCTGAATCGCCCGTGGCCGCCGTTCTGGATTTTTCTCGGCGGAGTGGGGCTGAACGTGGGACTCAACTGGGTGATGATTCACGGCAGATTTGGCTGTCCGGCGCTGGGCTTCGAGGGTGCGGCTTGGGCGACTTTAATTTCCCGCTGCGCCATTCTAGTAGCCATGTTTTTCTGGCTGATGCGGGCCGAGGGGCTGCGGGAATGGGTGCCATACCGATGGTTTCGGGCACCGGATTTCCTGGATCTCCGGCGCTTGCTTGCAGTCGGGCTGCCAGCCAGCATTCAGATGACTAGCGAGGTTTCCGCCTTCTCGCTGGCGGGGCTGATCATGGGTCGCTTCGGTTCGGAGGCTATGGCGGCGCATCAGATCGCCATCACTCTTGCAGCCACCGCCTTCATGATTCCGCTTGGGCTTTCGATGGCTCTAACGGTCCGTATCGGCGTCGCCAGAGGTGCGGGCGAGCTGGGCAGACTGCGACCCATCGCCGTCTCTGGGTGGTTGCTGGCCGCAGGCTATTCGGTTCTAGCAGCGGCCGCTTTCCTAGTTTTCGGGAAATCGCTGGCAGCGCTTTTCATCACCGCGCCTGAGGTGATCGCCTTGGCGGGTTCGCTGTTAGTGATCGTCGGCGTGTTCCAACTTTTCGACAGCCTGCAAGTCGCGTCATCTGCGATGCTGCGTGGCTTGCTCGACGCGCGGATCCCCGCGATCATGGGGTTTGTCGCTTATTGGCTGGTCGGGCTGCCCGTCGGCGCGGGACTGGCATTCGGGCTTCATTGGGAGGCGACTGGCGTCTGGTGGGGTCTCGCAGCGGGGTTATTCGTGGCGGCTTTCACCTTGGGACCTCGTTTGTGGAAAACCATCAACACAGCCAAGGAGTTCTAACTGCGCTAAACCGCCTCCGCTTTCAGCTTCCACAGCGCGTCGCGTTTCAACACAAATGCCTGCCGAGTCGCCTTGCCTCTCGCGGCATCGCCATGCTCCACCGCCACGCGGACCACGCCTGATAGAACTTCAAGACTGAGAATCCTAAACACCGGTTCCCGCCGCATTCTCATGAAACAATGCAGCGGCACGTCTGGATGAGTGGCGTTCCACAAAAGCCGCGCCGGCGGGAAATCAGGCACATCTGCAAGCGCACCGAGCACTTCTCTCAGCAACCTCGATCCATGACGACTCACCAGCCGTCTTATAGCCCGCCTTGCTAACAAGCTCTCGATCCACGCGGCGGCGGGGTTCTGATAGTCCTCTTCCATTTCCTCGATCAACCCGCGCGCGTGCAACGCCATCAAGGCGTGCATTTCATCGCGATCCATCTCACCGCGTTCGAAGCTGGCGAATATTTGACGAGGAGTCGGGATCATTTTGGGAATGCGTGGAAGGAACAAGGATTTGCGGAAACGGGAAGTCGCGTGACTCGAACTCCGCCAATGTTTCCCGGCGTAGCGGCGGCATCAAGGGCTAACATCCCTAAGTCCAAGGGCGCCGGCTCTGGCAAAACGCTTCTTATACACTAGAACTCTCGGTGCACTCCGGGTGCGGTAACCAGAGTAACTTCAAGTGAGTCGGGAGAATCCGATTCTCTTTCTCGCAGATCGACGGCGGACGATAGTCGTGAACTTCAGTCCACGGTAAGATTTACCCCGCTTTATACTTGCCGCGTAATGACAAAGGATCTCGAGCTAAAGCCTGAAAACGCGATTTGTAGCGACGGTTTGCGGCTTCATACACAACCCAAGATATTTAAGATTTATTGAATTTCTCAATAATTCGTAATTTGTTAATTCGCAAATTGTTTACTTTCAACAGTTTGAGATAATCTAGTTTATTTTTTAAAAAGTTAGATAATCAAGTATTGCACATCATCCACGTTTTCGGTGGAGTTTGCGCCGTTCCCCCCACCCCCATGAAAACACCCGTGTCCCCCCACATGGTTGTTGCCCTTGTTCTCAGCACGATTGCGACGCTTTCTGCTCAGAATTCGGCCAACACCACCCACGCATCCGAGATCAGCGATCATGCCGAAGTCATCGCTGCGAAACCCAAACGCTCCTTCGCTGAAGGCTCGTCCCTAGTCAGCCCATCCGTGATGCAAGCGGTCGCAAGTACCCGCCGTGCATTGGCCGAGGGTAAACCCGCTTACTCAACTCCAGTCGCCGCCGACCAACGCAAGGTCGCTGTTAGCACTGGAAACCAGCCCTACGAGATTGAGGCTAACAGCTTACAAGCCGGCCTAGTGCGGATGTCCACCATTGCCCGTGACTCTGCCAAGCGTGTCGAAAGAACGGATGGCGCAGATTGCAAAAGCATCGCCCTAACCGTCGATGAGCGGATCAAGCTCGATGTTTCCAAGCTGCTTGAAATCGTCGAGTCCGAAGTGGGAGCCACCCCCACCTGCGCTTGTGAAATCGTGAAAGCGTCCATCACCGCGAGCAATGCCGATGTGGCGCAGGTCGTCTCCATCGTAGAGGTGGCCATCACTGCTGCACCAGACAGCATGAGAATCATTTCCCAATGCGCGATCGCCACAGTGCCGGAAGCCATCGCCGAAGTCCAAGCACTGCTTGCCGCACTCGACCCTAACACCGGTGACGGCGAGGGTCACAGTTCGAAGAGTGCAAAGAGCGCCAAAGGAGCCAAGGATGCTGAGGTCGCCTCAATGGTGGCCCCTGCGATGGAGAACCCACTCGATCGTCCTTACTTCCCAATGTTCATTCCCACAGTGATCGTCCCCCGGCTGGTCACTAATGTGAATCCTTGAGGACTCAATGATTGAAGATAAACTCCTTCGAGTTTAGCAAAGCCCAAAAGATATCTTCTAGTGTTTCGCGCACATTGGCCGGTTCTTTTTGCTCAGCCACGGCGGCAAGGAGTTTCTCAAGTTCCATATCGGTCGGCAATCGGCACATCACCGTTAGATAAAGATTTGTTATCACCTCCGCCGGAGTTTTCTTATCATGAAGCATCGTCTCCACCAGCTTGCCATCGCGGATGCGCTTTTGGGTGGTATCCCCATTCAGCAGGTGGAGCGCCTGCGAGAGATTGGGTTCCATCTTAACTTCGCACGAACAGACGGTGGCGCGGGTGGCGCGCCCGAAGGTGGTAAGGAAATAGTTTGTTGTATTACCATCTGCGATTTGCACGGCTCGCGCGCCAAGCGGCAAGCCTTTGAACTTATTAGGCGTGGCGGTCACTTGAGAAATACAATCTAGCAGCACTTCCGCCCGCACCCGGCGGATCATCGCGTGGGAGAAATTTCGCGTGTCGGTGACGTTAGTTTCATTCGTCCGGGTGGCTAGCTGATAGGTGCGCGAGGTGCAGATGTCCTTCACCAGTTTTTTGAAATCATAGTTATAGGAGACGAATTTCTCCGCCAGCGCATCGAGCAATTCTGGATTCGACGGCGGGTTAGAAACGCGGACGTCATCCACCGGATCGACGATGCCAACGCCATTAAAATGCGCCCAGACGATGTTGACGACGTTTTTGGCAAACCATGGATTTTCCGGCGATGCAAGCCAGCTGGCCACGGTCTCGCGCCGCGAGTGACCAACGAGATCGGGTCGCGGACCGCCGAGGAACTTCGGAATCATGTTCTGTTTGGTGACCGGGTTTTGGATTTCTCCGCCTTCGTCGTAGATCACCCGTTCGCGTGGATCTTCGGCGGGCTTGCGTTTCAACTGCGCGAAAAATGAGGCGAAACTGTAGTAATCATCCATCGTCCAGCGGTCGAAGGGATGATTGTGACACTGGGCACATTGGATGCGAGTGCCCATGAAAACTTGAGCGACGTTTTCAGTGAGTTTCAATACGTCGGCTTCGCTTTGGAAATAGTTAGTCGCGGGACTCGAGAACGTCCCGCCTTGCGCCGAAAGTAGCTTTTTGACGAGTTCATTGAATGGCATGTTTCCGGCGATGCGTTCGCTTAACCATTGATAGTAGTTAAGCGCGGCCTTGTATGAAACTTGCTGGCCATCTTTGTTGAAGGTGCGGATTTGTAACAACTCCGCCCATTTCATCACCCACATTTCGGTGAACTCCTTGCGCCCTAGCAGCTCGTCCACCAGCAACTCGCGCTTTCCATTGTGCGTGTCTGCTAGAAATTTTTCCCGCTCCACCAAAGTTGGCGGAACTCCGACGATGTCGAGATGGACGCGCCGCAGGAATGATTCATCGTCTGCGAGATCAGAGGGGATAATCCGCAGTTTGTTGAGCTTTTCCGCGACTTGGGTGTCGATGTAATTGAAGGCCGTGAACTCAGGCCGCGTGTATTTAAGATCCGCCGGGACGACGATGGCTTGGGAGCCTTCTGTGAACGTATGGAAGCGAGCTAACAAAAACGCTTCGCCACGGTTCTTGGAAGCCGCGAGTCCTTCGCGGACGTTGATGGAAACCGAGTTGTCGTTCGAACTCGAGAACCTCGACAGCGTCGTGACGTCGCGGTCCGTCCCGTCTGAATAGACTGCCCGGACGGTGAAGGGCACGCGGACGTCGCTGCCAGTTAGAACGAGTTGTTTCGGCTGCACCTCAATGCCGGTCGGGCGGGGAATTTCCCCTTCATCGAAATTTGCGCCATGGCGGATCCACTCTAGCAGCGTCTGATAGAACGGGCTGTCCACCTTCATCAGCTTGCCGCCGGTGTGCGGGACTGCGCCGATGGACTTGGTGAGCATCAGCGATTCTTCCGGCAGCGCGAGGTTGATGCGGCGCCCGGCCATCTCGGTGGTGAGCCGGAAGTGATCGCCCTTGGGATCGAAACCGAAGAGCGAGAGATGAAATCCATCCTGCCCGCGTGCCGAGCCATGGCAGGAGCCGGTATTACAGCCAGCGGCAGTTAGAACGGGCATCACATCGAGTTGGAAGGAAATCGGCCGGGGCTTTTCCGCGTCCTTCACGGTCACCCGCACCTCGGCGGTCAGCCCGCGGTAGTCGATCCGCAAGCTCGTGGCACCGTCCTTTTTCGGAGTGAGTGCGGTGCCGACCAAGTGGACCAGCGAGTTGTCGGCGAGGGTTAGTTTCGACTGCGCAGTGATGTCGTGAGTGGAGGCGTCTTTGAAACGGGCAATCACGATGAGCCGGTGGAAATCCGCCGCAGTTTCGAGCGCGACGTTTTTAGGAAATGCTTCTATCGCAACAATCTGCGGGTCCGGCGGGGCATCCCAGCGAGGCAATGCCGTTTTCGCCCTAGCTGCTAACACTTCGCCCGCGGGCCATGGCGCTCCTGCCTCGATCCACTGAGTGAGCGCCGTGATTTCCCCGGCAGATAGAGGCTCGCCGCTTTTCTCGGGCGGCATGCGTTCCTCGTCGTCGGCTGCCAAGCGGACGCGTTTCATCATTTCTGAATCGTCCGGACTGCCTGGCTTCAGTGCGGTCCCGCCATCGCCGCCCTTGATCATTCCTTCCCGCGTGTCGAAAACCAAATCGCCCTTGGCCTTTTCCTGCCGGTGGCATTCCAAGCAGCGGACCTCAAGAACCGCCCGTGCCGCCTCGAATGGGGTGGTCTGCGGTGAGGCGTCCGCCCAAGTTGACAGGCTCAGAAATATCAGCCACACGCATCGCATCGCGTGGATACGGGTTCGGGATTTCGATCATTGCAGTGGATTTCCCGCTTCAGAAAAAATCTCATTTCACGGGCATTGCCGGGTTGACAACCCGCATTCGGTGCCTAGAGTTCGCGCCCCGAGCCGGACCCCGGTCGGATTACGAACCTTTATTTGAGGCCCACGCCATGAGCAAACGTACCTATCAGCCATCCAAGCGCACACGGAAAAACCAATTCGGCTTCCGGGCTCGCATGGCCACTAAATCCGGCCGCGACATCATCCGCCGCCGCCGCCAAAAAGGCCGCAGCCGCCTCGTGCCGAAGGGCGTTGAGATTCAATACAGCCGTCACACGACGCAGCACGGCAACTGACGCCCTGCCCCGGCAATGCCCGGGAGCACAGCATCCCCGCCATGCGACTCCCGCGGACATGCAGCATGAGCCAGCGCGCAGATTTCGCGCGGGTCAAGAAAACCGGTCAGGCGAAAGCTGGCCGGTTTGTCATTTTGAGCACGCTTGAGGATCCGTCTCTGTTGACGATCCGCACCGGCTTCATCACCACCAAGCGCAGCGGCAAGGCGCACGATCGCAGCCTCCTGCGGCGACGGTTCCGCGCTCTGGTTCAGGCACACGCCCCTGAGTTCGTGGAAATCCGCCGCTACCTCGTCACCATCGCCCGTCCCGGTTGTGCCGAGGCCACCTTCGCCGAGCTGGAATCGGACTGGCTGCGACAAGCCAGGCGGCTCAGCCTGTTTCCCCGACCTCCGGAAAAATCGTGATCTCGCGATTCCTCAGCGCCGTGATTCGCGTCCTGATCCATTTCTATCAGCGGATCCTCGGACCGATGATGAAATTCACCGCCGGTCCGTCCGCTGGCTGCCGCTACACGCCGAGCTGTTCTAACTATTTTCTGCAAGCGGTGGAAGTCCACGGCCCGTTCTTCGGCTCGTGGTATGGAATTTGTCGGATTTTCCGCTGTCATCCGTGGGGTGGCTGCGGTTATGACCCCGTCCCGTCGCCCGGCACTCCAGAATCCCCCGAGAATTCCTGTGCCTGCCACCGCGAAACGCCCCACCCTTAATCTTTCCCAAACGCCTCCATGTACGATCGTAAAACCTGGGTGATCCTCGCCCTCTGCGGCAGCCTGCTTGCAGCAAATCTCTACTACTCTAGCAAGAATCAGGCCGAGCAGAACCGGCTCCAAGCCGCTAAGGAAACTCTCCAAAAGCCCCTCGCGCCCAACCCCGAGACCGTCACCACGACCACTGCGGAACTAACCGTCGAGCCACCGCCGCCACCGACCGAGGAGCAAACCGTCGTCCTCGAAACCAAGGAAGTCGTCTTCACCCTCACCAACATCGGCGGCGGCATCAAATACGCCGAGTTTAAGAGGCAGTTCCAAGTCGGCAGTAAGAGTTCCTTGGTCCAAGTCAACCACTTCGGCGCGGGTCCCATCGGCGGTCTCGCCGGAGCTGGTGAAACTCTCGAAAACATCGCCTACAGCTACAACGCGGAAGAATCCGTCGAGGGCAAGAAAGCCGTCTTCATCGCCAAGCTTCCATCCGGTCTCATCGCCAAGAAAACGTTCTCGCTGGTGGACTCCGACAAGATCGGCACTCCCTATCTCCTCGATTTCGAACTCAAGCTCGAGAACGCCGCCGCCAACGCCATCAACCTCAACCAGTGGAGCATCTTCCTCGGCGAGTCGGCCCCGACCTATCAGGCCGAAGTCGGTGATCAAACGGGCTTCTTCTGGCGCGCCGACGGTAGCATCAACTTCGAGGCTGGCACCGGCTTCAAGGGCGGATGGTTCGGCTCCGCCAAGTCGATCATGAAAAGTGACAACGCCAAACCCGTCGATTTCGCGGGCGTCACCAACCAGTTCTTCGCCACCGTGGTCCGCCCGAAAGAACCCACCCTCACCGAGGTTTGGGCGAAATCGACCGAAGTCAAACTCACCGAAAGTGCCGCGACCATCACCTCCGTCCGTGCTGGCCTTCAGCTCCCGCCCGCCACCCTCAGTCCGCGCGAACTCAAGACGATCAATTATCTAATCTTCATCGGCCCCAAGGATAACACAATGCTCCGCAAAATGGACGGAGTGTGGGGCGAAGGCTGGGGTGACGTCATGCAATACGGCTGGTTCTCGGTGGTTTCCCGCAGCCTCAATTTCCTCCTCAATCTTTTCCACAGCCTACTCGACGGAGTCGCGAAAAACTGGTCATGGGGTCTCGCCATCATCCTTCTAACCATCACCGTCCGCATCATCATCTGGCCGCTTCACGCCAAGTCCACTCACACTATGAAGCGGATGGCCAAGCTCCAACCCGAGATGGCCAAGATCAAAGAGAAATACGCCGATGATCCTAACAAGATCAACACCGAGACCATGGGCCTTTACAAAAAATATGGCATCAATCCTCTCGGCGGCTGCCTGCCGATGTTCATTCAAATCCCGATCTTCTTCGGCTTCTACCGGATGCTCCAATACGCCGTCGAGCTGCGCGGCCAAGGATTCCTCTGGGTCAACGACCTTTCGCAGCCGGACACGCTCATGCACCTTTCATTCCTCGGTGGCATCCCGCTCAACATTCTGCCCATCGTCATGGCAATTTCGAGTTTCCTGCAAATCCGCATGACACCCAAGACCGGCGATCCCATGCAACAGAAGATCATCATGTTCATGCCGTTCATGTTTTTCTTCTTTTGTTATAACTTCGCCTCCGCGCTCGCCCTTTACTGGACCACTCAGAACATCTTCTCCATCGGCCAGACATGGCTCATGAACAAAGTGCCGGAACCCGAACTCAAAGCCCGCGCAGTCAGCGACAAAAAAGGCTTCGTCCAACGCATGGCCGAGCGCCAAGCCGAGATGCAGAAAGCAAAATCTCAAGGCGGCAGCGCCATGCGCGACGTCACGCCAGACACCAAGAAAAAGCCGCGTCCACCCCGCACCGGCGGTTGATAGAGACCATAAGGAGGCACCACACTCCTGTGGTGCTGGCGAATGAGACCGCCAATGAAAAGCGCGAAGCTCATCACATGGGCCGCTCATTCGCTTCCACGACAAGAGTGTCGTGGCTCCGTTTCATGGCTCCACGCTTTCAAACACCCCGCCGCCTAACAAGCGGCCACCGTCATAGAGCGCGCAAATTTGTCCCGCAGCGATCGCCCGTTGCGGACGTTGGAAGTTTAGGCGGATTGTTCCGTCAGCGAGCGGGTCTAACACTGCGGGTTCGGCCTTCGCCCGGTAGCGCGGCTGCGCGTCGATCAGCCGTTTTGTATCAAACGGCTCATTGAGCGCCGAGAGCGTTCCGACTGTGCACGTCTGCGTGTAAAGCCCTGCGGAATCCGGTGCATCCCAGCCGACGATCAGGCGGTTTCTCGCCGCGTCTTTGCCCACCACGACGTAGGCCATTCCCTCGCGTGGCGAGGCCACGCCATGGCCTTTCCGCTGACCCAATGTGTATAAATGCAGCCCGCGATGTTCGCCTAACACCTTGCCGCCGAGATCGACGATTTCACCCGGCGTGTCCGCGACGTAGTGCCGCAGGAAATCACTCATTTTCACCTGTCCGAGGAAACAAATCCCCTGGCTGTCTTTCTTCTCCGCCACCGGCAGATTGAAGCGCCGCGCTACCGCGCGCACTTCCGGCTTGAGCATTTCCCCTGTGGGAAATAGCGCGTGCGCCGCCTGCCGCTGGGTCATCAATGATAGGAAGTAACTCTGGTCTTTGTTAGGATCCGCCCCCCGGAGAATCGCTGCCGAGCCGTCGGTTAGAGTCCGGCGGCGGGCGTAGTGGCCGGTCGCTACGCGCTCGAATCCCTGTGATAAGGCATAGTCGAGAAAGACCCCGAATTTCATCTCGCGGTTGCACCACACGTCCGGATTCGGCGTGATGCCCGAGCGATAGCCTTCAACCAGATAGTCCACGATCCGGTCCTTGTAAGAGTCGATGAGATCGATCACCCGAAACTCAATCCCCAGCGATTTCGCCACCGCTCGTCCGTCCTCGATGTCCTGCTCCCACGGGCAATCTCCCGGAATCCCTTCGTCGTTGATCCAGTTCTTCATGTAGCCCGCCGCCACTTCGTGACCTTGCTCGATCAGCAACGCCGCCGCCACCGCGCTGTCCACGCCGCCTGATAGCCCCACCAACACCTTCGCCATGCGGGGAGATTCCGTTGAAAACGGGAAAGGTAAAGAAGTGATCACTCGGCACTCGAAGGCAGCTCCATTTCAGATTTGAACCGTAGATGAACAGGATGCACGCAGATGGAAGAAGGGATAAGAGATGAGCTTTTAATTTTCACCGGCGCTACTTCCCCAATTCTGGCTCTTCATCCCTCTTATCTGCGTTCATCCCGTTCATCTGCGGTTGAATAAATCCAAATGGAGATGCCGAACTCGGCACTCTCTTCCCCATTGACCAATGACTCGTGACCCATGAGCCTTCCATCCATGCATTCAATGACAGGATTTGGCCGCGGCTCGGCGGCGACGGACGCGTGGCAGGCCAGCGTGGAAATCAGCGCCGTCAACCGCAAGCAAGCCGAGGTGGTCGTGCAAGCACCGCGCGAACTCAACGAACTCGACGCCCGCATCCGTAAGGCTGTTCTAACGGTGGTTTCGCGCGGTCGCATTCAAGTCTCTATCAGCGTCGAGCGTTCTCAAGGTACCTCCGCAGATTTCAGGATCGATCCCTCGCTCGCGCTGGCATTTTCCAAAGCGTTCGGCGAGTTAGGCAGGACCGTCGGCTACCCGGTGTTGCCCGCCGCCGCCGATTTCCTGCGCCAGCCGGGAATCATCGCCGCAGGCAGCGGCGAGCTCGATGCGGAGGCCGCGTGGCTTGCGATCGAGCCAGCTCTAACTGCCGCACTCGCCCAGCTTGCCGCCATGCGCGAAAGCGAAGGCAGCCATCTCAAAACCGACTTCATCACCCGCCTCGAAATTCTCATTTCCTTCGCTCGGAAAATCGCCGCCGACGCCCCCGGTAGGCCGGTCCGCCAGCGCGAACTTCTCACCAAGCGACTGCGCGACGCCGGTCTCGAACTCGACATCGCCGACGAACGCGTGGCCAAGGAGATTGCCCTATTCGCCGACCGCTGCGATGTGAGCGAGGAAATCACCCGGTTAGATTCCCACTTCGCCAAATTCCGCGAATACCTCCAGGCAGCCGAGCCACCGGGCCGTGCGCTGGATTTCCTCTGCCAGGAACTGTTCCGCGAGTTCAACACCATCGGCTCCAAGGCCAACGACGCCGCCATCGCCCAAACGGTGGTAGAAGCGAAGACCGAGTTAGAAAAAATCCGGGAGCAGGTGCAGAATGTGGAGTGAGATTTTGGAGTGAGAAGATTACCCGAGTTCCCCGGCTTCAATGAGAAGCGACCTTTCTAACTGCGGGCTGATCCAGAACCGTGCCCGGTTCCTTAGCTCGGAAATAACCGGTGCAAGCGCCGCTAGCTGACCCCTCGCCTTGGCGGCAGCAAGAATTCCCAACGTGCCGGTAAATGGCAGACCGTTGGCAAACGCCGCCGCCCGGGCCGATTGATCATCGAGAATCAATAACGACCCCGGATTCTCCATCGCTACTGCGAGACATTCGGCTTCACCACGATGCAACGTGGCGGAAAAACTGCGGACCAACAATGCATCCTCAGGTGCAAGCAATCGAAATTGCCTCGAAGCCGCCACGAGCGCGGCTTTAGGAAACAAAACGGACTTGGCAAGAAGTTCATCCCTAACTGCAGGCGACACACAAACCGTGCCCGCGAGTTTCCCGAGCAGTTCCAAGAGGTCGATCTCCGCCAAGTTAATCAATGGCGAGGTGTTGCAGATGATCAGGCGTTCGCGAGCCATTCTTCGAGGTTGCTTCGTTCGAGTTGGAAATCCGAGAAGTCCAGTGGCTGGGCCACACCATGCTCGCCGAGCCAATGCTGGAATTCAGCTTTCTCGAGTCCGGCGAGCTTACAAGCAGCGGCCCCGCCGATCACTCCGTCTGCAAACAACGCCGCGGCCAAGCGGCGCCGAAGTTCTGCCTCAAGCTGTGGACGCGGAATCTTGGCTGACACCCATTCGCGTCAGGTTAGCGCGTAAATAACTGGTTTAAAGTGATTTATACAAAAACAATTCAATTAAAAGCTTGACGAAGTGAGCGAGCCGGCAAG
>JAYTLO010000159.1:0-1370 GCA_043729385.1 Akkermansiaceae bacterium
GGTGGCGGAGCGTAATCTGGCTGGAGTCTCGATCCTGGAAAGCAATGACGTGGAATCGGGGATTGATTTAGTGATCGTGACCATCCCGCGTTCCTTGGCGGCGGGTTCCGAATTCTTCGTCCGTCTCCGCGTGCAGGTTCCTTGAGTCACCCGACCCTCACCGATCCAACAACGCACCGTGGAGCATCAGAAGATTTTGCCCTACGATCTCTGCTTCCTGAAAACCGCTTAATCGTTCGTAGGCAGCATTGCACGGGATAATGGGCTTGTGGGGCTGCTGGGTATCCAGAATAGCCCCAACGGCGGGTTTATTCAACTCCAGACTGAGTTTCGTGGCTCCGCCGTGGCGAAAAACGCACTCGTACTGTCACCCGGCGATCAGACCTTGAAGAGCGAGGTCACGCTCTCTCCGCCGTGAATGCGGCGGATCGCTTCGCCAAGGAGATCGGCGATGCCTAACGTAGTCACTTTGTCGCCCTTGGCCATGGGGACGCTGTCGGTGCAGATGAGGCTTTCGATGGGACTTTCAGCGAGGCGTTTGACGGCCATTTCGTTGAGGATGGCATGGGAGACCGCAGCATAAATGCGACGGGCCCCGCGTTCCTTCAGGAGGCGGGCGGCGGCGGTGAGGGTGCCGGCGGTTTCGGTCATATCGTCAATCAGAAGGACATCGCGGCCATCGACTTCGCCGATGATGTTATGAGCTTCGACTTCGGTGGCGCTGGTGCGGTGCTTGGAGACGATGGCGTAGGTGGAGCCTAGAGCCTTGGCGAAGGAATGGGTCATTTTAATGCCGCCGACATCGGGGGAGACGACGACGACTTTATCGTCTCCGAGTCCAAGTTCGCGGACGTGTTTAAGGAGCACGGGCGCGGCGTAGAGGTGATCAACGGGGATGTCGAAAAAGCCTTGAATTTGGCCTGCGTGGAGATCGACGGTGAGGACGCGCTGGACCCCGGCAGCCGTGAGAAGATTGGCGACGAGTTTGGCGGTGATGGGGACGCGGGATTGCTCTTTGCGGTCCTGCCGGGCGTAGCCGAAGAACGGGATGACGGCGGTGATGCGCTCCGCACTGGCGCGCCGGACGGCGTCCACCATGATGAGGAGTTCCATGATGTTATGATTGGAAGGAGGGCAGGTCGGCTGAACGATGAAAATGTCGCCCCCGCGGATGTTTTCGTTGATTTTGACGAAGGTTTCACCATCCGGAAAAGCAGTGACGGTGGCATCCGTGCGCGTCATGCCCAGGAAGGCGCAAATGCGGTCGGCCAAGGCGGGGTGGGCGGTGCCGCTGAGAATGCGCAGGCTGTTGGGTTTTTCCATCGGGTGCGGGTAATGCGGGGCGGTGGGAATGAAAAGTGGAATTTGCC
>JAYTLO010000160.1:0-15364 GCA_043729385.1 Akkermansiaceae bacterium
GGGGCAAGATTTTTCTCACAGAAAGCTAACATTCTTCATGACTCTTCATTATCCCCATCAAAACCCCCATCACTTCATATGAGCTGGACCGATGTATTCCCTGTGCTGACCGAAGAATTTGAGGATCAATATGAGTTGGAAGCGATCCCGGAGGAGAAGGAGAGATTCGAGGCCTGGTTTGGGATCCGGCAAATCATCAATCCACGGGTATTGCCGGGAACCGGGCAGCATGTGGTTGCCGCGAGTCTGTTCTGGAAGAACACCAAGGCGGAGGAGCCGGAGCTCCCAGCGCTTTCCCGCGATCTGATGAAAAATGCTCTCCAACTTGGGTTGGTGAGGCGTTTTGAGCCGTGGGATCACTACGTCCAGCCACTGCTGGACGGCGCGGAGAAACTTGCGATAACCAGACCGGAGGTGATTTTCCGAGTCTATCTCGCGGCAGATCTCGACTTCCTGATTCCCGATCTATTGGAGCACAACTGCGAGGTGGTTTTGATGAACGGCTCGTCCATCCGCCACAATCCGGGAGCCATGTGGCGGTTCCTGGCCTTGGAACACGAGGGCTTGGTGACGATCACGGATTCCGACCGGGCGAGTGAGGTGATTCACGACATTGAGCGCACCGAGCTGGTGGTGCAACACGGGCTTGGATATTGGCGCGTGCCCTACACTTGGGGCGATGACGAACATGATTGCACCCACTACCGGACGATTATGGCGTGTCAGTTTGGCTCATCGTGTGTGATTCCCGCAGCGCGGCTGATGCGAGCCATGCTGTGGCACACAGAGCGCGGCAGCCTGCCAACGTCGTGCAAAGTGGCGAGGGACGAGAGGCGAGAGGCGTTCGGCGGCAACTGGCCCGACTACGGCTTTGACGAGTGGTTTCTGAACGTGGCCGTCTATCCGCGGATCGCGCTTTCCGGGGTGGTGACTTTTGTTCCTTGGAACGACCGACGGCTCAATCACTGGTTCGCGCTGGATATCGAGTATGTAACGTGGGCGAATCCGAAGAGCGAAATTCTTCACTACGAGGCACCGCCGACGGGTGGGAATGCCCGGACGGATCTAGATTCAAGCGAGGAGTGCCGGTTTAGCATCGTTCAAGCGGATGATTTTGAGAAAGCAATTTGACGGAGAATGTATTCCTAGGCGCAGCCGTTTCCAAAATCATGGAATGGCAACTTTTTGTTCGAGTGAACATCTTTTTGGTTGCCAAATCTCCGGCATTCCCTCACAGCTTTGCCAACTCGACACACCCACATGGCTGCCAAACAAACCTCCGAAGAATCCGCCACCGAAAAGCTTAACGAAGCCCGCAAGCGCAATCTGGACCTTGCGATTTCACACATTCAGAAAGAGTTCGGTGAATCCGCGATCATGCGGTTGGGCGATGATCGCTGCGTGGATGTGGACGTTATCCCGACGGGAAATTTGCTCATCGACCGCGCTCTCGGAGTCGGTGGTTTCCCCTGCGGCCGGATTGTCGAAGTGTTCGGCCCGGAATCTTCCGGAAAAACCACGCTCACCCTCACCGTCATCGCCCAAGCCCAGAAGCGCGGCGGACTCGCCGCCTTCATCGACGTGGAGCACGCGCTCGATCCTCAATACGCCCGTAAGCTTGGTGTGAACCTTGATGATCTGCTCGTTTCTCAGCCCTCATCGGGAGAAGAAGCGCTCCAGATTTGCGAAGCGCTGGTTCGCTCGAATGCGATCTCTGTCATCGTGCTGGATTCCGTCGCCGCGCTGGTCACCAAACAGGAACTCGACGGAGAAATCGGCGATTCCACGGTCGGCGCCCAAGCCCGCTTGATGAGTGCCGCCATGCGGAAACTCACCGCCTTCATTTCCAAAGCCCAGACTGTCTGCATTTTCACCAACCAGATCCGCGAGAAAATCGGCGTCATGTTTGGCAATCCCGAGACCACCCCCGGCGGTCGGGCTCTCAAGTTCTTCTCTTCCGTCCGCATCGATATTCGCCGGATCGGGGCGATCAAATCCACCGACGGCACGGTCACGGGCAACCGCACCAAGATCAAAGTGGTCAAAAACAAGGTCGCCGCGCCATTCACCGAGGCTGAGTTCGACATCATGTACAACGAGGGGATTTCCTCCACTGGCTCGCTGCTGGATCTCGCACTGGAAATGGAAATCGTCCAGAAGCGCGGTTCCTGGTTCAGCTACAATGGCACCCAACTTGCCCAAGGCCGGGATGCGGCCAAGGAGCTTCTCAAAGGTGACCCGGTCCTCTACGCCGACATCGAGAGCAAGGTCAAAGAAGGCCTCGAAGCCAAGAAGAAGAAGTAGCCCACCGGACATTTTCTCCCCCCTGCTTATGACAAACAGCCGTGTCACCGATGGATGTCGGTGGCACGGTCATTTGGTGGCTTGGCCGGTGCTTTCAGCGACACCCAACCCCGACTTGACGCTTGACGGCTGGTGCGCGTCCTGCTGGCCTACGGCGTCTGGCACTTGATCGTGAATCATTTGTCGTCAGCCGCGCCCCATCCCTATTGTTGAATCTCCGAGGGCACGGATCACTCGCCTGAACTCCGATTTTCCTCACCCTATGGACTGGACCTCACCTCTTTGGTATGCCTCGTATATGATCGTTCTCATCGGCCTTGCTGGCTATGGGTCACACCGATTGACGATCGTTTTCCTATATCTGAAGCACTCGCGTAAGCATCCGAAACCCAAGGAATTGTTCACGAATCTGCCGTTGGTGACCATCCAGCTTCCGGTGTTTAATGAGATGCATGTGGTGGATCGGCTGTTAGCAGCGGTGTCTGCGTTGGACTATCCGCAGGACAAAATGCAGATCCAGCTTTTGGACGACTCCACGGATGAGACCGTCGAAATTTGCCGTGCTGGGATCGCCAGTTTGCAAGCCCGGGGATTCGATGCAGAGCACATTCACCGCACTGATCGGACCGGTTATAAAGCAGGTGCTCTCGAGAACGGCACCCACTTTGCGAAAGGAGAATATCTCCTCATCCTCGATGCGGATTTCGTCCCAAATCCCGACCTTCTCCAAAAGACGATCCATTATTTTTCCGACGACAAGATCGGTATGATCCAAACGCGTTGGGGCCACCTCAACCGCACTTACAACGTGCTGACCCGCATCCAAGCGATGTTCCTAGACGGTCACTTGGAGCTGGAACAGACCGCCCGCAATCGTTCCGGTCGTTTCTTCACCTTCAACGGCACCGGCGGCATCTGGCGGAAATCCTGCATCGCCGATGCCGGTGGTTGGGAGCACGACACGCTCACCGAGGACATGGATCTCAGCTACCGCGCCCAGCTCAAGGGCTGGCGCTTCATTTTCCTCAACGACGTGGAGACGCCTGCCGAGCTGCCGGTGGACATGGACGGCTTCAAGAGCCAGCAACACCGCTGGACCAAAGGCTCCATCCAAGTTTGCAAAAAAGTTCTTCCCGCCATTTGGAAAAGCGACGTGCCGCTTTTTATCAAAATGGAAGCGACGGCGCACCTCACTTCAAACTTCGCTTACTTGCTGCTGATCTGTCTTTGCGTGCTGATCTATCCGAGCCAGCACTCGCAGCCGGCATTCGGGGAAATGACTTACTACATCGTCAATGTCCCGATCTTCTTCTTCTCCTCGGTCTCGGTGATCTTATTCTATCTAGTGTCCCAAAAGGCGCTGCGTCCCGGCTCATGGTGGAAGGAGATTCCCTATCTACCCTTGCTCCTCGCGCTTGGAATCGGGATGTCGATCAGCAATGCCAAGGCGGTTCTCGAAGCCTTGTTTAATCACGAAACCGCCTTCATCCGCACGCCGAAGTACGGCATAGGCCAAGTGAAGCGGCAGGATTGGAAGAAGAGCAGCTACAAGGCCATGAAAACTCTAACACCGTTTGTGGAATTGCTGTTCGGCTTCTTCTTTTTGTTCGTCGTGGTGGATGCTGCGATGAACCACCGGTGGGCCTCCACAATTCTTCTGCTTCCATTTCCTGTCGGCTTCTTCTATACGTCTCTCTCATCGCTCGTTCGCTTGTTGCCATCCGGCTCGGAGGCAGCTGCTTCGAAGATTGTGAATCGCAAAGCACCCTGATCGACCCATGACCGGACTTCCTACGCCGCGCACCCTGTTCCTAGCATCTATCAGCCTTCTCACTGCTATCGGCCTAACTGGCTGCGGCTCGAATTCATTTTCCTTCGGTGGTGGAGACACCCGCAACAAAATGATCGTCAGCGTCCGCGATCAGAAAATGCTGCTCGTGCGCGACGGCACCCCAGTGAAAGCCTACAAGATCTCCACTTCTAAATTCGGAATCGGCGACCGTCCGGGCAGCAACTGCACACCACTCGGACGGCTTCAGGTCGCCAAGAAAATTGGTGACGGTGCCCCGATGGGCTCAGTTTTCAAGACTCGCCGTCAGACGGGCGAGGTGCTGCGGCCAAATGCTCCGGGCCGCGATCCGGTCGTCACCCGCATCCTGTGGCTGACTGGCACCGAGTCCCGCAATCAGAACGCCTTCCGCCGGACCATTTACATTCACGGCACTCCCGAAGAGCGTCGCCTAGGCTCACCGGCCTCCTTCGGCTGCATCCGCATGGGCAGCCGCGACGTGGCAGATCTTTATAACAGAATCGGTGCCGGTGCCGATGTCTTCGTGATCCGCGGCTCGATCCAGTCCAACAGTTCGAGCGCCGAATCCTCCGCCTCTGTTGGGAAACCTGGATTTCGCTCGCGCGGTTGAGAATCTCTGAAACACGAGCTTGACACCTGCGGTTGAATTCTTACTTTCCCCCGCCCGCCTCCCGGCGACTGATTTTTTCTAAAATACGACCATGGCCAATCACAAATCTTCCATCAAGCGCGCGCGTCAAACCGTCGTCCGGACCGAACGCAATCGCGCTGAAAAGAGCCGTATGAAGACTCTTCGCAAGAAGGCTCTCGTCGCCATCGCATCCGGTGACAAAAGCGCCGCCGCCGAAGCCAGCTCCGCATTTTCCTCCGTGGTGGATAAAGCAGCCAAGCGCAACTTGATTCATCCCAACAAGGCGGCTAACCTGAAGAGCAAGACTGCGAAGGCGCTCGCCGCCATCGCCTGATTTGCCCAGTCAGCCGGTTTCATTCATCTCTAACGAAACAAGCGGACCGGTTCACCGGTGCCGCTTTTTTCATCTCCACCATGACCGAATCCCAACCACCTAACCGCGCCGCCGCCGCCGCGAAAATCGCCGCCAATCCCTCGGGCTACAAAGTCTGTGAAGGCTGCGACTCCATCGTCGGCAGCGGTGCCGCACTCTGCCCGAACTGCCACAGTTACCGCTTCGACTCCACGCCCGAGCGGGTGACCCTGCAAGCCCGCCTTCTCGGCTCGCGCGAGCAGACCTCAGTCACCGCCGATGATCTCGGTTAGTTTTCCATGAGCGTGGCCATCGGATTTAAAGAATGGCAAGTGGTGTGCGACGCCTTGGCATCGGGACGGCAGGCGATTCTTCTGCGCAAGGGCGGCATCCATGAAGGGCGGCAAGGGTTCTCCTTCGCCCACCAAGCGTTCTTTCTCTTTCCCACCCGCTTCCACGCCTTGGCGGATCAAGTCCGGGAAGGCGAGGTCCACGTCATGCCCGAGTGGCAGCCCGGCGACGTGATCCGCATCACTCATCACGCCGAAGCCGCGCGGGCGATCACTCTCACCGACTGGGACCAAGTCGCGGCGCTGGAACCATTTCATATCTACTCGGAGCAAACCGTTAGGGATCGTTTCGATTGGGAAGGCAAAGGCATGGCATCTGGCAGCATTCATCTGGCGGTGGTGCGGGTCCGTGAGCTGGCACAGCCATGGGAGTTCCCGTATGAGGCGAAATACGGTGGCTGCCGTAGTTGGATCAACCTGCCCGAGCCGCCCACAGGCTGGCACAAAACCGCGCGACCAGTGGTTGACGAAATGGACTTCGCTACTGTGGCGCGGGCATTCTGCCCGGCGCCTCTTCAGCCTCCTCAGTAAACTGCCGCTAGAAGATTTGTGGAAACTCTTCTAGCGGAATGATGGCGTGAAAGTCTTGGGGAGCACACGCGCCCTCGCGTGTTGTCTTTGGCGCCCCCGCCAAAGACTGAGTCTCCCATCACGGGAGCTTTGTGATTGATTCAACGAACTGCGTCCGAATCCCGAAAATTCTACCAACCCCTTGAGACTCCCTCGCCGATGACGGGCGTCGCGGGTGATCGGGCGAGGTTCTCGACGAGGGCGTCGAAAACGACATGCATGTGCTCCCTTTGAATACTACGCCACCTCCTTAACCGTTTTCACAAATCCTGATGCGCGGCAGTATAGCTTGTTCGTCCTGCGGACATGCAGCCCGTGGCGACCGCGATTTCAGCGGAGAGCGGACGCCTCGTCCGCTCAGACAACTATCCCCGAAAGCAGCGTGCTGTTAGCTCTGCCCCCTCCTCATCCCATCGGCAGCAGAGGATCAGGAAATTTCACTCTTCCGGACTGCTGTCAGCAACATCTCGAAATGGGCAAGGATTTCGCCCTGTCATTGAAGTCGCAGTTTTTAAAACCAGCGGTGTCGTTCAACCAACCCCGAATCCATCCGCAGAGGGAAATGCTTCAAGGCATCGCGAAACAAGAGATTGGAGCAAGCCACCATCGAAACCGTGTCCGCCGCTCGGATGTCAGCGTCACGGACTTGTCGCAGTAGTGGCGCGACGTGCGCCCGCAGTGCCTTTTTTCAACCGCAGTGATGGGGAAAACATACGGACGGCCGATCAGCGTGCCAAGGCTCCAATTACCCCGCGCGAAGTGCTAAGGAGGGTGGACGTCTCGTCCACCCAGCCAAAGAATCGCGAAAGCTGCCGCCGAGCTGTGAGGTGAAGTCCGCTTTCGATTCCAGCTTCACATAGGGGATTTGTATCTCATCACCCCGGTGTATAAATGAGTCGTTCCATCCGTTAGTTAAAGCTGCATCGGGTTGGAATCGCGAGCGCCATGTCCGCAGCCAGTGGCAGGCAGTCGCGAAGTCCTGACCTCTCGGCGGGAGATAAAGGATGAGCGCATCATCGGCCTGTTTGCAGGTGATCTGGAGCGCGTGCGACCCGTCCACCGGCCTCCAAGCAAGAACCCGCACGGAACCGGCGAATTTGCCGGCCAGCTCATCCCTGACTCCGAAGAATCGCACGGGATGGTCCATACCAAGTGAGTGAAATGTCATCGGAATTTTCGTGGAGCGAAAGAAGGCATGTTGAAATTCCACTTCCCGATTCAAGATGCCGAAAATTGCCAGCGAGCTGTTGGTTTCACTCTTTAATACGAAAGGCTCTTCCGACTCTTTAGTAATGGCAGCCGCTTCGATGTTCACTTGTTTGAGGAAGTCCTGAGTCGCCGGCCCGCACCATGCTTTCCATGAACCCTCGGGCATGACTTTTGCTGTCTCCCAACGGAAAGCGTCGAGTTCAGCCATTAGTTTGTTAGGAGGATCGACTCGGTCCGGCGGACCTCCGAGGCTGGCGTTGAGTTGGTCCCAGGCGGCTTGAAACAAAGGTGACCAAACCACCGTGCTTGCGGTTGGCAGTGCCTCGCCGGGGTGGGGGACCGCGACGATGTCCGCCAAAGTGGGTGAGACTGTTGCCCCGAGGATGATTGATAGAATCAGCGTTTTCATTTCACACTCAGGACATCGCATTTCACAAGAACTACCACCTTGCGGGTCATGTCGGCATCGCCCTGGGCATCCTTGGACGATTGCACGGAAATTAACATATATTGGCCGCTGATGCAGGTGACGGCGGTATTGGTCCTGATGACATAGAAGTCCGGCGTCTTCACGTGGGAAACCTTGCCGAGGGTGTCTTTGGTTTCCGCCCAGATCGTGTCTCCGGTGTGCCATGAAATCTCGGGAATTATCCGCACGTCGATGAGTTTACTGCCCTCCGATAAAGTCGGTTCCACTTCAAGATTCGATCCCACATTCCGGGTATCGAACGCAGTGGGGGTCGCAGGATTAGATGGAAAGCTGGTTAGAGGCAGAGCCTTCGGCTTTTCATCAGGCTTACTTCCAGTAGGTGGCTCGTATTCAGTCGGATAGATGAACTCATGCAGAGATTCCGTGGTGGCTTTCTGACCGCTTTTGCAAACTACGATCTGGGTTTCCAAGACCTTGGCCTCGTTCTTCGCGACCAGTTCCTGCAATTGCTTGCGCAAGGGCGTGGCATCCGTGCTTTTCGGCTCGGCGAGGAATAGCAATCTCGTGAGCAACTCGTGGGAGAGCTCAATATACTCCATTTGCACTTGGATCATCTTCGGCGCGATCGCATCAGGATCGAAAGGATCCACCGCCGTCGCACCCCCGTCAGGATCCGCTGCTTTCCCTAACGCAGGGGGGACGGCCTCCGGCTCTTGGGCCACCAAGGGCATTCCAAATCCAACGAAGAGAATCCAAGAGTGATCCAATTTATTCTCATGACAGTAAAAGGACGCTAACAACGAGGCGGCCGCGCACAAGGAGCGAATTGGGCTGCGTGACCGATGCGCCGGAAATCCTCCATCCCTTTACTTCTTCGCGGGTTCCGCGATGGCTTTCTCGACGGCACCTGTTAGTTCTGAGCTGTCCGGTTTCGTCGCTGGGTCGAAGCGGGCGATTGCCTTGCCATCCTTACCGACCAGAAATTTCCCGAAGTTCCAGCTCACGTCACCGGGGAAGGCTCCGTCTTTGCCGGTGAGTGCTTGATAGAGCGGGTGCTGCTTCTCGCCCTTCACGCTGATCTTGTCCATCACCGGGAAGGTGACGTCATACTCCGCTTTACAAAATTTCTGGATCTCTTCGATGGAGCCGGGTTCCTGATTGCCGAAATCATTGCAGGGAAATCCTAACACCACGAAGCCCTCGTCTTTGTGTTTCTTGTAAAGCGCTTCGAGCGCTGCGTATTGAGGCGTCAGTCCGCACTTCGACGCGAGGTTGACGAGTAGCACCACCTTACCGTGATAATCCTTGAGCGAGAGTTTCTTCCCCGAAGCGTCGTTGAAAGGGATGTCGGTTAGATCCGCAGCGAAGGCGCTGGCAGCCATGATGAACGCGGGGATTGTAGTTTTCAGAAACATGAGCGCAAAGTGACAGCAAATCGCGTATGCGCAAAGAATTAGTCGTTGAGTTGGGCATGATAAGTTGGGAAACTATCTGAGGCTTGCTGTAGGCAACTTTTATCTCATCAAAACCTACTTCATCAGCACAATCAGTAGATTTGAAACAAGTCATGGTGAGATTAGAAAATTTCGCGCAAATTCTATAATGTCGTTCCGATGAGCTGCGCTCTACTCGCGAATGCTCCAAAACTTAACAGAACCGACGACGAATGAATTGGAAATCTTACGCAGTCACATTTCCAAGCTGGCGACGCTGCCGGAGTCTGCCGCTCCTACCGTAAGCGCCTTTCTTGATGTATGCGAAACCAAGGATTTCTTGCGAACTAGACTCTCGTCCTGGGCTTCCACCGCACGAGCAACCTTGAATTCAGAGGAGCGCCTTCTCTTTGATCAAGCTAAGCAGGATGTTGAGGCCGCCATCGCTCAGACTTGGCCCGACGAGATCCGCAGTGTGGCGGTTTTCTCCCGTCATGGAGAAAGCCCGTTGCTGCTTGTTATACCATTCAAAGTTGAAATGGATCTTAGCTTCGATGTGTCAAACCAGCCCTCAATATTTCCGTTAGTGCAATTGAAGGATCGTTTCCACCGGTTTGTAGTAGTGATCGCCACGGATGATGCTTCGCGGATCTATGAAGTGATTCTAGGCGCAGTGAGTGAAGAACTACTTAGCCAAAAACCGGAGATGGGTGAACGCATCGGACGTGGTTGGGGTCGTGAGCGTTTTAGCCAACGCAAACGCGAAAGCGATCAAAGATTCTATCGCGATCAAGTAACCATCATCACCAATCTGATGTCAAAACGCGGCTACAATCATCTTATCCTTGCGGGCAATCCGCGCCATGTTGCCGGCCTGCGCGAGATCTTGCCGAAACACATCGGAACCCGGCTGGTGGGTGAGTTATTTAAGACTCCCTCTGGTGGAAATTTTTCGTCTGTGCTTGAGCAGGCGATCAACACGTTCGTCGAGGCGGAGCGGGCGGAGTCCCGCAGCACGGTAAGCCGCTTGCATGAGCAAGTGCGCCGCCAATCTCTCGCCGTGGTCGGAGTTAACAATTCGCGAGATGCCATTCTTGGAGGTTATGCGGCGGAGTTGGTTATCTCCGAAGAGCTTTCCTTCACTGAGCGCGAAGAACTCACCCGTCTAGCAACTGCCAGAAATCTAGCAATTGAGGTCTGTGAGGGGGACGAACTTCTCGCAACTCATGGTGGTGTCGGCTGCCTGCTGAGATATCGCCCAGAGTATCTTCCCGAAGAATCGTCGATGGCTGACTGGTAAGCACGCAATCATCTGGCCCACTCTCACGCTAACCTCTCACAAACTATAGAATGAGCACCTTCTCACTACTCGCTGAAACCGCAGTTGCCGTCGATCCCGCAAGCATGAAGATGTGGGCTTACGTGGGCTTCATCGCACTCGTAATGGTATTTCTTGCCCTCGATCTCGGTGTCTTCCACCGCGAGGCGCATGAAGTTAGTATGAAGGAGTCCATTACTTGGTCTGCCATCTGGCTTGCCTGCGGACTTTCCTTCACTGGGTTTGTTTACTATGCTTACCAATACCATTGGCTAGGACTAGGATTAGAAACACCGAAGTATGTGGGAGGGGCCATTGTGCTGGGCGAGGTGGCCGGTGCCACGGCGGCGATTCAATATCTCACGGGATACATCGTCGAGAAATCTCTGGCGATGGATAACATCTTCGTCATCGCGATAATCTTCGGCTACTTCGCGATTCCCCCGAAGTATCAACATCGGGTGCTGTTCTGGGGAATCATTGGCGCACTCATCATGCGTGGCGGCATGATCTATCTAGGGGCTGAACTCATCATTCGTTATACATGGATTCTTATCATCTTCGGAATCTTTCTGATTCTAACTGCCCTTAAGATGGCGATCATTAAAAGCCATAGCGATCCGGGAAATAATCCGGTCGTAAAACTGGCAAAGCGTTTCTTCCGGACAGTGGATTTCTATGACGGACAAAAATTCTTCACCCGCCGCACGTCGGAACCTATTTACATCAGGGATCCAAAAACCGGCAAGGATGTGCACGCGCCTGCTGAAGTGGGCACCCTTTCCGCACGGTGGGCCATCACACCACTCTTCCTTGCCCTTATCATGGTGGAGATCACGGACCTCGTTTTTGCGGTGGATTCGATTCCCGCGATCTTCGCGATTACACCTGATCCCTTCATCGTTTTCACGAGTAACATCTTTGCAATTCTCGGCCTGCGGGCATTGTATTTCTGCCTTGCCGCTTTGATTGCTAAGTTCCGCTTCCTGAAGCCTGCCTTGATTCTGATTCTCGCGTTTGTCGGCATCAAACTTCTGTTACTCGCAGCGCCGCCTTATTTCAATGATTTCGGCTTTAGCACTAACGAGCTCAAGAGTATCAAAATCGATCCGCTTGTTTCACTGGTGATTGTTCTCGGCACGCTCGCGGTCGCGACAGTGATGTCCGTCCTGATGCCTGCAAAAGATGTGGAGAAGCTCGGGTGATTACTCCCGCATCATCCGGCGGATGTCCTTGGCTTGGCCGAAGAGCACCAGAATGTCGTCAGCCTCGAAGGCCCGTGTGGGCAGCGGGATGCCGAGGACTTTGCTGATAGAATGGCGGGTCTTAGCAAGGGACGTGGAGTCCCGGCCCTTGGCGATGGTGACTAGGTTGAGATCGTAGCGGGCGCGCAGGTCGACCTCTTGTAGGGTGACGCCCACCAGCGGCGGCGGCACTAAGATCTGGGCGATTTCAAAACCGCCGCCGAGTTCGAGGCTATCGATGACGTTTGGCGTCTTTAGCGAGCGGGCCAACCATGCGGCGGCCATCGCTTCCGGGATCAGGAGTTCTTCGATTTTTAACAGCTTGAGCAGACGACCATGAAGCGGGTTGACGATGCGGCTGATGATCCGCCGTGCACCGAGTTGCTGGATATTCGCAGCAATGGAAAGGGATGCCTCGAAGTTTTCTCCGATCGCGAGAATCACCGCCTCGCACTCGGCGATGGGGATTTCATGAAATGCATTCAAGTCCGTACAATCCGCCTGAATGATGTATTCGATCTCATCTTTAAGCGCAGCGATGTGGGCGGGGTTATTGTCCACGGCGATGATCTCATGTCCGTCGCGGGTGAGCTGGCGGGCGAGGTGGGTACCAAAGCTTCCAAGGCCAATGATGCAGAATCTCATGATGATAGGGGATCAGGTGAGGAGGATGTCTTCGTTTGGTTTTCCAGAGGCGGGGCGCTTGTCCGGCTTGATGAAGGTGGCCATGACCGTCAACAGGCCGATCCTGCCGACAAACATGTTCACAATCAACAAGGTCTTCGAGCCATCGCTGAGTTTCGGTGTCAGATCGAGTGACAGTCCGACGGTGGCGAACGCGCTGACTAACTCGAACAGCAGCTTGGTTTCCGAGATCCCGTTGTCCGCCTCTAGCAGTTCGAGGATGGCGAAATTGAGCGTGAGCCAGATGCCAGTTAGAAGCACCAGTCCCAGCGCTCGCGAGCCGGTTTCTTCGGAAATTTTGCGGTTAAAGAAGACCATGCCGCACCGCCCCATGCGGAGTTGGTGCCAAAGCTGGGCAAAGCCGATGGCTACGACAGTGGTGCGGAGACCACCTGCCGTGCCGCCGGGCGAACCGCCGATGATCATAAGTAGGATCAGCACCTGCGCGGTGAACATCCCGATCTGGGACATAGGCACTGAGTTGAATCCCGCAGTCCGCGCGGTGACCGAGTGGAAGAACGCGGTGAGGACGCGCCCGCCGTTTTCTGGGCCATTTCCAAGTAGAAATTCGGTGCCGAAAATCAGTGCCGCACCGAGCACGATAAGAAGCGAGGTGACCACTAATACCAGCCGAGTGTGAACCCTGAGCCGCCGGTGTGGACCTTCCTTCAGACGCCAGCGTTTGAATTTCGCAACAGCCCAAAACGAGAGATCCTCAATCACCAATGTGCCCAATCCTCCGACGACAATTAGCAACATGATCATGATCTGCCAGATCCAGTTAGCACGGATCGCAGTGCTGGCCAGGTTGTCCGGCAATGTGGAAAAGCCGGCGTTGCAGAAAGCGGAAATGGAGTGAAAAACCGAGTGGAACAAACGGGTGGAGAGGTCGGGAAATCCATCCAAGCTGAAGAATAAAACCGCTGCGCCGATGCCCTCGAAAATGACGGTCATGGCGACGATGAACTTCAGTGTTTCACCGACCCGCGCCAGCCGATTTTCCTGAATCATCTTTCCTAACAAAAGTCGGTCGTGCAGCGAAAGTCCCTCGAACAACACGACTGCGGCGAAGAAGGTGAGAGTCATGATCCCGAGTCCGCCGACTTGGATGAGGAGCAGAATGATCACTTGCCCTGTGGTGGAGAAATACGTGGCCGGATTCTGCGTCGTCAGCCCTGTAACGCAAACCGCGCTGGTGCTGGTGAAGGCCGCATCCAGCCACGAGCAGGTCATTCCGGGCACGGTACACAGCGGCATTTTTAATAACAACGTTCCGCCGACGACGATGGCGAAGAACGAGGTGATAAGAACCAGCCCTGGGTGAAACGTGCGCGCCGTGAAGCGGGTCTGATGGGTGACGATTAGCGACAATCCGGAAACAAGTACCGAGATCAGGACAAACAAGTGAGACCCCATCGACCATCTGCTAGAGGATTGCAGCAGTAGCATCACCGAGCCCCAGAACACCAAGACCGGCAACACAAACCGAGTGCTCAGCCGACGTCGCTCGCGCTTCCTACTCCAGAAGCTCCAGGCGCGCTCCAGCGAGAATACGATGCCGGTGATCACGGTGCATCCATGCACCCAGTTGGTGATTTCTCCGATCCACCCAATCATTGCGAGGAGGCAGACTCCGGCGAGCAGCGTGAACAGCGGATGAAGCGCCCGCCGAAATGCCTGCCATTTGGCGGGCGCCCATTGCGCTTCTTCGGAATCCTCCATGATGTGCGGATTCTATTGCCCATCACCGCTCATCTAGCAAGCCATTCGCGTCAGCTTAGTGCATAATCAGCTGATTTTCAGCAATTTAGTAAAAAGGAATCAGATAAAATCTTGACAAGGTGAGCGATTCGGCAAGCTCGGTATGTCAAAAGCCTCACCCGCCGGCCGCTCGTGGCCGAGCCTGGCCGACCTTGATCTCACCGCAAGCCAAACCCGGCTGATCATCCGCCATTCCCGCATATTCACCGCCGCCGGGTTCCTCCAGTCCCTCCTCAGCTCCGTGGTCACCGGGCTGGCTTCGTTGAACCAGATCGCTGGCGACCTCAAGGACAGGGACCATCCGGGCATGGCACGCCAGTCCCTTCATGCGCGTTTCGACATCCGCTCCACCGCCTTCCTCATGGCGGTCCTTTGCGATCTCATGCAACAACGCTACAGCACCGCCGCCACTGCGATCGGGAGCAGCGGAGTCCAACGCATCCTCATTGAGGACGCCTCCGGCCAGGTCATGCCAAAGTCCAACGCAGACGCCTTCCCCGCCCACGGCAACCATCATGGAAAGACCGCCGGAGTGAAGATCGACCTCGCCTTCGATTTACTAACCGGCACCATCGTTTCTCACACCCTCCAAGGCGCCACCGAGCAGGATAAATCCATCGGCAAGGAGTTCGTCATCGAGGTCCGGCCTGGCGATCTTGTCTTGCGCGACATGGGCTACTTCAGTCTCACCGAGTTCACCGCCATTGAGCTGCTGGAAGCCTGGTGGCTCACCCGCCTGCCGTTGACCACTGGTGTCATGTTAGCTGATGGGCGCAGCCTGGAGATATACCTCAAAAGCTTCCGTGGAGACATCATCGACCTCGGTGCCATCGTCGGGAAACAAGACAAGAAATGTCGCCTCGTCGCCATGCGCGCGGCCCCGGAAGTCACCGCAGCCCGGCGGGCCGCCCGGCGCAAGAAAGCACGGGATTGCGGCAAGAATCCCTGCCCGAAAGGTCTCATCCGCGACGGCTGGCACCTCATGCTAACCAATCTGAGCAAAGCACAAGCCGACGTGAGCCAACTCGCCGCGATCTACCGCGCCCGATGGGCAGTGGAAATCCAGTTCCGTGCATGGAAGCAAGCGCTCAACCTCGGCAAAGCCCTCAATCGCAAGAGCAACTAACATCACCTACAGGCGTTGGTGTTAGCTGGAATGATCGCCCATCAGCTAGCAGCCTGTCGGACTTAGAAACCAGCCTCCCTGAATAAATCCGCCTCGGGCCACGTATGGAGGAAATGTCCGCCCGCTTCGTCAACATCGACCA
>JAYTLO010000161.1:0-2510 GCA_043729385.1 Akkermansiaceae bacterium
GGCGACGTGAATTTCGAGCACAGCACGCTGCAAAAAGGGGCGCTTTTCCCCGAGCACACGGTGGATGCGTTGATCGTCGAGACGACTCGCGGCGAGCAAGCACGCGATCCGAAGTACCATCGCACAACCGAGGAAGACGAGTTCGCGGAAGCGATCAAGGGCGTGATCGAGCGCAAAGGCTCGGTGCTCATTCCAGTGTTCGCGATGGGGAAGACCCAGGAGGTGTTAGGGATGATTCATCGTTTCAAAAAGGAAGGGCTGATCCCCAAGCACACGCCGGTTTACATCGGCGGGCTGAGCACCAAGATGACGCAAGTTTACGACCGCTTCAGCCACACCTCGCGCCGCCATTTGCCGAATTTCCGCTTCCTCAAGGACATGGAACTCGAAGCCGGCAGCAAGAAGCGCAAGGGGCCGATCCCGTTTCACCCCGGCTGCATCTATGCGCTTTCCAGCGGGATGATGTCGGAGAAAACGGTCTCAAATAATTTTGCCCGTCAGGGAGTTTTGGAGAATGAGAAACACGGGCTGTTCTTCGTGGGCTACGCAGATCCCGAGACGCCGGGGGGTAAAATCCGCGTCGCGAAAAAGGGTGACTCCATCGTGCTCGATCCTGCATTCCCGCCCGTCACGCTGAATTGCGAAACACGGATCTTCGATTTCAGCGGTCACTCGACTCGTGAGGCCATCGCCAATTTCATCGTCAAAGTCGCGCCCAAGAAAACCTTTCTCGTCCACGGCGACGACGCAGCGGTCGAGTGGTTCCGCGTGGAAATCAAGCGCCGCCTGCCGGGCACTGAAATCATCGTCCCGCAACCGGGCGTGGAATACGAAATCTAACGCCGGCGGGTACACCCGCTCCAGTTAGTAGGGCTTGATCTCTAGCGGCACGGAGCCGGGAGCAGGAGTCGGAGTCGCTGGAGCCGCGGGAGTGGGCGTCGGACTTGGATTGACTGGCAGCAATGGCGTGAGAGTCCCGACCGGTGGAGTCACTGCTGGGGTGGCCGGAGTGCTAGCAGCGGGAGTGGCTGGGGCGATGGGTTCACCATCCACGCGGATCGCTTGAAACAGGCGGTTGTAGTTGTGGCGCAAGACCGAGGGCAGAGACACGCGACCGGCTTCGACGATGTTTTCCCGCAGCAATTTAGCCGATAGATTGGCGACGAGATCGGTGCCGATCTGAACGGCGCTTTCCGGGCTGAGGATCGACTTGCCCGCGTCGTTGCCGCCGAGGATGACGTCGCTTTTGATCGACTGGCCTTGGATGGCGATGCTCGATTGGGCGGAGGCGATGGCGCCCTTCGAACTCACGGTGATTTCTAAAACAGCGTGGTCGTCTGACGAGAGCCAGCCGCGGATGTGGTCGATGCGCACGGAAATGAAGATTCCGCCATCGGGCGTGGGACTGACTTCGGGCTTGTAAGTGCGGTAGTCGGAGCCGGAGAGCGGATACTCGGCCACGGCCTTATCGCGCTTTTTCCAGCCACCGAGGCTGGTGCCGAATGCCGCTTCGTCGATGGACACGACGGCGAAAGATGACAAAGCCTAGCCAAGAACGGCAGCGAGGAGAAGGAGAGTTAGTTTCATGACGGGGATGGCGGTTTGCCGCGCGTTGATACTGAAATGGGGAGAAATTTATTCGATGAATTCCGGCGGTGGCGCTGGATGAGCCGAACCAAATAGCCGCTCCACCTGGCCGGCGGCTTTGGATTTATGCTCGTCCTTGATGTAAGCAGCGACGGTGCCGAGCGCGGCGACAAGTGCGCCCCAATCGTCGCCGTAGCCGATGCCCGGGAGGATATCTGGGACTAAGTCTGTGGGTAAAACCAGATAGCCAAGTGCACCGATGATCACGCCCTTGGCCCACGCCGGGGTATCGCGGTCTTGCAGGCAGTAAAAAAGGGTGAGCGCGGTGAGGAGGGATTTGCGCCCGGCGCTAACAGATGCCTTGCGCAAGGTGCGCCACAAGCGCGGCGCGGAATACCAGCGCGGGGCCGCGAGGCGGGAGGGGAATTGCGGATGATCTGACATAAGCGGGCGGCAAGCTGCCCCAATTTCACCCGCCGAGCAAGGACAAGCCTTGGACTCACCGAGACCTAGCCACTTGCAGGGATTTTAGGACACGGATGATGGGGCGAGGTGGCCATCACGCCGCGGCAAAGCTTGCGGGCATTGGCCGTGAAATAAGGAGTGGCGGCATTTCTGTCGCCACAAAGCAATGTTTTGGGTCAGAATGTTTTGGGTCAGTCCTCTTGACTAAGTCGTTGTAGAATCGGGGACTCTAGAGCATGAACCTAAGGAGTTGCCATTTTACGGAAAGACTTACTATCTGTCTTAATCCGATCCCGTGGGCGGTTGCCGCTCGCATGGTAACATTCTCTAAAAAGTTACAGTGAAATGTTACCATGCGAGGATTGCGGTAGGAACCGCCGTTACCGGCGGCCCCCCGCGCAGATCCGTACGTGAAGAATTACCTCATACGGCTCTTGCCTTGAGTCGAGCGCGAAAGC
>JAYTLO010000162.1:0-41741 GCA_043729385.1 Akkermansiaceae bacterium
GGGGGCCAGCGTGCCCCCGCCACCGGTGGCCCGGGCATCCTGCCCGGAGCCTATTTCGGCGGCAAAACGAACGGGCACAGAAGTGACGACTGCGGCGAAATGCGCGACTGGCGGAGAAGAAGCGGCTGCGAGCAGACTGCCCGTGCCACCGGTGGCCCGGGCATCCTGCGCGGAGCCTATCTCTGCGGCAAAACGAACGGGCACAGGCGTGACGACTGCGGCGGAACGCGCGACTGGCGGAGAAGAAGAGGCTGCGAGCAGAATGCCCGCGCCACCGGTGGTCCGGGCATCCTGCCCGCGACCGACTTCATCTGCGGACCTAATGGGCTCTGGGACGGCTACGGGCAGCGTTTCCTCCTCTAACACGGCTGCTAAACGCGGAGATGGAGGTGCTTGAGGTGGGATCAATTTTTTCGTGATGGCAGCCTTCCCCACCAACGCTGGACGCGCCTGCGGCGATGCTGCGGGTGGTATCTCAACCTCACGCGGCGCGGCAGGCCAGGTGATTTCACCATCGGCCACCGGTTCGAAATGCGAGCGGACCAACGGCCTAACAGCGGGAGCCGTCGCGACCGCCCGCGCGGCGAGATGAGTGAGGAAATCGCTCATGCACTACGGGCGAGTTGGAGATAGGCGGACCGCCGGGCGGGTGACAGCGAGAGGATTTCCGCCTCGCTCCAGCTACAGGCGGAGGCCAGTTCGCGCACTTCCGCTAACAGCCGGACGGCTTCGGACTCGATGTGTTTCCAGAGAAAAACCCCGATGTCGAACGGTGCCTGCCAGGCGGCGCGGCAAGCCGGGCAGGTGAGCGCAAGCTGGACGTCCGCCTGCGGATCTGCCGCTGCCGCGAGTTCCATGAGCTGCGCCATGAGATGGCCGGGCACCTGCGGATCGCCGGTTCCGCCGGTGACAGTTAGACAGCGCTCCAGTAAAATCTGGCGAGCGGCATTCACGGTGTTGGCAGTGGCCGCGTGGCAGAAATCCAACGTGTCGGGCGATCTCCACGAGAGCGACCAGCCACCTTCGTCGGCGGTTACAGGCCCGTCCGGTCCCGGCGTCCTCTCGACGTCGGCCACCTCGAACTCGAGTTCCACCGGCCCGTGGCAGTGCGGGCAGTCCGTGAGTGCTTCGAGTCGTTCGCCCGCATTTTCACGGTACCATTGCAGCAATCTTGAATCGCGGCGCCCTAACGGCAGCCGCGCAGTCGCCTCTAACATTTCACCCGAGGAAACCGCCAGCAAAGCCGCCGGTCGTGCCGGGGGTGCGTGCGCCACCCCGGTTTCCCACAGGCTCAGCAAGGTAGATGCGGGCAAATTCATGGTCGCCGGGGGGCTGGGTCGGAACGGTTAGAGCACCGGTTCTTCGAACGACGGCTCTTCCTTCACTTCCACTTCGTAGTCGCGCTCCCAACCTTCGTTTTCCAGTTTGATCGACTGGATGAGCACGGCGTTGGCATTCGCGTCGAGGTCGGCTTGCGCTTGGAATTCAGAAACCCAGCAGCGGAAAACATTGTAGGCCAGCACCAGTTGGCCCGCTTCATTGTAAACCTCGATGCGGATGTCCCGGCGGAAATCCTTGAGCGAAACCTCGCTTCCGAGGCCACTGGCGTAGTTCCAAACTTTGTTCGCCCAGCGCTCGAATTCCCCATCGTGAGTGACGCCGCGCTCCAGCGTGATCGCTTCATACTCGGTGCGCCCCGGCGATTTGCGGGTGCTGCTCGGGTCGCCACCTTCGCGGTGTTTCACCACCTCGGTGGTGCGCTTGAGCGAGCTCACTTTACTAACACCAGCGACGAAGGCGGGGCTGCTGCCGAACTTCACGCGGAACTTGAAGTTCTTGTAAGGATCGAATCGTTTGACGTTGATGGCCATGACTTAAGTTAGAGTTAGAGTGCGGGGCGATCAGGACTGCACCTGGCCAGCCATTTGTTGGAATTTAAGGATCACGAATTCCGCCGGCTTAAGTGGTGCGTAGCCGATGATGATGTTGACGATGCCGTTGTTGACATCCGTCTGAGTGGTGGTGCTGCGGTCGCATTTCACGAAATACGCATCGCGCGGCGAGGTGCCTTGGAAGGCGCCTTGGCGGAAAAGCGTTTGCAAAAATGCGCCGATGTTCATCCGCAGTTGCGACCACAGCGGCTCGTCATTCGGCTCGAAGACCGCCCACTGAGTGCCGCGGAAAATACTCTCTTCCATGAACAACGCCAGCCGTCTAACTGGGATGTATTTCCAGTCGCTATCGGCGAGCCGATCCGCGCCGCGCAAGGTGCGGCTGCCCCAAATAACGGGTCCGGTGCCGGGCATGGCGCGCAGGCAATTCACGCCTAACGGGTTGAGTTGGCCGTTCTCCGCATCGGTCATCGGCACAGTGAGGGCCGAGACGCCGGCGAGTCCTGCGTCCAGTCCGGCAGGTGCCTTCCAGACGCCGCGTTGCGAATCGGTGCGGGCGAAAACACCGGCCACAGAGCCGCAGGACGCGAAGGGTTCCAATTGGTTTTGCCGCAGCGGATTGGGCATCCGCAGGCGCGGGAAGAAGACGGCGGCATTGCGTGCGCTGTCAGTGCCGACAGTCGCGGCGATCGCATTTACCCCGCTCACGGCATCGCTGATTTCATCCCACGCGCTGGGAGCATCGATGATTAGAAACGCCCGCCGATTGCGGCAGAGCGCCGCAGCGTCGGTGAGCACCGCGTTATCAACATCCCCGCTGGCGGTGTAGGGAGGGATGCAGAGCATGTTGAAGAGATCCGCCTTCAGGAGCGCATGGACGCCAGTCCGCGTCGCTGAGTTGCCGGTGAAATTTCCTGAAGTCAGCACCGCCCCGTCGTCTGCCTCCACGGTCACATTGACCACCCCGAGATCGGGCTGAGCACCAGGCAGTGAACCCTCCACGCGCATTAACTTGGACGTATTTCGCAAGACCGTATCCAGGCTGTTAGGGAGACCCGCCACGCAAGTTACATTTGCATAAATTTCCTCCACGCGAGTTCCTAGATCCGGCAACTGTTGAAGCGAGGCCACACCGGTATCGGGGATGAGTTCTAACTTTAAGTTAAACAAAGTCGCGAGCGCCTCGCCTGCCTCGTGAGGTCGGGTCTCGTGATTGATCGTGACTCGCAGCCGGTTGCCCCAAGCACCGGGTGTCGCGGAAACTAGAGCGAGATCCGAGCCGGCTCCGGTGGATGCGCCGCCCGAGTCATGCCCCGTCGTCGAGACCGCCATGCGCGCCACACTTTGCGCAGCGGCTTGGTATAAGCGCACAATCAATGCTTGGCCGCCGCCGTTTCGATAGAAGTCTCTGACGGCATAACTCATTGCACTTTCAGTCCATAGCCCACCGAAAATCCGCTCGTAGTCAGCATAACTGTTGATCACTGTCGGGACTTGATCCGCAACATCATAAAGATCAGTAGGCCCGCGAAGTGCGCGGCCGACGAAGGCGGTGATGGATGTGGGAAGCGCCGCTACGGAGCGGACGCCGCTCGAGAGTTCTTCCACATAAACGCCGGGATAAGTAGGGATGACAGCCATGGCTAGAATAAGTTATAGTGAGTTAAATAGAGATGACGGAGGCGTCACACCCCCACTGATGATATGGTGATTTCCATACATAGACACAATGCAGCCCACGGTCCGGGGGAGAAGACGAGGGGGTATATCTAACGTCTGGAAATTTATACCAGACTGTTACATTGGGGGGATGGATAACCGACTATCTATTTCTCCTCAGCCAAGCAACTCTTTTCTACAATCGTCACAGAAAGATTCATGCGTTAGGACTGCGGTTGGCGGATAGATTTCTCTGCGGCTCTACTGCACAAAGTCAGCAAGTCAAGTGATCTCAACTACTTTCATTGCCAGAGAAAAGTATTTAACTTGCAGTCCGCCGAATGTGGGGAACCGTAGAAAATCTCGGAAATTCCGGTGACAACCCCAAGAAAATAGATCGAATCAACCCCGTTCCCCCCACGTCTCTTGGGGCGGAACATCAACCAAGGAAAAACAATGAATCTACAAAAATACAAACTGTTGGGAGGCCTCAGCGCGCTCGCATTCGGGGTGGCAATGGTCGCCCCTGGCATGGCGGCCGCCCAAGAAAATGAAGCCAATGCAGGTGCCGAGGTGCAAACGCGGGGACCGGTCCACGAGGCATTCGCCGGGACGGTTTCATTCAACCCCGAGGTGGGGACCATCGTCGATCAGGCTCCGCCAGAGCTGATTGAGGAAGTGCCGCCGGAACAACGACTGGAAGGCGACAACGTGTCGTGGATCCCTGGCTACTGGGGCTGGGACGAGGACCAAAACGACTTCCTGTGGATCAGCGGGATTTGGCGAAATTTGCCACCCGGCCGGGAATGGGTTCCCGGATACTGGGCAGAAACGGAAGGACGCAATCAGTGGACTTCAGGTTACTGGGAAGATTCCGAGACCACTGAGGTGACCTATTTGCCGAAGCCTCCCCGCAGCGTCGAGGCGGGTCCTAACATCGAAGCTTCCTCAAACGATCAAAGTTGGATTCCGGGCAACTGGGTCTATCGGGATGACCGCTATGCGTGGCGCGCCGGCTATTGGGCACCCGCCCGGGAAAACTGGGCATGGACACCTGCATACTATCGCTGGTCACAGCGCGGCTATGTCTATGTGGATGGATATTGGGACTACCCAGTCGTCCGCCGCGGCGTGGTCTTCGCACCGGTTCGTTTCGACTCAGGCTATCGTTCACGCGCTAACTTCTATTACACACCTTCAACGGTGGTGAGCCTCTCGGTGTTTACCAACCACCTATTCCTGCGGCCTAACTACGGTCACTATTACTATGGAGACTACTATGAGCCGAGATACCGCGACCGCGGATTTTTTGCATCTTTTTCCTATAACTCCAGCCGCTATGGTTATGACCCGATTTACTCACACAATCGTTGGGAAAACCGCAATGATCGGAACTGGGATCGTCAGCGCCAAGACTACTATGAGTATCGTCGCGATAATATAGACTCCCGGCCACCACGGTCATGGGCGATGTTAAGTGCCCGCTCGCAAGAGGATCGTGATCGTGGAGATTTCGGCGTCGCTGAGCGCTACGATCGCGTGGTGAATTCCCGCGATTCTCGCCAACGTTTCCAAAAGGTGGATCAAAAGGATCGTGAGCGTTATGACACTCAGAAGAAGGACATCCGCAAATTTGGTAAAGACCGCGAGCAGCTCGAAACCCGTAAAGCTAAGTCTGATGCCACTGGCGGAAAAGAACGCGACGCGGTGACCAAGGAGAAGGTTAACCGCTCGCCGCTGATGGCCAAGAAATCTGATCGTTCTGATAAAGACGGCGGGCCTCCAGAAAGATTGCAACCCCGCGCTTCTGACAAGGATCAGAAAGTCGGAAAATCTGATAAGTCCAGCAACGACTCAAACGCCAAGGACGAGAATCCTGCGAAGGACAAGCGTCCTAAAGATGGAAAGGGTGACCGCGAGTCGGACCCAAATTCGAAAGGAAAGACCAAGATGGACGCCCCAGCGGAAAAACGGGTGAAGCCTGGCGAAAAGCGCGAAAAGGATCCAGCCGACCAAGGTAAGGATAAGGAGAAGCGCCAAGCCGATCCAACTGGCGACCGCAAGGCAATGCCAGGAGAAAAGCGCCAAGGAGATTCAGTCTCCGACAAGAAGGATAAGCCATCAGAGAAGAACCAAGACCAGCCAGGCGCTGAACGGAAGGCTAAGCAAAACGAGAAACGCCAAGCCGACCCAAACCCTGAGCGCCAGGCGGACCCAACCTCGAAGCGTCAGGCGGACCCAAGTTCCGAACAAAAAACCAAGCCTACGGAGAAGCGGAAGGCCGAGCCAACCCAAGAGCGCAAGGCCAACCCAACCCCGAAGCGTGAAGCGGAACCACAGGCCATCCGGAAGGCGGAGAAGCAACAGATCCGCCAGTCTGAGCCGCAACGCGCGGTGCAGAAGCCAGAGAAACAGGCACAACCGCAACGCCAAGCCGACCCGCGCCCCAAGCAGCAAAAGGCTCAGCAACAACAACAGCCCGCTCCTAAGCAACAGCGAGCTCAGCAGGATGCACCGAGGTCTGAGTCCTCGAATCCCGAGAAGAAAAAGAAGAATAAGGACGATTGAGAATGCTTGGCTTAGTCGCAGGGAATCCCTAGAGGAATACCCAAACCATGACCCGCAGGACCTTTATCCGAACCACCGTCGCCACTTCGTTCGCCCTCAGTCAGACTGGCAGCTTGCATGCCATCGAAGCCGAGAACACGTATCGCAAGAACATCGGTATCCAGCTTTACACGCTGCGCAATGAACTCGGAAAAGATCCTGCGGGCACTCTGAAAAAGGTAGCCGCCGCAGGCTACCAACAGGTCGAGCTATTTGGATTTCCCAATGCCGACCCGATGATCGCGGGAGCCAGAGATGCTGGCCTCGAGATCCACTCGTCCCACTTCGAGTGGGATACCGTGGTCAATCCCGCCGATGAGGCGATGTCGGATTTCTCGAAAATTTTGGAAAAGGCCCATGAGGTCGGCCTGAGTCACTTGGTGATTCCCTACCTCATGGAACCTAACCGCACCACGCTCGAGGATTACAAGAAAGTGGCTGCCCACGCTAACAAGGCGGCCGCGATGGCGAATGCTGCGGGCATCCAACTCGCCTATCATAACCATAACTTCGAGTTTGAACCCAAAGAGGGAGGCAAGCGAGGTTATGATATCTTCATGGAAGAATTTTCGCCGGACATGCAGTTCGAGATCGATGTTTTCTGGGTCAAAGCCGCCGGACTCGATCCTGTGGAACTCATCAAGAAACTCCACGGACGTGTTTCTCAGCTACACCTGAAAGATCTCAAGGATGGACTGAAACTCCCCTCTTATTCCACCGAATTACCGGTGGATGCGTATCAAGAACTTGGCGATGGCATCATCCCGATGGAGCCGATCCTCGTCGCGGCGAAAGCTGCCGGAGTTATACATTGCCACGTGGAGCAAGATCAATCCCCGGACGCAATTGTTAGCATCCAGCAGAGTATGGCTTACCTGCGGAAAATGTGAGGTGAGCCGTTAGGATTTCCGGCCTTCATCATAGTCGAAGTAGTCCACCATCGTCTGGATTTCGTCCCGCCCTTCGAGGCCGCTTTCCCGTTTCCGGCGGGTAAGGATTTCCGAGGTGGCATCATTCCAGCCGACTTTTTTCAGGTATTGGTTCCAGATGAAAATGTCGCCCTCATTGAGTTCGCGGCCCGCTTCATAACACCAGCGCAGGATCTCCTCGTCTTTCCCTCCCACGAGGACGCGTGCGGCGAGGTCCGCGTAGTCCATCCGGAGGAAATCTGCGCAACGCCCGTCGAGGCCGGTCCCGAGATTGTCACAAAAGTCTTCCCCCAGATCGCCCGCTGCGTTGAGTCGAATTTTATCCAACATCCGGGCGAAATAAATCATTCCGAGGGTTTCCTGATAGGCGGATAGTGGTGCCGATTTCATGGTGGTGGTGAGGTTAGGTTAGCAGTGCTGTCTGCGGGATGCAGGTGGAGAGACCTAGCATCGCAAACTTGTATCCTCGCGCAAGCCGATGTTTCTAAATCCTTAGTGGCAATAGGGAAATAACCCATCCCCCACAGCCATGGAACTGGCGAAAGCCGTTGATGGCCAAGCTCCCTGCGCTGACGCTGGTGCCACCGGTGTAGGTGTTAGCGCGAGGTAGAGCTAGGGTTCCGATGCCACTCTTGGTTAAGCCTTCGTCCGGGGCGCCGCCCAATCGGAACATGGATCAGGGTCTGGCGGATGGCGACCGCGCGAAGCCTCTGTCGTTGATATTAGCTCCGCCAGCCGCTTGCGCGGAGCCGGAAAACGAAACTAGCGCAGCGGCGGGAAGGAGCAGGAGGCGACCGAAGAAGAATGAGCGGGTTTTCATGGGTAGTGAGGTTTCGGATAGGCGGTAAGAAAATTTCTTACTACCTGGCACCACCCAGAGACCTTCGATTCTAACCTACAACTTACCCGGAAGAGGTAGGCGCCCGACAGCGGGCTTCGTCCTGAGAGTTGTGATCGCGGGCCGACCTGTTACGGTGCCGCATCCCGATGAATTCCCTCCCCTCCCTGCCGCCGATTTCCACCGGGGTAGTCTTCGAAGCGCATGGCGTGCGCAAGGTCTATCACACTGGCGAACTCGACGTGGTGGCATTGCACGGTGTGGACATCGAGCTCAATGCTGGTGAGCTCGTTTGTCTGCTAGGCGCATCCGGCAGCGGAAAATCGACGTTGCTCAACATCCTCGGCGGACTCGACGTGCCGACTTCGGGAAACCTCATCTACAAAGGTTGGCCACTCGATGGCTCGGATGAAAATACACTGACTCTCTTCCGGCGAAATTGCGTGGGGTTCGTGTTCCAATTTTATAACTTGATCCCAAGTCTAACTGCCCGTGAGAATGTTGCACTCATCACTGGCATTTCCCGCGATCCGATGACGCCGGAGGAGGCGCTTGAAATGGTAGGTCTCAGCGCGCGGATGGACCATTTCCCGTCACAGCTATCCGGCGGCGAGCAGCAGCGGGTGGCGATCGCCCGCGCCATCGCGAAACGCCCAGAGGTCTTACTCTGCGACGAGCCGACGGGCGCACTCGACGTGACCACCGGCATCGCCGTGCTCGAAGCCGTGGAGCGCATCAACCGCGATCTCGGAACGCTCACCGTCATCATCACCCACAATGCCGTGATGGCAGAAATGGCGGACCGCGTGCTGCATCTATCTGATGGAAAGATCGTGAAAAGCTACCGCAACGAATCCCGCCTCCCAGCTTCGCAATTGAAATGGTGAGGGAATTGATGGTTGAGAGTTGATGGTTGAGAGAAAGAACAAGCGCTTCCACACCAGACCGCGGGATTTATCCCGGCTTTCATTCATTCATTTCTTCCTTTTCTCCATCAACTATCAACCATCCACTATTAACTATCAACTTCTTCTCCCATGCTCTCCCCCCTCGACCTGAAACTGCTGCGCGATCTGGGCAAGATGAAGGGGCAGGTATTCGCCGTGAGCTTAGTGATGGCTTGTGGGTTGGCGATGATGATCATGACGCGGAGTTTGATCATGACTCTCGAGACCACGCGCTCGACTTACTATCAGCGCTACGCCATGGCCGATATCTTTGCCACGCTCAAGCGGGCGCCTCTATCGGTCGCGGATCAGCTTGCTACGCTCCCCGGCGTGGCCACCGTGGAGACGCGGGTGGCGGTGGATGTGACGTTAGATTTGCCTGGTCTATCGGAGCCGGCGACTGGCCATATCATTTCTCTGCCGGAAGATAGCGGGCCGCAAAAGTTAAACCGGCTGTTTCTCCGGTCCGGCAGATTTCCCCGCTCGGACGAGCGACGGGAGGTGGTGTTAGGTGAATCTTTCGCCAATGCAAATGGTTTACTAACAGGCGATTCACTTGTGGCTGTGATTAACGGCCGTCGTGAAACTTTGAAGATTTGCGGCATCGGACTATCCCCTGAATATGTCTTCGAGGCAAGGGCCGGTGAGACCTTGCCCGACCACAAACGCTTCAGTGTGATCTGGATGAACTACCGCGCGCTCGCCGTGGCTTACAATCTCGACGGCGCATTCAATGATGTATTAATCGACCTTGCGCCGGGTGCCGAAGCCGAGCCGGTGATTGAGGAAATGGATCGAGTGTTAGCCCCCTACGGCGCGGGCGGGGCATTTCTCCGCAAGGAACAACCGTCCGCCCAGCGGCTCGATGACGAGTTGCGGGTGCTCCATGCATTGTCAGTCGCGTATCCGTTAGTGTTTCTCAGCGTCGCGGCATTTATGGTAAACGCGGTGCTCGCCAGGATCGTGCGGTTGCAGCGCGAGCAGATCGCGCAGATGAAAGCGCTCGGCTATTCGTCATGGCAAGTCGGCGGGCACTATCTGAAGTATGTGCTCGTCATCGGCGGACTCGGCACGGTGATGGGCGGACTCGGTGGGCGATTGTTAGGCGCGGTGTTGGTGGATATGTACACGCTGTTCTTCCGCTTTCCCTCGCTGGTATTCACGATGGACTACAGCGCGCTCGGCCTCGCGCTTTTCGTCAGCATCGGTGCATCGGTGGTGGGCGTTCTAACGGTGGTGTGGCAGGCGGTGAAACTACCACCCGCCGAGGCGATGCGGCCTGAGCCACCGGCGGATTTTAAACCTTCGTTGTTTGAGCGCATCGGCCTGACGCGCTTGTTCAGCCCCACCTTCCGGATGGCGCTACGCAACATCGAGCGCCGCCCGTGGCAGGCGGTTTTCACCTCCTGCGGCCTCGCCCTCGCCACCGGCCTGATGGTGCTGCCCGGCGCGATGGCCGATAGCATCGACTACTTGCTCACCTTCCAATGGAGCAGCCAGCAACGCCAGGACGTAGCCGTTTTTCTAACTGAGCCAAGTTCGGGCCGCGGGTTCCATGATCTCGCACACCTGCCCGGCGTGATCCGTGCCGAGCCGATCCGCAGCGTGCGAGCGCGGTTGAAATTCGGCCACCGTCACCGGAAATTATCCGTCACCGGCATCGACCGCAGCGCGGATTTGAACCGGCTGCTAGACGAGCGAGGGCATGCGATCACGATGCCGGAGGACGGCTTGCTGATGTCCGCCATGCTGGCGAAAGTGATCGGTGCAAACATCGGCGACGAAGTGGAAGTCGAGGTCTTAGAAGGGCGACGGCCGACTCTATCCATTCCCATCCGCGGCCTCGTCACCGACTTCGCCGGGGTGGCCGCCTACATGGATATTTCCGCGCTGCGGCGGGCGATGAAAGAAGGTGACACCGTCAACGGTGCTTATCTCGCGCTCGATCATAAGCGTTGGGACGAGTTCATGCGCTCGCTCAAGGACACCCCGCGAGCGGCGGTGGTGATGGTGAAAAAAGATCTGCTATCCGCCTTCCGCGAGACCACCGGCAAGAGCATCGGCATCTTGCGCACGCTCTATTTCGTGCTCGCGACCATCGTCGCCTTCGGCGTGGTTTATAACAGTGCGCGGATTGCCCTATCAGAAAGAAGCCGCGAGCTGGCGACGCTGCGCGTCGTCGGATTTTCCCTGGCGGAAGTGCGCGGCGTGCTCGTGGGGGAGCTGGCGATCCTCGTTCTAGCAGCGCTGCCGTTTGGGCTGTTATTCGGCCGCGGGTTGGCGTTGTTTATTATGTCATCCTTCAGCACCGAGACGGTGCGGCTGCCAATTGTTATCAGTTCATCCACTTACTCCATCGCGATATTAGTTGTGCTAACAGCCTCAGCACTCTCATTCGCACTGGTCAGCCGAATGATCGGGAAACTCGACATGGTGGGTGTGTTAAAAGCACGGGATTGAGGCGTAGCCACGACAATTTTGTCGTGGATGTGAATGGGAAGTCGTTGAGCAAGAGCTTCGCGCGATTCAACGGCCACTCATTCGCCTGCACCACAGGAGTGTGGTGCCTCCTGCGGCTGTTTGCCATCGTCCGCGAACTCGTCCGGCATGGGATGTTGGTGCCGATGTGAAGTGGGCTTATAATTTTTCTGAAACCAGCCTTCCCTGCCCGGCGGACAACATGAGAGAAGGTGAGCAAGCGATGGGAGAGGCGGCGAAAATGATGGATGCTGACGAGCGGGCACATGCCCGCGACGGCTCGCGGTTGCTCGCCCGCATCGCCCGCCGGGATGCGGACGCCCTCGCAGAACTCTATCGGATGTGGGGAGACCGGCTCTACAGCATGGCGCTGCACTGGCTCAAGGACGAGGGCGCGGCGAAGGAGGCGCTGCAAGATTGCCTGCTGCGGATTTGGAAAAAAGCCGCAGATTTTGATGCGGAGAAAAGCAGTGGCTTCACTTGGTGTGCGATGATCCTGCGCGGGCTGTGCCTTGATTTTCTCAGGAAACGCAAGCGCCGCGCGGCGGTCTGGCAGGACTCGGAACTCGGCTCCGCGCTGGAAGTGCCGTCGCGTGGCGGGGTGGAAGATTTGTTTTTTCGGGAGACGGTAATGCGTGTTAGATCGGCATTGGAGCGACTGGATGAGGTGGAAGCAGAGAGCGTGAGGGCGGCGCTTTTCGATCCCGGCACCATGGTGGATCACGCGCTGCGCTGGGGGATTCCGGTGGGCACCGCTAAGATCCGGATCCATCGCGCGATGTTGAAAATGCGCGAACTTTTACGGAAAGGAGGCGACTATGAATCCCACTGACCTGGCCGATGCCACGGCGCGCGCGCTTAATTTGCTGCCGCCCGACGATACCGCCCGCTCGGATCCGCGGCTGTTACGCGACCCTGCGCTGGCGGAAGAAGCCCGCCTAACACGCGAGACAGCGGCAGCCGTCTGGCTTGCCGTTTCACCGCTCCGCGTGGCTCCGCCGGACTTGTTGCAAACGGTGATGGCGGAGATTCACCCGCTTGCTGCGGCGCCATCACGCAAGCCCCGCCGCTATCTAACGTGGCTGGCGGCCAGCGGTTGGGCGGCCGCTGCCGCTATCGCCATTTCCCTATGGCCGGAGCCTCTAACGACCCCACCTCCCCGTGCCACTCACACCACAGCGCGAGAACCTCTAACACGTCCCGCCGAGAGTTTGGAAAAACCTTCTCCCGTCCCGGTCCCCGCCTCCCGTGACGCACACTTGCGCGACCAGATCGTGCGCTTGCAAAAACGCTTGGCCATTTTGCGGGATGACCCCACCCAGCAGACTCCACGGGTGATGAGTCTCACCGCGCCGGGGGCTGTCCACCGCACCCAGGAAGAGGCACAGCAACGGGTGCACTCCATCCTAACAAACGCCTTGCGCTCCGCTTTGGAAGCCGCAAGTGCCACGCCATCTGACCCGGCATCGCTGGTCATCGAGCGCGGTTGGCTGCCCGGCGGACTGACCGTCCCCGAAGACGGCGGAGTGATCCGGCATCGCCATTTCCCCGAGCAGGCATGGCAGGAATTGGGACTCTCCCGCTCCGCAAATGGCGATTACTACGATGCCTCCAGTAGCACCGTGTGGTCCGCCGATCCAGAGGGCCGGGGCTTCATCGGCAGGAAAATCACTGGCGAAGATGATGTCGCGCGGTTCACCAAAGAACCGGAGCCGAAAACTGCGCCCGTGAAAACCCGTGCCGCGCCGGAGGGATTCATCATTGAAAATCCTGTTGATCGCACCACTGAAATCTTTGTCGAGAACGTGCCTGATTTACCGGAAGGCAAGCAGCTCATCGTGCGACTCACCGACGAGGCCGGCCTCATCACCGATATACCGCTAGAACCATCCGCCACGACGCCTGTTAGCCCGCCGACAGAGCCTGCGCCGGTGCTTCCGAGCGACCCGGAGTCCATTCCAGAAGGCAGCCAGATCGCGGCAAACGCCGGGGATTCTTGGCCAGTGGGCTATGACCAGCTGCTGTCGAAAGTCGTGCCATCTTCAAGCGGAGGCACTATGGTGAATTCAGGTGCTACTGCATTCAACGCCTGGACTCACGCCACCTATTTTCTGCAAAGCACCACAGCCGGAACCACCAACATCGTCGGCTATGCCAGTGCTGGCTCGTTGTTTCTTAACCTCCCCAACAACGCCATCCCAGCCAGTGTCCAGCTGCTAGAAACTAACATCGTGCCCACAGGCCAGCCGCCCACCATCATCGTCAAGGGTGGTTCTTGAATGCGGGCGGGCAGTCGGCTATCAACTGCCGCACGCACCCATGGCCACCCCCTCACCCGATTCTCAAGCGCCTTGGGCGACGCCCCGCAAAGGCTCTGGAAAAAACCTCGCCCGTCGCTCCCTGCCATGGCTCGGCGGACTTCTCATGCTCGGCTTGATCGCCTGGGGATTGTGGCCCAAGCCTGTCGTCATCGAGACCGGCACGGTCACCCGCGGCCCGCTGACCGTCCGCGTTTCCGAGGAAGGCAAGACTCGTGTTAGAAACCGATATGTCGTCGCCGCGCCCGTCGCCGGGAAAATGCGCCGCGTCCGACTCAAGCCGGGCGATGACGTCACCGCCGGCGTGACGGTTCTAACCGCCATTGAGCCAGTCGCCCCGCCGTTGCTCGATCCCCGCGCCCGCGCCCAGGCAGAAGCCATCGTCTCGATGACCGAGGCCTCGCGGAAACAAGCCGCCGAGTCGCTCGCAGCGAAAAGCGCCGCCCTGAAAATGGCCGCTGCCGACCGAGACCGGATGCGCGCCGTGACCCGCGATGGCAGTCTATCCGAGTCCGACCGCGACAAGGTGGAAGGCGATGCCTCGATCAAAGCCGCCGAAGTCCGCGCCGCAGAATTTTCCCTCCAAGTCATCGACTACGAACTCGCCCAAGCCCGCGCCGCCTTGGAGCGACCTGATTCTAACTCTAGCGGAAATCTGGTAGAGGTGAAATCTCCCGTCTCTGGCCGTGTCTTGAAAGTCATGCAGGAGAGCGAAATGGTCGTCACTCCCGGCGTGCAGATCCTTGAAATCGGCGACCCTGCCGACATCGAGATCGAGGCCGAGATTCTCTCGCGAGACGCCGTCACCATCCACCCCGGCGATCTGGTAGAAGTCGGCCAGTGGGGCGGTGAGAACCCGCTCAAAGGCCGCGTCCGTCGAGTCGAGCCTGCCGCTTTCACCAAGATTTCCGCCCTCGGCGTGGAGGAACAACGGGTCATCGTCCTCAGCGATCTCGTGGATGTCCCGGCAGCCGCCCGCGCCCTCGGGGATCGCTACCGAGTGGAGGTGAGCGTCGCTGTTTGGCATTCTAGCGACGCGTTGATCGTCCCCGCCGGAGCCTTATTTCGCGAAGGCAACGCTTGGAAGACTTACAATTTCCGCGACGGCAAAGCCAAACTAACACCCGTCCAAGCCGGCCACTCGGACGGCCGCTTCACGGAAATTCTCTCAGGCGTGGAGGCCGGCGACGCAGTTTTGCTCCACCCGCCAGACACGGTGAAAGACGGAGTTTCCGTGATCAAGCGGGAGAAGTGAAGCCATGTCGTCCGCATTGGCCATCAGCACTCTAACGGCACGCCGCTTCGCCCGCCGGGCAGTCGGGCTGGATGAGCCGTTTCCGGACATCGGGTCCGCACTCAACCATCACGGTTATGTGCAAATCGATCCCATCAACGTCTGCGGGCGGATGCATGACCTGATCCTCCGCAACCGCGTGCACGGCTATCAGTTAGGTGGCCTGATGCGGCATCTTCATGGCGAGGATGCGCCGCTTGCTGCCGAGAGCCGTACCGCCTTCGAGCACCACCTTCCGGACTCCGCAGTGCTCACCGCATTTCCGCTAGACGCCTGGCCCCACTTGCTCGGCGCCATGCACCTGCGCACCCAGCGCGACAGTGCTTGGTCCGGTCGCCTAACACCCGACGAACGCGGACTCGCGAAACGCATCCTCGCCGACCTCGCCGCTCGCGGTCCCCTCTCCTCCAGCCACATCGCGGACAATCGCAGGAGCGGCCCCGGCGTCTGGGGAGTGGCGACGCTCGCGAAATCCACCCTGCAAAAGCTCTTCTTCCACGGTCGCGTCCTGATCGCCCGCCGCGACGGCAACCGCCGCCTTTACGACCTCCCCGAGCGCGTCCTCCCCGCCGCCACACTCGCCTTGCGTGGCCACCCCGCCGCCGAGACCGCCCGCTGGCTCGCTCTCATGAAACTCCGCCAACGCCGCCTCGTCACCCTCAAGCGCGAGGAGCTAAGGCTAGTCGCAGACGACGTCCAAGCCATCACTCTAACCGACGCCGATGCGCCCACCCTCTACCTCCTCCGCGAAGATCTTCCGCTGCTAGAGTCCTGTGCGGTTGGTAATTTTTCACCAACGTCTGCCCTGCTGTTAGCCCCGCTCGATCCACTCATCTACGACCGCCGCGTCACGTCCGCGCTTTGGAATTTCAACTACACCTGGGAAGTTTACACGCCGCTCCACAAACGCGTCCGCGGCTACTACGCACTGCCGGTTCTTTCCGGTCACGAGCTCGTCGGCCACATCGATCCCAAGGCAGACACGAAGGCGAAGACGCTCGAAATCGTTTCCCGCTCCGTGCGGCGTGGCCACTCGGTCGCGCCCGCCGTGAAATCACTGGCGAGCTTTTTGGAGCTGCGATGAGGAGGCTAACGGCGGGCTTTGGGATTCGCCCACGCGAGGAAACCTTCCGGGTCGAGCGAGGTGCCCAGCGGCAACTCGATGCCGTCCACTGAAGCGGCCGGGCCATGGGCGCGGAGGTGACCGTTTGCCGCTGGCAGCAGGAACCAGCCGGGCAGCAATTTCCCCCAAGTGCCTGGACGGTGGCCAGGCTGCGGCTCGCTGTCGTTCGCAGCCGCAGGTGGGTCTGGCATGGACATCGCGATCACGGTGCCGTTGATCACGAGGCACGGGCAGTGCCGTAAGTCTGCGCGGTAAACTGGCTCAAGGGCGCGCGGGCCGAAGTCGTAAAACACGATTTCCTGGGACAACTGAGTGGAGCCTAACAATTTGCGCAACTGATCGCCACCGACCCATGCGGCGGCGTGCGTGCCGTCGATGGAATCACAATATTTCACCGTGGCTTGGAATAGTTCAGGAAATGTTTGAAGCAAGCTCGGTAGGCCTGGCAGGACGGGATCGCCCTTCAAAACGTGGAATGGCAGGCGGCGTTGCAGCGCGTTGATCTGGCCGATCTGGTGGCCGTTGATCCACATCCGGCGGCGCTCGGATTCACCGCTAGCGCGGAAATTTTTGATCGCTGGGCCTTTCCCGCGCGGCACTCGCAAACCCCAACTGGGCGCCTCGAAACCCTTGGTCTGCGCCGCAGCGGCTGCGACTAACATTCCCTGCCGCACAGTTTCCAAATCGCCATTCTCGGGGCGTATTTGCTCACCGAAGGCGATCGCCAGCCCGCATGCCAAGCGGTGGGGGCGCTTGCTGAAAAACCGACCGCGCTCGAAGGAGAAAATCGATCCCCACGAGCCGTCGCACCACATCGGGATCAGCGGGTGGCTGGCCTTTTTGGCGATCAATTCGAAGCCACGCCGCAGCCCGCTGAGGGTGCCGGTGCGAGTGAGCTGGCCCTCGGGAAATAGGCAGACGAGATCGCCGTTTTTCAAAGCTTCGATCGTGATCCTGATGGCCTCGCGCGGTTGATCCCGGCGGATCGTCACCGTGTCGAAAATGCCGGTGAAGATGCGGACTGCGCGGCTGGTCATGAACGCCTCGTCCATCACGAAGCGCACCGGCCGCGGACAGGCGGCGGCGATGAAAAAGCCATCCGCGAAGGTCACATGGTTGGGCAGCAGCAGCGCCCCGCCCTTCGCTGGAATGTGTTCGGGGTCCACGGTTTGGATCTGATAGATCGAACGGACGATCACGCCGCCGATCAAGCGGATGAAATCTCCGGGCAGCAGGCGGATGATCGACAAAGTCACCAACCCGCAGACCAGGCTGATGAAGGCGATTTCAACTCGAATACCAACAGCCGCCGTGACGCCGAAGGATTTGGTGGCGGATTCGAAAACCCCGAAAAGCACGACGGCGACGCACCCCGCGAGGCAATTCTGGAGATTGGCGGCAGATTGCAGCTCACCGCGTTTCGCCGAGGGATAGCGGTCCTGCATCCACGCGCTGAGCGGCGCGAGAAACACGGCGGCGGAAAACGCGAGCAACGCCAAGGTCGTTAGAAACAACCAGCCGCCCGGGTTCATGCAGGCGAGGGCGAGGGCGGTTAGTGTCATCGCCAACCCGGCGACAGGCACCCAGCCGAGTTCGATGCGACGGCGCATTAAAAACGAGGAAAACCCGAAGCCAGCCGCCATTCCAAGCGAGCCGACGGTCGTGACTTCTGACATTTTTAAAGCCCATAAACCGATGAACACCGCGAAGCCCCAGAGGAATGCCACGCCAAATGATGCGCGCCGCATGGGAACGTCCCGCCATAGGTTCGCGAGATGGAGCAAATGACTGCCCGCAATTTTGATGGTGAATGCTGGCCCACCTTGCGCCGGAACCCGCGGCACGGTGCAGGCCAGCGCCAACGCCAGTACTGAGAGTCCGGCTAACAACAGCATGGGTGTGAGCGCGACTTTCGTGAGAGGATGGGCAAGCCACCATGAGGCAAGGATTTGTCCCGACGGTAGGGCCAACATCGTGGTCATGAGTTGGATGCCCGCCGCGAAGCCGAGGTGTTTGGAGCCGACGAGTTCCTTGCTGATGCCGATTTTCGCCGGACTGAAAAACGCCAATTGCGCCCCAAGCGCGAACAATCCACACAGCGCCAAGGGCAAGTTTTTCACCATCACCGCGCCACAAATCCAAATCAACACGAGCACCTGAGTGATCGCCGCGCCGAGCATCACATCGCGCTTGGAAAACCGGTCGCTCACCCAGCCGGCAAGCGGCGCGAATAGCACCATCGGCAGCGCCATCAGCAGTCCCGCCGAGGTCGGGGTTAGCAGTGCAACTCCCACCGCCGCGCCCAGCGGGATTAGCGTCAGCATTTGCAGGACGATCATGCTCCAGAAACCCACCCATTGTCGGCGTGACGGTTCAGTTTCGAGCAGCTCGTCGGACATTAGTGACAAAAAGCTAACCGCCGCATCTGCGCCCGGCAAGGCAGAGGAAAGGCGATTGCTGAGCGACTGGCAGAGTGGCGAGGGCAGGCCTGAGGTGTAAAAATCCCCGTCTTTCGCTGTCACGAATCTTTACAATACCACGGCTAACGATCCATCGGCCCACGCCTAACAGGGATTAAAATATCACGCAAAGCAGTCACTATCAGGCTGTTAATCCTTTGGATTTTTGGCTTGGCATGAGGCTTGCTCAGGGACGCGCTGCCAGAGGTTCGCTCTAGCGCTCAAACATCAAACAAACCAATCCCCCATGAAAACAACTCCTGGAATTCGTATCATCCTCGCCTCGCTTCTTCTAGCAGGTGCCGCCAGCGCAATCCCCATCGCGGGTTCGATCAGCATCGTGTCGTTCCTCGACCCTGCGTTTAGCTTTGACGTCGTTGCCAACACCGTGACTTTCGGAGCTGGACCCAACGCCATCGTTTCAAATCGCACGGGTTCTTACGCACTAGCGATTCCGCTCCTTATCCCAACTGTTGGTGTCCACTATAACAGCTTCACCTACTCACCACTTGGCGGGTCGATCAGCCCGATCTGGGCCACCACGGCTCCAAATTTGGGCCTAGCATCATTCGACCTCTCAAGCATTGGCTTCATCGACGAAAACCCTGGTGTTTCCTTGACACTGAGAGGTGACGGCTTGGCCAAACTCGCTGGGTTCGACGACACTCGTGGAACTTGGAGCTTCACTGCCACCCAAAATGGAACCACCTTCGGATGGGATTCAATCAACAGCACCCGCGTGCCAGATGGTGGTGCCACCTTGGCACTCCTCGGTATGAGCGTGCTGGGTCTCGGCGGTGTCCGCCGTTTCCTGCCATCGCTTAAAAAGTAAGGTCTAAGACGAGTCCTCACAGTTAAGCTGGATATAAATCTATTGATTCACAAAATGCAGCCCGCGAGGGCTGCATTTTTTGTGGCTTCCGCACGGCCATGACCCCGCCCTGACAATCCGCAGAAGCCAGCGGTATTCCAGATAGGTCTTTTGTCGTGAAGACGTCTGCCCTCAGGGCTCCGATCTTATCCAACCAACGGCGGCAGTCTAAATTTCCCCTGCTTCTTGCTTCGGCCTTCTATTTCACCGATGACCGAGCTTGCCAGCCATCCACGGTGTATTCGCCGTGGACGCCACAGTCGAACTTAAGGGCAGCTTCGAGGCCGGGTGGTTTCCCTGCCTGAGGGTTGTTCAGCCGAGCTGAGTCGGACACGTTGGTGAGTTTATTATTCTGAATCCGTGCGCCGTAGCTCTCCTTGTTTCGGAGCAATGGTCGCTCCTGCCCTAGGCATTCGATCACATTTTCCCGGATCGTGATCGTCTTGAAGTCGCAGCCGGAATTGAAGCCGAATAGCCCTTCCGTCCGCGGAGTGACCGTGGTGCGCGTGATGATGTGGTTGTTGCGCACCTCAAGGTTGTTGAAAACCTCATTGATCCATATCACTCCGCGACCGGGATTATTGACGAGGTTGTTGTGGAAGCTCGCGGGTCCTTGCGCCGGAGCGCTGCCGAATCCCGAGATCAAGTTGCCGTGGTCCTTCAGCGCATCGAAGTCGAACAGATTGTGGTCGATCTCCACCCCGTTGCGGACGAACTCGATCGAGTAGCTATCTTTGAACCAATTGTGATGGATGTGGAACGTTTGCCCGCTCTTCGGCACCGGTCCTCCTGCGTGTTTCGGGAGGGAAATCGTGCCGTGGCAGACGTTGTGGTCGATCTCATTGTCCTCGTCGTTTTCAAAAGGGAACTCCATCGAGAAGTTGGTTTCGATGGTGTTGTGATGAATGTGGCACCGCTTCGCCTGTCGCACTTTGATGCCGTAGTATTCGCGTTCCCGAGCCACTTGGGTGCGGGTGAAGCGGTTGTTCGATATTTCGCATTCTTCCATCCAAACGGCAAAAATGCCGCCGCCGGTGATGCCGCCTTTGACGCCCGGTTCGCCCTTCTCCCATCGCCCGCCCGCGTCGATGAACTCGCAGTCGTGAATTCTCGCCTTCTTCATGCCGAACGTGCGGACTCCACTCCACAGCGTTTCCTTGATACGTAAATGATGCAGATGCAAGTCGCTGGGGAACCACGCGAAGATGGCCCCGTGCAACTGCGGCCCGTGGAGGGTCATGTCGGAAATGGTGATGCCTGCCGAGTCCCGCTTCAAGCGGACGAGATAGGCATCGGTGTCTAACCCATCCAGTTTCATTTCCGGATCGGGCAAGGTTTGGGTGCCCGGCCGCCAAGCTTGGGCATTCGCTAGAAGGGTCTTGTCCATACCGGCACCCTTCAAAGTCATCCGGGCTTTCAGCTCGAGGGGAGCCTCAAGCCTGTAAGTTCCTGTTGCGATTTCTATCGTCGTCCCCTCCGCCCCATCCCGCACTGCGGCCACAAGAGCTGGCACACTATCAACGCTCCCTCCGGAGGCGAGCACTGGGACGGCGGCGACTATCAACAACATTCTTTTGAGGTAGTGGATCATTGTTACTGGGTGAGTGATTCTCGAAGCTAAGTGAAGTTCGACGATATTTACGGAGCCTTGACGAGCACAGGCGCTTCCGCAGAGCCGGGGTGAAATGGGGCTGCTCTAGCAGCACTCACGCCGAGGCGATAGGTTCCTTCGAAACTCCGCCATTTCACCATGCCTGTGGCGTCGCGGGTCAAAGTTAGGCGGGTGTGCCAGTGGTTTCCGACCCACTCTTCCCAGGCGAGGGCGCTGGCCTTGGGACTCCAATCCTTTTTCCAAAGCGCCGCCTCGGGCAGCCAGTGGGCACCTTCCCAGTAGCCCCATAACAGAAACCAGTCGTAGGCCGGATGACTGAAGCAGGCGATCAGGCTGTCGCGCAAATAGTCGGCGGCGAGTGGCTCGTCGCCGTTCGCGACGATGTCGAACTCGGTGACAACCTGCTTCGGCACCACGGCGGTGAAGCGGTCGGTGACGCGCAGGAGGTCTTCGGGCGATGGCAGGAAGCTGCACTGGAAATGCGCTTGATTGCCAAGGCCGTCCACTCGCACGTTCCGCACGGCCCTTGTCGTCATGGGGAAAACTGTCGGGCTTGAGATCATTTTCAAAAACCACGCGGCTGAAAGTCCGCTGTGCGATGTCGCGGTAGCGGTCACCATCTGGCCCGTCTTTGGTGAGCATCCCGCGGCTGAAGCAGGAGCCGAAGCCGAATTCGTGGCGGTCCAGCTCGACGACCACGCGGGTGTTGGGCAGTGGTTTGCCGTCCGCGCCGGTGAGTTGCACGGCCATGTCCGCCTTGCGGATTTTCTCAATCCGGTCGAGCGCTGCCTTGCGCCATGGCGCGTCAGGCTCGCGGCCGGCATAGGTTTCCTTGGGCTGCGGGAGCTTTGCTAGATCCATGGCCGGGCCATAGTTCAGCACGCGGACCTTGGCGATTTCCACCGTCTGGACCTGCTCGCCTAGGTAAAATGACCAGCTCGCCTTTACCCTCCGGCGCATCGGCCTTTGCCTCGAACGCTTGGTTCACCTGACCCCATTCTGGACCGATTTTCGCGGTGCCGGTCATTCCCACCATCGGGGTGGTGGGCTCGGACACTTGCACTTTAGCGATTGCCCGCCCGCTACCACCGGCCACGCAACGGGCCATGTAAACGACCAGCAGCTTATCGCCATTTTTCACCGATCCGGCGGTGAGCGGGGTGGTGAGTTGGGCGCTCCACGGCTTGTCGGGAGCGGCGGTCACCACGGCGACTCTCATGGCGTCGGGGAAATCTTGGCACGTTACTGGCACTTTTAAAACGGTGCCGCCGTGGCCGGCCCAGCCGGTGAGCTTGGTCTGGGTGGTCACGAGATCGATCCCGCCCGGGGGCAGGAGTTCGGCGGACAGCGGGCCGATGGCGAGGGCGATGAGGGAGGTGAAAATGCGCATGAGTGAGTTAGCTCAAAATTTTAACACCCCGGATTTTCCCACGAGACTAAAAAACTCCCCCAATCACGGGAGGCGGGGCTACGGCTCGGGAGTGACGGCCACCTCGCCGGAAGCGCTGGCGAGCTCCTCGGCCACGCCGGCGTAGGCGTGGAGGAACGCTGCGTGTGCTTGGGTGACGGCTGTCAACATATCATAAGAATCACTTCGGCTTTTCGCGGCGCGGTCGATCTGGCGGATGGTCGTGACCATGTCTTGCACCCGCTCGACCCATGTGCGGTCGTTTTTTTCTGCATAGCGTTTGAGCCGCTCGACCTGGTCATGGCATGTCTCGTAGGTCGCGGCCAGGCGCTCGATTTGCGAATCGTCGTACGCGCCAACCGACTGCTTGACGAGCCAGTCCAGTGGCTCCACTGCGCGGCGGAGTTCTGCACTAAGGACGGCTCGGGTGACGAAAATCGGGCGATTTCCCGCGCCCTGGATGGCCAGCAACTTCGCCGAGTAATGGTAGGGAGCTTCTGAGGAAATCTCTGCTAGGCGGCGGCGGATGAACGGATTCGCGATGTATTGGCCAAGTGGCTGAGTGCCAATTTTCTCGCGGATTTCATGAAATTGGGTCGAAACTTTGGCGAACGTACCCTCAGGAGTTTTGGCCGTGAGATCTAGCAGTTCTTTAAAATTCGAGGCGAGGACGATCTCGTAGTCGAAGAAAATTTGCGGGCGCTCGAGCGCGAGCAATGACGGCAAATGCTCGGCTGCGGCCGCAGGTAAGACCAAGCGCCCGCCATTGCCGGGACCCAGTGATTCGAGCTGATTCCAAAATCCGGAGGGCAGTTTAAAGGCGCCGGTCTCGTCGAGCAGGCCGATAATAGTGGCCTCTGGCTCGCGCCCAGAAATCGCCGAGCTAGCCAGCACGGCGGCGGCGGCGCTGATTGACTGGCGCTTTTTGGAAACCAGCGATTCTTCGAGCGCGGGGCTGGAAATGACCACCCTCCCGTCGGCAGGCAGGCTGCCGTGGTGGGATTCTAGCAGCTTGAGCAGCGGCGGAATCAGCGGAGCAAGCGTCTCGTCATTCGCCTCCGAGCCAAGCACCAGAGCGAAGGGCTTCGGCTCGCCGTCCTCAGCTGGCACCCGCTTGGCGGCCATCTCGACCCGTCCGGGACTGAGGCTCCATTTCAATGGATTCGTCTTGGCGACTAGCTTCCACAACGGAGTGATCACGCGCGCCTTCGCCAGTAAAATGTCGGTTTGGGCGACCTCGATTTTGTCGGGCGGGAGCTGAGTTTCTACCGGAGGCTTCGTCTCGTAGGCGGCCAGCCCGGGGATCCAGCTTTTCCACGCGCCGCGCTCGCCGCGGCTGCGGAGCGCTTGCGCACGGGGATCTTGCGGGTCTGCAGCGGTCATCACATCTGCTAGGCAGGCCGCGAGCGCTTGGCCATGGGCACCGGCTTCCGGCGTCTCTAACCACGCAAGATTCTGCCAAATCCGCTTACGGCTTTTTTCCTGCTGATCCGCATCCGTGGCGGGCGCGTGGCTTCCGTTTTCGAAATCTGCGAGCACCTCCCGAGCCTTGGCATTTCCTGGATCGAGCGCCGTCGCGAGGGCTAACATCTGGGCCGCCGTCCGGCGCTCAGCAGCGGTTTCCGCCTTCCACCCCTGCGCGAGCGTGACCAACTGCCGGGAAAGCACCGCCATCGTCTCTGCGTCCAGCGGCACCTTGTCCCGGCGGAATGCGACCGGTCCCTCTGATGGGATTGCGAAATTTCCTGCCATCAGCGTGGTCGCCGCAGCCAGCAGCAGCGCCGCGATGCGAGGTAGATGGAGTTTTCCGGGAATCATTCGCTTAAACTTAAGCAATCCCTACGCCGACCCACAAGCCAACATTGCAGAGCCGCCGCGCTTGCCCCAAAATCCCCGCATGTCCGAACCCTTGCCGACGCTTGAGACCCGCGAAGAAGTGATGTTTTTCGACACGGACTGCGGCCAAGTCGTCCACAACATCGCCTACTTGCGGATGATCGAAACGTGCCGCACCCGCCTCGCCGCCAAGCTCGGGATGGACCTGCGCACCATGTCGGACACCCACCTTTACCCCGTCGTCATCCGCACGGAGATCGACTACAAGCGCCCTGCCAAGCTCGGTGATTGGCTCATCATCCGGGGTCGGCTCGCGGAAATTTCCCGCGCCAAATTCTGGTGCGCCTTCGAGATGATCCGCGAGGCGGACGGCGCGCTCCTCGTCACCGCCCGCCAAGCACTCGCCCTCGTCCAAATGCCCGAAGGCAAACCCACCCGCCTCCCGGCCGATTGGTTCCAGCGCTGGGGTTGAGGGCAGTTTCACTCGTGAAGATAAGTCCTTGGCCGATAGAAGTAGGCAAAGGGGATGAAGAGGACGGCGGTGGCTAGCACCAGCCAAGTGAAAAAGCGGAAGTAGGCCGCGCCTTCGAGTTTGCTTTGGCCACCGGAGAATTCGCTGCGGGTGAAGCCGGCAACGGCGGGCTTTTCCTGGATGCCAAGCTCGGCCTTGCGTCGGCCTAACCATGTGTCCGTGGCGGGCGGGGCACCGCCAGTGACTTTCTCGATGATGACGCCGATGTCCCATTGCGTTTTGTTAGCGCGGTCCGGACCGGCACTGGAAATGCGGGCATGGGTGGAGTCTAGCAGATCATATATAAGTGGATTTCCCCAAAGGTCTTTGGTGTCGCCGATGAGTTTCTCGCCGGCTTCGTTCGAAGGAAATCCTTCGGCTGAATTCGCTTCGATCCGGCTGGCGGCGGCGAGGAAAATTTGGCGACCGGGAATCTCTAATGACTCGAGACGACCTTGTGCGCAGCGGGCAGTTAGATCATCTTCCGTGCCGCCGACGCCATCGTAGCCAGGTAAAATGATGGTGCGCGGCGAGGTCTGCCAATCGGGTGGTAGCTTGGCGGTGGCTTGTGCGAATTGCACCTCGCCGGACGAGGGAATGGCGATGAAATGATTGACCTGTGCAGTGAACTGATTTCCAACCCATACCGATAAAAGAAACAATGACATGATTAATGATTTCATGGCCTTGGGTGATTGAGTGTAGGCAAACTCCAGACCGACAATAGATACCATAATCTCCGAGGCTGTGATGATGGTATAAGCACCGATCTGCCAACCGACTGATGGCCGGTGACCGGCATCGATCCAAGTTTGGATCAAGGTAGTTAGACCGAACGACGCGGTCATTAAGATCATGCCGAGACCGATCTTGCGGAGAGGAGATAGCGGGAAGATCCGGTTGATCCATGGATAGATGACGAAGGTGAAGAGCGGGATGTAAATGAGGATAAGGATCGGGTTGACCGCTTGGATCTGGGATTCCAGCCACGCGATGCCGAGAAACTTTAAATTCATCTGCTCTGCTTGGAGCACCCATGAGGAGCCGGTCTGATCATAGAGTGACCAGAACACGGCGATGAAGGTGAATAAGGGAATCAGTTTGCCAAGCGCGACAAGGCCGTCCCGCGAGAATGCTTCTTTAAAAAACCCGAATCCCGCTGGTGGGATGTGGACGAAACGATGCCGTCCTAACCAAAACATAAAGGTTGCGATGGCCATCAGCACGCCGGGCACACCAAACGCCAAATGCGGACCATATCTGTTAAGCAGCCATGGGGTGAGCATCGTTGAGAAGAACGATCCGAAGTTGATGGAGAAGTAGAACCAGTTATAGATTCGAGAAATCAGGTGATGATTATTTTTGCCAAATTGGTCGCCGACGTGGGCGGACACGCAAGGCTTGATCCCGCCGGAGCCGAGGCAAATGAGCAACAAGCCGGCAAACAACCACTGTGGGGAATTGCCATAACTGCCCATGCAAGCAAGTGCGGCGTGACCGATGCAATACACAATCGATAGACAAAGGATGGTCCGATATTTACCGAGGAAAATATCAGCGATCAAGGCTCCAAGAAATGGCGTGAAATAAACCCAACTGGCGAACTGATGATAATTTGCGACCGCTTGGTTATTTGACATCGCACTGCCGCCGCTGCCGTCCATCAGGTGCAAATACTGCACCATGAACACGACGAGGATCGTGCGCATTCCATAGAAGGAAAACCGCTCCGCCGCCTCGTTACCGATGATGTAGGGAATGCCCGGCGGCATCGTGGAGGTTTCCAAGGGAGTGGTGCGATGGGACATGTTATTTAACTCTCTATAACTTCGCGAAAGATTTTCTCTAACTCCTCGACGATTGCTGGCCAGCCAAGATCGGCGGCGGTGGCCAGCGCTCCGGCGGCGAGTGTGGCGCGCGTGACGGGATCTAGTAATCTACTGGCTGCGGCGAGGAATGCGGCTTCATCGCCTTTTTTCACTTTCAGGAGATTCACCGAGTCGCAGCCATGCCATGCGGCGGCGGCGTAGTCGTAGGCGAGGATGGCTAGACCGCTGGCCATCGCTTCGACGAGGACGTTGCCAAACGTCTCCGTCTCGCTGGGGAATAACAGAATGTCGGCGGACGCATAACAGGCGGCGAGTTTTTCTCCGAGTAGATAGCCAGGAAATTGCACTTGCGGATGGTCGCGCTTGAGCTTTGAGCGTGCCGGTCCGTCGCCAACGACGATACACACCAACTCCGGGCACGACAGCCTCATGCGGTCGAACGCGCGGATCGCGAGGCCGATGTTTTTCTCCGAAGACACGCGGCCGACGACCAGCGCGATCGGCGTTTGCCCACTCGCGCCGAACTCCTCGCGCAGCGCCACGCTGCGTCTAGCAGGCGTGAATAATCCCGTATCCACGCCCCGGCCGAGCACGGCGACCTTGGAAAATCCGGCGCGCACCAACTTGTCCCGCGCATCGGGCGATGGGACAAGCGTGCGGGCGAGGCGGGCGTGAAACCATTGCTGATAGCGCCAAACTTGTTTGCCGACCCAGTTCGCGCCGTATTTTTGGAGATACTCGCAGAAATTTGTGTGAAACCCGCCGACCACGGGAATCCCTAACCGCCGCGCGGCCGCGACTGCGGAAAACCCGAGCGGCGTCTCGATGGCGACATAGATGATGTCCGGGCGGTTTTTCTTCCAACGGCGGCGCAGCTCACCCGGCCACGTCGCACCCACTTTGATCTCCCAGTAGCCGGGCAGCGGCCACGACAGCACGGTGGCACCACTCTCGCCGTTAGATTTTCCCGAGCGGATGATTTCCACTCGGTGACCCCGCTCGCGCAGCCCGGCACAGAGCCGTCCGAGCGACAGCGCCACGCCGTTCACGTCGGGGACGTAAGTGTCGGTGACCACCTCGATCCAAAGGGGGCGTTCCATTAGAGACCTCCTTGGCGTGCCATTTTCACCCAACCGTGTTTCAAAATAGAAACGAGCCGCAGATACCAAGCACGGCGTTCACCGATCATGCCACCGCTCGAGAGCAGTCGGGCGATTTGGATGGCTGTGGTGAACTCGCCGCTATTTGGGTTCAAATATCTCGGGTAGCGGATCATCGCGCCGCATACGAGTTCCACGACGCTCAGAGTTCGAGTGCGACGGGGGCATGAAAGGTGGTCGCGAGTCAGTCCCCAGCCGGCGTAAAACGGCAGCCCGTGAGTCACGACGGGCACTCCGCGTAAAATCGATTCGAAGCCCAGCGTGGATGTCATGGTGTGGACTTCATCGCATAGATCGAGCCAGTCGAGGACATTTCCTTCCGTCACAGCGAGGTCGGCCAAGCCGGTGGCACCAGGCGGCATCACGAGGCCGTGACGGGCGCCCGCGACCAAGTCTGGGTGAGCTTTAAAAATCAAAAACGCCCCGGGTTCGGCCACTCTCACGCGTTGCAGCAGTTCGCCATTGGATCGGACTTGCGGGCTGCCCCACTTGATCGACGCGTCGGCTTCCACCTGCCCTGGCACCAGAATCACCTTGCGCCCGGTTGCTTGGCTGCGGCTCCACTTCACGGAATTCTCGCCGACGTTGTATTTTGTGAGTCGATGCTGACGCAGGAAATCCAGGAGTTCCTCCGCCTCCGCCAGCTCGCGGACGGTGAATTTTCCGGCTTCGAGAATGCCCTCGAGCCGACTGGCCGTCCTCGGGTCGAAGTAGATTCCCAAGTCGTCACGCACCCAGGAAAGCGGGCGGTGGAAATTGGCACCCAGTCCCGAAGACCGCAAAAATCCGTCTTCCACGCGTACAACGGGAACTGCCGAATCCTCGGGCGCGGGTGAGGCTCCCCACAAAAGCAAGCGGGCATCGGGCGTTCCATTCGCCATTTTCAAGGCTTCCGGGATAGAGTCCGCATGGCGCAGCTCGGTGGCGGGCGAGCGGAAAAAATCCTCAGCCAAGCTGCGAGTCCAAGGCGTCCATCCCACGGTGATTCGCAACCCGGAGTTCTCTGCGGCGGTCGTGCGCTGGAGGGCGATGTGATCGAGAATCCGGCCCAATCCGCAAGGTTCGCCGCTATCGGGATCGAAATAATGGGAATACTGAAGGTAGGCGGCTTGGAACAAACGCGGCAAATCGAGCTGCCGCGACCGACGACTCACGGTGGCTTCACACCGGTCTTCGGTCAGCCCCCATCCGGCGTAGAAATTCCAGCCGTAGGATTTCACGTAAAGGCCATGGATCAGCGCTTCCATGCCCATCAACGAGGTGCCGGCATAGACCTCGGTGCAGAATTCAAAACAGCTGGCTGGGGAGATGTCCGGCGGCAGCAATTTCACCCGAGGCTCCTTGAAAACCCATGGAGCGAAGCACGAATGCTTGCCCCGGTAGCGATGATCCGGGTGGGCGCGCAGGTAGATGGGCCCGGTCGCGTGCTCGTCGAGTGCGTCTCGGATCATCCGGTCGAAGTCGCTCTCCCTCATGCCTCCGTGCGACAGTGATGCATCGCCACGAGTCTGGTCGATGACGATCACCCCCGTTTCTCCGTGAAATGGGGCGGTCTTGAAATCACCGGGATACCAATTGTATTTGGACGCTTTGGTCTCGCGAAATCGGGCCATGAGGTCCGCGGGGTGAGAGGGATCGTTTCGCATCCAGCCGCTCGGCACGCCGGTTTCCAAGGCGTCGATCAAGTCACTCTGGCCAGCAGCGTCGTAATAAATTCCCCGGGAGTCCGCGACCAAGCCATACACTTGACCCACTCCTGGCCGCATCGAGCGCACGGGAGCGTCCTCCAGAAGGAGCAGTTTTGTGCCGTGGGACTGCGAATCCCGCAAAGCGGCGCGGCCGCTGGGTCGGTAGCCCCAGCCCAGCGAGACTGACTGATTGGTCAGCTCAAGTTTCCGAGTTACCGCGTTCAGAAGCGGGTGGGTCCGAAGTTTGCGGTACGGCCAAGAGGTTCGGAAATTCGCGGCTACGGTCACTGAGCAAAGGCTCCTGATAGAGTATCCGTTTGTCAATCCTGTGCTGTCGGCGTGATGACTGACAGTCAGCTACGGTGGGCGCGATGCGCGTCCAGCGGCGCTTTTCAGACCGCGCTTGACCGTGCTTGGGGAATTCCGCATCTGTTCGAGCACATGCGGAGTCGATGGGGCAATTTCAAGAAACGTGGGATCAAGGTCCTGTGCCGTCCCGAGATGGCGGCGCGCCTTTCCGGGTTTAGCCGCCTGCTCGTCCTGTTGCTTGAAATTCGGTGGATTCCACGGCGCTGGATCAGGCAGAATCTTAACTATTACCTGCTGCTCAATCTCGTGTTGCGCTTCCGGGGAGAATACCAGGAAGCGTTCCGGATTCTCGAGCGGGGGCTGTATTTCAACCCGGACAGTCATGCGCTGCACCTGAAGCTGGCCGAGGTGCATCGCGAAAATGTGGAGATCGAGAGGGCGCACGCCCATCTTGAAGCTGCCGCGAGATTGCAGCCGGGGCAGAGCACGATCCGTAAGTTGACGTTCGAAACGAACCAGCAAATGGATGCGGAGGGGGCCAAAACTTTGGGTCAGACGCTCGACCTCGCTCCAGGGTTATTGCTTTCCACGATGAGGGCGGTGGATCGGGCCTCACCGCACTACCCGGGCCATGCGCAGGATCTGCACTTGCTGCGAAACAGCCTGATTTCACGACTTCGGAATGATTTGCACGACTCGAAGGCCAAGCTCTCAAAGGCCGTCGGCAGCGCGATCGCCATGCGGCGCTTGGGCTTGGCTCTGGAGCTGAATCACCGCAGCAAGGCGGAACTGCTGCCAGATGTGCAGGCGCAGCTGGATCATTTGGAGAAAAACCTCGGCGCGCATTTATCCATGCTCGATCATGCGTGGGACAATGAGCTTGCGGACGATCCGGTCGCCCTGATCCGCGGTCAGCCGGTCAGACTGTCCGCACTGGATGCCGAGGCGCACCCCGTCGTGGAGTTGTTCATTCCTCCCGCGATCTTTGATTACCCGAGAAATGAGAAGCAGACTCATAAAACAATCCGCGAGTTTTTCTTCCAGATCATCCGGATTTTGTTCGAGCGGGAGGACTTGGCGATTGTCCCCCGGATGCAGCTGGACTGGAGGTTTTGTCTGCCAAAAACCCGCGGTGCCCGAGTCGTCAGCTACCACACCAGCGGGCCGGTGAACCCGCGACACCTGCACATCCAAGAATCTCCTCTGGCTGGCTACTGCTCACTCGACCATGCGGGCTTCGCAGGCTTCGCGACTACGGCCACCGAGCATTCGGCGATCATTGATTTCGTGGCGGAGATTCCCGACTCAGCATTGGAGGAAAATCAGCGCCGCCTCCACCAGGCCTTCGTGACGCAGAACGTCTCTAAATACCAGCAACCGGCGCTCGCGGCTGCGCCTCCCATTTCGGAACCCTATGTGTTTGTGGTTTTGCAGGTTTCCACGGACATCGTCGCGAAGCTAGGGTGGCTGTCAGGCATCGAACTCCTCGCTGGGGTGGTCGAGCACTATCGCGGAAGCGGCATTCGGGTGGTGGTCAAATCTCACCCATTTTGCCGCAGCATTCGCGTCGCGGACTTTCTCGATGAGCTGGAAAGCGGCGGCGAGATCATCCGGGGAAATGGCTCGATCCATCACCTCATCCGGGACGCGCGGCGGGTCCTGACCGTCAATTCTGGAGTGGGCCTTGAATCCTTAATGCACGGCAAGGCCGTGGTGGTTGCGGGAGCTTGTGACTATTCCTACGGAGCACTCACCGTGAAGACTCGCGAAGACCTGAAATGCGTCCTCAGAGCCGACCCCACACCTGACCTGAGGCGGATTCGTCAGATGCTCTACTACTACGTCCACCGCTTCGCCGTGCGCGCCGACGACCCTGATCAGATCCGTGGGCGACTCGAAGAATGGCTGCCGTGAGCAGAATCGGATCTGGCTTGGAGCCTCTTTCGATGCAGGCAAGATCAGGCTTCGGCAGGACACCATCGGGCTTGACAGCAAGCGGCAATCACTCTTCAAGTCCTCAGCTCCGGCGAGCGAAATCCCGGCACCTCCCCGCGGGAATTTTTCGAGATCACATCATCCTTCTCATGATTAAAAAACGGCAACTAGCCCATCTCTCTTGCCTGCTTTGTGTGCTGCCGATTAGTTCCTGCTCCTACATGTCTCAGACCGGTCCTCAAAAGGGCCAAATCGAGCAAAGCAGCAACCCATACACGCTGATCCCCATCAAGAGTCGGGCGGATCTGCCCTCGCCGGGCCGGGCCTACGGCTCCGCCCAGCTTCCACCGCGGGTCAAGGGTGGCGGCTACTCTGACAAGGTCCGGGAACGGGATTCCCTGCGTTTTATCATTACCGATCTCTCGGAGCAGAGTCCCTTTTACACCCGCGGCACTCCGTTCGCCTACGGGCCGGTGGAAGTCCCTCAGGATGGGCGCGTCGGTGTCCCATACATCGGCGACATCCAGGTTTTACGAAAGAGCCTAGCGGAAATTTCTGCGGAACTTCACGAAAAGCTCAAGCCGGTCTCCAATACCGCCCAAGGCGCGGTCACCCGCTCCGGCCGTATCCCCACCACCGCCAACGTGCTGGGAGAAGTGAAAAATCCCGGCCCGGTCACCCTCGAACGCGGCAACATGAACTCCTTGGATCTGCTCTCTGCATCCGGCGGACCCAAGGACTCAGAGCATCTTTTCAGATACACCCTGCGCCGCAACGGCCACGATTATAACTTCGATTACCAAGGATTTCGTCAGCGTTCGTTCCCTGTCGAGGAGGGCGACCTTTTGACCGTTTCTCCAGACATGTCGAACCGGTTTTATGTGATGGGAGCCATCAACAGGCCCACCACGGTGCCCTTTCCCGTGCCTTCGCCCAGTCTCGCAGACGCGCTTGGAGCAGCTGCTGGTCTGGACGAGAGGCGGTCCGATCCTTCAGGGGTTTTCGTCTTCCGGCGGGGAGAGCCGGATCTAGTTTACACCATCGACCTGAAAGATCCCGGAGCCTTATTGCTCACCCAGCGTTTCTTAGTCCAAGGCGAGGACATCATCTATGTCACGGAAGCGCCGCTGGTCCGCTGGAACCGCCTGATCCAACAGATCTTGCCGATTTCTCAGCTCGCTCAGTCGGCCTATTACCTGAACAGGATCAATAATCCGTGAAATCCTTTCCGCTGCGCCACTCCATGCGATTGATGTCAGGTGCGGTTTCGCTCCTCATGCTGGTGACTGCGTGCGGCCAACCGCCTCATTCGGGAGGCTCTCCCGCTGCCATGCGGCAGCAAGTGAAACGCCCCGTTGCGGCACAGCCTCCGGAAAAACCCATCATCAAGCGGCTGGCCAGTGGGCGCTATAAGGTCCGCAAACCCTGGGCGGTTCACGTCGGGGACCGCCTCTGGCAAGTTCCCGCTGGCTACGTCTGCAACGGAATCACCGCTCCAGACCGGCTGAAAAAATCGTTGGGAGACGGAGTCGAGCACGCAGAAACATGGGCCGCTATTTTCCATGACTGGCTATTCACTCAGCCGGGCGTCACCCGGGCGCAGGCCGACGGGCTGTTCCACGAGCTGATGCTCGCGTATGGCATTTCTCCGGCGAAGGCTGGAGTCATGCACGCCATGGTTTCGGCCTACTCGGTGTCGAAAAATTTCCGCTGAGCCGCCGTCGCATTTTTTAACCAACCATGTCCCAGCCCATCCCTCTCCCAAGACACTCGCCTTGGAGGAGCCAGGTCCTGGTCATCCGCGCGCTGTTCAGCCGTGAGATCGCCACCCGTTTTGGTCAGTACCGGCTGGGGTTTGTCTGGATGCTGTTGGAGCCGTTGCTAAGCGTGCTGATGATCGGCCTGCTGCTCGGCTCGCTGGCGGGCCGCGCGGTGCCAGATATCCCCTATCCGTTTTTCATCCTCCAGGGGAAGCTGTTGTTGAATCTCTTCACTGGCCCCATTTCATCCAGCATTTCCGCGCTGAAGGCGAACAAGGGGCTGCTGATTTATCCAAACGTCCGCCCGCTCGATCCCTTCCTCGCGCGGTTTTTCTACGAATTGCTGACCACGCTCTTTTCCTTCACCGTCTTCACCATCGTGAGCATGTGGCTGGGTGTCGTGGTCTCGCTGGGCCACCTCGACCTGCTAGCCGCCTGCTATTTGATCACCTGGCTGATGGGCTGCGGGTTGGGACTCATCTTCGCCGTCGCTTCCGCCTACTACAAGGAGGTGGAAAAAATCATGGACGTGCTGCTGAGTCCCTTGGTGTTTGTTTCCGCCGTCATGTTCCCCATCGCGGCGCTTCCGCGCAGTGTCCAGGAGTGGCTGCTCTACAACCCGCTGGTGCATACCATTGAGCAGTCTCGTAAGGCGCTTTTCCCGTTCTATCACGCGGGTGAGACCGGACTTTTCTTGCCCTTCACGGTCGCCGTCGTCACGCTCGGCATCGGCCTGATGTTGTTCCATAACAGCCGGGACTACATGACCCGCCAATAAGCCCATCTGCCCCATGATCGAGCTCCGTAACGTTTCGAAATCCTATCCCGTCCAAGACGGCATCCGCCAAGTGCTGCGGGATGTCTCGCTGGTCATTCCGGATCGGACGAACGTCGCCGTGCTGGGTCCTAACGGCGCCGGGAAATCCACCTTCCTCCGCATCATCGGCGGCGCGGAACAAGCGGACAGCGGCTCGATCATCACAGACTCGGACATCTCATGGCCGCTCGGCCTGAATTCTGGTTTCCAAGGTTCGCTCAGCGGGCGGCAGAACGTTCTTTTCGTCTGCCAAATCAACGGCTTGGGGTCGGAAACAATCCGCCAAGTCACCGCTCAAGTCGTCGCCTTCGCCGAGATCGGCGAGTACTTCGACATGCCGGTCTCCACCTACTCGTCCGGCATGAGAGCGCGCCTCAGCTTCGGCCTCTCGATGAGTTTCAAGTTCGACATCTATCTCATCGACGAGCTGACCTCCGTGGGCGACGTGTTGTTCCGAGAAAAGGCCAAGGCCGCCTTCCAGCGCATCCGCGAACGCGCCTCGCTCATCTTCGTCTCGCACAACCTCTCGACGTTGCGGAAATCCTGCGATTCCGCCTTATTTCTCCGAGATGGCTTGGCGGATTTCTACCCGGACATCGACGATGGCCTCAACGCCTACAAGCAATACATCGGCAGCAACCGCGAAGACAAAGGCCTGAGACGCGCCGAAAAGCTTGCGAAAAAAGCCGCCCGCCGCCGAGCCCGGCTGGCCCGACACTCTGCCCAACAGCCACCTGACGGTAATCCCTATTTAGATCAATGAGCGCAACTTACATCCACACCAAGCGAAAGGCAGGGTTCACCATGCTGGTCCTCCGTTTCCTGGCCTTCCTCTATTTCGCCGTGCTGGGAGCCTCCGTCGTCTATCTGTGGGCATTTACGCAAGACCGGTTCATCAGCACCTCGGAGTTCAAAGTATCCCGGCAAAATCTCTCAAGCACCCAAGTGGGATTCGCGCAGCTTGCGCTGCCCGGCCTCAGCGATACAGGTTCCGTCGATTCCCAGATCGTCATCGGCTTCGTGAAGTCCGCAGATTTGCTCACCGCTCTGGAAAAGGAATACGACCTCGCGGCCCATTACCAGTCGCCGAAGAAGGACATCGTTTTCCGGCTCGCGGCGGACGCAAATCTCGACGAACGCCTGCAATACTACAGGAAGCGCATCGCCTCGCACTTCGACATGGAGACCGGCATGACCGTCATCACGGTGGAAACCTTCGATCCTGTGCTGTCGCAAAAAATCGCCAAGAGCCTGCTTGAGCGCACGGAATCCTATATCAATCAGGTCAATCAAGACATCGCAGACCAGCAGCTCTCCTTTGTCCGCGCGGAAGTGGAGCTGAGTGCGAAAAAAGTTGAGGAAGTGAATGCCGAGATGATCGCGCTGCAGAACGAAAACAACTTCATCAGCCCGGACGAGGTGATCAGCTCCACCTTGGGTGCCATCGAGAAAATCCGCTTCGAGCACTTGAAGCTCCAGGCTGAACTCGCCACCATCGAGCGTGACTCTCCCAACTCGCCGCGCGTCGAGAGCCTTCGCAGCCAAGGCCGCTCGCTCTCCGAGTTGATCTCCGTGGAGTCCGCCAAGCTCTCTGGCCCGGAGAAAAACCGGCTTAACCAACTGCTCGTCCGTTTCAAATTACTCGAACAGCGGATTGCCTTCGCGATCCAGCTCCGCAACAGTGCGGAGATGCTGCTGGAAAGAAACCGAGTGGACACCGTCGCCCGCTCGCGTTTCCTCACCGTCATCCAGCACCCATACCAGCCCGAGGACGTCGGCCAGCCACGCCGGTGGTATGCCACGGTCACCTTGCTGACACTCGGAAGTCTCCTCTTCGCGATCTTCCGGGCCATTACCAAAGCCATTTTCTCGATGATCTGATCCGGCCCGTGCCCTCCGATGGTGAGAACTCCAAACGATGCGGACTCGCAATTTCCAGCCCCTCCACCTGAGAGGATGACTCTTGCACGGCGCCTAGCGCGCCTAAAAAATCGGGTTTGCTCAGCCCTCTCGCCTCGCTCGGACGGCGCTGTGACGGGTCCATCGCGGCAGCCCGCCGCGAAGAAGGAAACGGCCTGGCATGCTCACGACTTCCGCCGAGCCAGTGCCGCCCTCCGCCGCGCCGGCGATTTTGCAGCCGCTGAGGAAATCTGCGCTCGGGGCATTTCTCGCCATCCTGCCGACGTGCCGCTGGCCATGGAGCATGTGGAAATCGCTCATGCCGCCAAGGACGGGGCGGCGCGCCTTGCCCGCTGCCAGCATGTCTTCGACCTCACGGCGGGAACCGCCCCCGCCCCCGCCCCCGCCCCCGCCCGGGCATTCGGGTTTCTAGCAGAGTGCCATCGTCAAAGCGGCGACTTGGACCTTGCGGAGACCGTGCTGGCGGACGGCCTTGCCCTGCACCCGGCGGATTTCTCCCTGCTGGAGAAACTGGCGGCGCGCCTTTCTGCGAAGGGCAACACCGCCGCAGCCATCGCTGCTTGGGCGGCTCTGATCCGCACGCATCCAGACAAGGTGCCCGCTTCCGTTTATCTCAAAATGAGCCTAGCCCTCGGCGAAGAGGGTCTGCTGGAGCGTGTGCGAAAAGTACTGCGGAACGGTCTTGAAAAGCATCCTGAAGATTCGGCCCTGCTAGAGGCGATGGCCAAATTCACCGCTCTGCTGACGAAACCGTCGGAAGCGCCGCTGCCGTTTGATCCCGCGACTGGTGCCACAGCCCACCTGTTTCGGGACCATTTCGAGCCTCACGGCCAAGGAACCGTCGCCTTCTCCCTAGGCGACACCGCTTGGCGGCAGCACGTCCCCGCGATGCTGGACTTTGCGGAGACCGTGCCCATTCCCCTCGAAGCCAGCGCTACGAACTCGATCAATGCCTTCGCCGTCTGGGGCGCGCCATCCGCCCAGCACACGCCGGTTCGGGAAATGGCGGCTGCCGGGAGGAAACCGTTGCTCTATCTAGATTCCGGCTTCCTCAGCTCCCCCAGCATTGAGGGCGTGGAAGCTCCGGCGCACTCCATCATCGTTTGTCCAGACGGTGCTTACTTCGACGCCACACGCGTCTCGCATCTCGAACAAATCCTCAACTCCGACCATACCGCTCTCACTCCAGAGCAGTTGGCCCGGGCGGAATCCTGCATCGCCGCCATCGTCCAGAACCGGTTGAGCAAATTCAACCACGCGCCGCGCCGCGACATGCGTGCGCAATTTCCCGCCAACGGCACCCCACGCATCCTGCTTGTGGATCAACGGAAAGGCGGCCCATCCATCCATTGGAGCCTCGGTGGCCAAGCCACCTTCGAGCGGATGTGGGAAACCGCGCTCAGCATGAAGGATCACCAGATCCTCGTGAAACTCCATCCCGAGGTCATCGCCGGCCGAGCGCGCTCGCAGTTCCAGGCACTATTGCCCGATCCGTTGCCGGAAAACGTCACCCTCATCGACTTCGACGTGAACCCTCACGACCTGTTCGAAGTGGTTGATCAAGTCTTCGTCTGCAGCTCGCAGCTGGGATTCGAGGCCGTCTTGGCCGGGAAGGAAGTGCATTGTTTCGCGGCCCCCTACTACGCCGGTTGGGGCTTTACCCACGACGAGCTTGCAATTCCGAGAAGGAAATCCCGGCGCACCCCCGCCGAGGTCTTCCACTTATTCTTCATCGTCCACTCGCGCTACTTCGTGCCGGATCGGGGAGTCGTCGAAATCGAGGATCTCATCAAGCACCTCGTCGTGGCAAGGGATCGTCCGGCACTAACGAAGCCTGCGGAAGACTCGACCGGATCGTCGTCACAGAACGATGAACCTCCCAATCCGCTGAAGATCCTGATGGTAATTCCGAGCGGCCGATATGGCGCCACTGGCCGCTATCTCCAAACCCTATCCATTTCGCTCCGGCGGCTCGGCTGCGAAATCATGATCCTTGCCGAGGGACCCTGCCGAAGGCTCGAAGACGGAGTCCACTGGGTAACCCTTGATTTCGACGGCCTGCGACTCACTCAGTCCATCCGCCGCAAGATCGCGAATTTCGCTCCGCACTTCATTTACGAAAATGGCGTGAGATCGCGCGCGCAACGCGCCGCCTTGGAGGCTGTGGTCATCACCGGAGCGCGCTTCGCGATGCAATCCGAAGACGATGACGTACAAATCCACCATCATCGCCAAAGTGCGACGGCGGCGGACCACCTCGTCGCATTGGACCGCCCCAAGCTCGACCTCGCCGATATCGCCCATTTCCTGCGCGAGAACGATTGGAATCACAGCCTCCGCGTCTTCCTCGATCCCGATTTCAACCGCTGGATCGAACCGCTGCTCAGAACTGTCTGCTATCGCATGGCCTCGTTTCACAGCGCCATCTGGCATCCCTTCGCAGATCGGCTCGCTCGCGAATACGCCGTGCCCACACTCGTCGTCCCGCCCGTCGCCTGCGCGGCGGATTTCACCCGCATCGCCATGACTCCAGACGAGCGGGAAGTGGTATTACGGAGATATAGCATCGCTCCCGCGTCGGTCGTCATCTTCATCGGCGGAGCACTTTACAACTACTCCGGCGAGTTTGCCGTTTTCCTAGAAGCGTTAAATCTGGCGGCGCACGCCGACGCAGGTAAATTCGCGCTCGTCGTCGCCTCCGGCCGCACCTCGTTGCCGCTCGCGCGCATGGCCGCGCAGCGATTGGGAACCCACGTGACTTTCGCCGACATCGGAGTGGCGTCTGATGAGCTTTACATGGAAATGCTCAAGGCCTGCGACGTGGTCTGCTCGCCTGGCGTGCCGGATGATTTTAACCGCTACCGCCTCCCCTCACGCTTGGTCAAAGCCATGGCCATGGCCAAACCCGTCCTCACCTGCCGCTGCGGGTTTGGCGAATCCCTGGAACACATGGGCAACGCCTTTTTGACCGACGGCGAGGATCCGGCGTCGTGGGCAGAGGTCATCGCCCTCACTGGCGACGCATCCATCCGTAGCGAGGTCGGTGTCCGTGGCCGGGACTTCGCTCTCGAACATTTCGACGCCCACAAGGTGGCCACGGCACTGAAACACCAGTTCGAACAAAGCTTGCGCGAACCTCCGCATGAATTGGCTGCGAGCATTGAGATTTCTGCAAACGAGGACGACCGCCCCCGTCCGAAGATCCGCTTGCGCAGTCGCCAGCACTCCTCTCTTCAGCCCGTCATTCACGCGTTGGCATTGCGGACCCACCGGTTGGACACGGTAGTCCACATCGGCACCGGAGAATGCGACGAGCTGGACGACTACTGCCGACTGGGTGCCCGGAGAATCCACCTGATCGCTTGCTCGCCCCACGCGACCGCCTCGCTGCGGGCGGCGGAGAATAGCGGTGGCTCCATTACCTTCGAGGAGCTGGCCGCCTCCGCCGAGGACTTCGCGCCCAGCAGGATGGCCGCCGCACTCGCTCCTCCTTCGTGTTACGATTTATTGGCCGTCGCACTCGACGGTACCGGGGCGGATCGCTTGGCTTCGGCGGAATCCGCATTCTTTGAGAGATTCCGCTGGATACTCATCACCCACCTGGCTGCGCCTCTCGAAGCCCGCCTCACGAGCATGGGATTCGAACGGATCGCACTTGCCCCGAACCATACCGATCTCGTGCCCGCAGTTTTCTTCGCACGGCGGAGTGCTCCCTCTCGCTGAAAACCCACCAGACCATGAAATCCGTTGTTCACATTAGCACCAGCGACAAGCAGGGAGGAGCCGCCATCGCTGCATGGCGTCTGCATAAAGGAATGCGGAACTTAAGCGTCGATTCCCGGATGGTTTCCCGGCACCGGAGTTGGCAAGGCCCGGAAGTATCGACTCTTTCAACCCCGCTCTTCGCTGCTGCGGATCTTTTTCACCAAAAGCGCGTGATTCCGGCTCAACCCGAGGCTGCCAACTTGTTCTCGCTCTCACCCGTCTCGCTCCCTCTATTGGACCATCCGTGGATCGCTGAAGCGGACGTGATACATCTTCACTGGGTGGCGCAGTTCTTGGCACCGGAAGACATCGCCAGCCTTTGCGAAGCGGGAAAAACCGTTTTCTGGACATTCCACGATCAATGGCCCTACACTGGAGGTTGCCATTACATCGGAGGCACCACTCGGGAGCAGGAAGATTGGGATGGCAGTGCGCAAATCGCCTCCACGATGCACGAGTTCGCACGGATGGAACTCCTGCGAAAAAAGCAGGCCTTCTTCGATTCTCCGATTCATGTCATCGCACCGAGCCGGTGGATGGCGGAAGAAGCGGCCGCTTCAGGAGTGTTCCACCCAGAGCGGATCCACGTCGTCCCCTATGGGATCGACACCACCGTATTTCGCCCGGCCAGTCAGGAAATCGAGTCATCGAAGGATCCGGACGGTGGCCACAAAGTCAGGCTGCTCTTTGGTTGCCAATATCTGGGAGAGCACCGCAAGGGATATAGCGAACTCCGGCAGGCACTCGCGCTCTGCATGGCCGACCGCCCCTTTGCCCAAGCGGTGGAAGATGGCCAAATCCAACTGACAACCTTCGGAGGAATCCCGCACGGCGGCTTGGATTTTGGAATTCCAAGCACCCATCTGGGGATGCTCCCCGGCGAGAAGGAAGTGGCGGAGGTGTTACGCGGTTCATCCGCATTCATTTGTCCTACCTTGGAAGACAATCTTCCGAACGTGGTTATGGAATCCCTCGCATGCGGATGCCCCGTCATCGCCTTCAACACCGGAGGGATTCCCGACATGGTATCCCATGAGGAAAGCGGGCTACTCGCGCCAAAAGGAGATGTTGAGGCGCTAGCACAATATCTTATCCGCTTCTGTATGGATAGCCCGCTGCGGCAACGCCTTCGGGATGGGACAAATCTCTCCCCTCCCGATGACCGCTCGCTGCAAACCCAAGCATCCAGAATTTTGGAGTTATATGAAGCGTTTGCGCAAACACCTCAAACGCCAAGCCCCGGCAAGCTCGCGGATTGTCTAGCCTCGGTCACCGTCGGTGCGGTAATTCTTCCTCATTTCGGAACGGAAATGGTCCGAATGTTTCTCGATGAAAATACAAAACGCCAGTTAGACTACTCCCGACAGCTGAAAGAACTCATGGTAACTGTCGTCCAATCTAGGATGCAAACCTCGGAATCCCAAGAGCAACTCAATCAACTGCAGCAGCAACTGCACAACGAGACCCATGCCACAGCTCAACAGCGGCGATTGAGGAAAGAATTGAAATCTAACTTGACTCAATCCGCACGGAGATTGGAGACCCTCAAGCTAAGAATCGGAAAGCTCAGGGAACTGAACCGTAAACTAAAGAATCCTCCAAAAAAGAAATCAACCCTGCAACGTGTCCGGCATTTCTTCCACCGCAGGTTGAAAGGCAACTGAGTTGTACCCCATTCGCGTCAGGTTAAGGCTAGGATGCCTGATTCTACAGGAGATTTTCGGGTTCTCTTGTCCCGTTCAACGTGCCTCGGGTCGGGATCAAATGCGGCTAACT
>JAYTLO010000163.1:0-18733 GCA_043729385.1 Akkermansiaceae bacterium
GCTGCTTGGATAACTGGCCATGCCGAGTTTCTCCAATACATGAGTAAATTAGTACAGATTAAAATTCAGAAAAATTGTATTTTTAAGACGGCCTCTCAGATCCCAAGGAATGGAGGTTTCATGTGAAACTCAAAAAGCAATTGGTCAATGATAGCCCGATCTGGAAAGATGACGGCTCAGATATAGCTCTCGATAACGCAGGTTTCTAAACACATCTATGAAATTAAAAATCATCAGGATCCTTGGGTTTCTAGCTATACTCTTTAGTCTTGCGCCAGAATCCGTAGCTCGCAACATATCAAAGCTAATTCCCTATTTGGACACTGAGGAGGCTCGGTTCGTGGCCCGTCATGAGGGTGTTCGGGACAAAAAGGAATTGGAGGAAATGGTTAGTGACTTGCGCTCGGGAAACCCACTCAAGACCGAGATTGTCGTTTCGAAGCTCACGGAAATGCACGATGAGGAAATGCTGGTCCTATTGCTCGAATTTTGCGGAATGTATGAAAGAGGATTGGCTGCAATCGCTTTAAAAGACGCGGGCGGGGAAAAATCTCTATCTAAAATGATTGAAGTGCTGAATCGAGAAAATGAGATCTTCACCGGGGCTATTCGCTCTAATGCAGAAATGGACATCATGATCAAAGAGCTTCAAAATTCACTTGTCGTGGGCATTGAGAGAATATCGGGGGTTCGTCATGAAAAGCCTGGGGACTACTCACGGGACTCTGTATTGGCCTATCTCACCACACTGGAAACCTTAAGGATAGGTCGGATTATAGATCCTAAAAAGGCAGGTGACGGAGCTGGGAGCGGATCGAAGAACAAGACTTTGGAAAATACAGAAGCCTCCGTCGGCCCGACAAAAAACCGCGAGCAACTTAAGCCCGATTATTGGTGGTTTCTGTGGGTGCTACCCGCGACCTTGGGCGCAGTGTATTTGACTCGACTGCGGAAATCTTAAGATCTTCTTTACGAGTCGGCGACGGGGTTGGCTGGGTGGGTGGAGTCTCGTGGTAATGATGCCCGATTTTCCTTCCGGGATCAGCTTCTTCTGCTTCACTCCGGCCATGCAATCACGCGTCGCAGCACTCATCATGATGGTCGTCCTGGCCTTGGCTCCGGGCGTTTTCGCGAGCGGCAAAAAGGAGATCAAGGCGTCAGTGACGTTTCATTCGGAAACGGAAGCGACGGACAATCCGAAGATGATCTTCCCTCAGCTGGCGAATGGAGATACCCGCTATTTCCGCCGTTTGCCCGAGATCAACCTCAAGGACATGGTGTCCTTCAGCCCATTTCCGTCCTCGGCCGGCGAGGATTATGGACTGGTTTTCAGGCTCAAGGGCAACGCTGCCGCCCGTCTCTCTGCGATCACTGCCGCCAACCAAGGGCGCTGGATGATTGCCCAGATCAATGGCCGGGTGGTGGACGGTGTGGCAATCGACAAGCAAATCAACGATGGGATCATCGTGATCTGGAAAGGGGTCACCCTCGCCGACCTTGCCCTCCTCGACGAGGCCCTGCCGCGCACCGGTGCCGTTGGCAAAAAGAAAAAGTAGTCACTCACGATGATCCGATTTCTAGCTCTCATCCTCTCGTGCGCCGGTGTCCTGGGCGCCGCCCCGCTCGACCTCCGCCTGCCGACAGAAAACAAGCATCTCTTCACCGGAAAGCCGGACCAGTTCTACATGTATGTGGACCGGAATTTCGAAGGCCAACTCACCAAGCCGTGGGAAGCCGGCAGTTATGGATTTGTCCGCACCGCCTTGCGCATCAACGGCGAAGTGCTGCTGACGAAATTCCATGAAGGCATCGACATTTCCCCGGTGAGTCGCGACAAAGCGGGCAATCCGCTGGACCTCATTTCGACCATCGCTGCGGGCCGGGTGGCCTACATCAGCCCCATCGCTGGGCGCAGCAACTACGGGAAATACGTTGTCGTCGAGCATCAGTGGGAAAACTCGTCCGTCTATTCGCTCTACGCCCACCTCGCGGAAATCACTTGCAAGCCGGGCGATCCGGTGGCCGCCGGTGCGGTCCTCGGGCGGATGGGTTTCACCGGTGCCGGGATCGACCGCACCCGCGCCCATTGCCACCTGGAACTCGGGATGGTCATGAGCACCCACTATGAGGACTGGCACAAGAAATTCGCCGGCGGCACGAACTACCACGGGATCTTTAATGGCATGAACATCACCGGCGGCGACGCCGCGCGGTTCTTCGTCGAGCACAAGGCCAACCCGGCCCTCCAGTTCAGCCAATTCATCGCCTCGACCCCGGTTTATTTTAAAGTCACCCTGCCCTCGCGCGGCATCCCGGATTTCGTAAAACGCTACCCGTGGATCAGCCGCGGCCCCGCCGAGGGAGCCGTTTCCTGGGAAATCAGCTTCAGTGCCACCGGCCTACCCGTCGCCTTCAATCCAAGCCAGCGTGAGGTCGCCGCACCCACCGTCACTGCGGTCCGTCCATCGACGGTCCCGCATCGCTACCTCACCCGCGGCTTGATCACGGGCGATGGCAAGCACGCGACTCTCACCCAATCAGGAAATCAACTCGTCGCCCTCCTCACCGACGATTTTCCCATCAGCCAGTAAGCCCCCTTTCCCCATGACCATCCTCGAAAAAATCGCCTCGCTCGGCCTCGCCCTGCCCACAGTCCCCACCCCCATCGCCGCTTACGTCAACTGCGTCCGCACCGGAAATCTGCTCTTTCTATCAGGCGGCTTGCCCATTGATGGCGACCGTAAAATCATCGGCAAAGTCCCGACCGCCGTTTCCATCGACGAAGCCCAGGAAGCCTCCCGCATGTGCATCCTCAACCGGCTCGCGGTGATTCAGGCGGAAATCGGCTCACTGGAGAAGGTGAAGCAAATCGTCACTCTAAACGGCTTCGTCAATTCCGAACCTGACTTCTACGGCCACCCACAAGTGGTCAACGGTGCGTCCGAGCTACTCGTCGAAATCTTCGGCGACCGCGGCAAGCATTCCCGCACCGCTCTCGGCGCGACGTCGCTGCCGCTCAATGTCGCCGTCGAGATCAATTTGATCATCGAGATCGACGCCTAAGCCGCCGACTTCGTTTCGATGTCCAGGAACCTTCGTTTCCGGGTTTTTAAAAACCCAGATTCCGCCTGCGCCCAGGTCGCGTCAGAAATCGCGCGCTTGATCCGCGAGCGCACCGCGCTGGGCCGCACCGCCGTGTTAGGCCTCGCCAGCGGCAAAAGTCCCCTGCCCCTTTTCGCCGCCCTCATCTACCTCCATCGCGAGGAAGGCCTGTCGTTCCAAAACGTCATCACCTTCAATCTCGACGAATACCTCGGCCTGCGCGGCGATCACCCAGCCAGTATCCGCTCCTTCATGCAGCGGAAATTCTTTGATCATGTGGATCTCCCGCCTGCCAACATCCACTTTCTATCAGGACGCCTCGCCGCCAACAAAATCCCCGAGCACTGCGCCGACTACGAGCAGCAAATCACGGACGCGGGTGGCATCGACTTCCAAATTCTCGTCATCGGGCGCAATGGCCACCTTGGTTCGAACCCGCCGGGAACATCCATCGACTCCCGCACCCGCCGCGTCGAACTCGACAGAATGACCCGCAAGGACGCCGCACTGGCGTTCGCCGGAATCGAAAATGTCCCCCTCCACGTCCTGACGATGGGCTGCGGCACCATTCTGGAAGCCCGCAAAATCGCCCTGCTCGCATGGGGATCACGACAATCGACGGTTGTCCGGCACTCCTTGGAATTTCTCATATCGCCGGAAATCAGCGCGTCATTTCTCCAGACCCACGCAGCCACCCAGTTCTTCCTGGATGCTCCGGCCGCCTCGTTGCTCTCGCGGAAATAGCAGCTTTTTCAGCGCACTGTTTTCTCACAACTCCCGCAGCTTCAAGTTGCAGAAGGAAACCGCGTTGCCGTGTTCTTGGAGCATGATGTGGCCGTCTTCCCACTCGCCGAACTGCGGGATGTTGTGATACTTGCTGGCTGCCACACGCTTGCGAAAATCCTCCGAACCCCGCTCGAATTCCACGGTTTTCACGCCGTTCAGATAGAACTCCACGCGTTTGCCCTTGGAAACAATGCGGGCGTTGTTCCAATCCCCCACCGGCTTGACTTGCTTGCCCGCCGGCGCGGGGATCAAGTCGTAGAGCGAGCCGATGGTGCGGTCCCCATTGTGGCCGAGCTTGGCGTCTGGATGGAGCTTGTCGTCGAGGATTTGTAACTCCATGCCGATGGCGGAACCGACGGCCGCTTTCTCACCCGCTTTGGAAATCGGTGAGATGTTAGGTTGGACGAAAATTTTCACCCCACTGTTAGCTCCAACAGTGATCCGGAAGTCCACCTTCAACTCGAAATTCTCGTAGCGCTTGCGGGTGATGATGTCCCCACCCCCAGCCGCTTCCTCGCCCTTGTTTTCCAGAGTGCTGAGGATGCCATCGCTCATCTTCCAGCCGTTGGTGGGAAATTCCTCGGACTTGGCACTGCGCCAGCCGTCGGTGGTTTTACCATCCCAAAGCATGATTCACCCCTCGGCCTTTTCGGCAGCCGTCAGCCCGTTGAGCGGGGCCACTTCCGCTGGCTTTTCCGCGGCGGGAGTTTGGGCACTTGCTGCCTGACGAGGCAAAGTGCTAGAGCTGAGAGACGGATCCGATTGAGTTTCGTTTTCATGGGTTCGAGGGTTGGATTTGGGCAAGTGCGGGAAATATATCTCACGAGCCAGAATTTCACGCTTAATAATCGCCGCGCGCCAGTTAGGTAAGGAGTTCACGCGCGGGATTCTGCTTGTCTCCATTTTCGCGGTTGGGTAGTTAGAAGGGACTATGAAAACTCCATACTTCGCCGGATTATTCGGCCTCCTATTGGTTGGCCAAGCTTCTGGAAAAACCATCCCCAATCACGCCGCCGCCGATCTGGTGCTGGGTCAGCCGGATTTCACAAGCGCTGACGACCCTGCTCCACTGACCTCGTTCAGGTCCCAGAATCCGGTCTGCGTGCTGGTTGATCCTATAAGCCGCAAGGTCTTCGTCGGGGAAGCCTCGGGGGATCGTATTCTCCGCTACCCCAACGTGGCAGCCCTCACCAATGGTGCTCCCGCAGAAGCGGTTTTTGGCACGGTCTCATTCAGCGACGGAAACGGCGGCAGCAATGCCACGGGGCTGTTGGACCCAACGGGAATGTTTCTCGACCGGTTCGGCCGCCTGTGGGTGGCGGACTCAGAAAACAACCGGGTGGTGGTCTATGAGGCAGCGATCTATCGCGGAAACGGGCCGACTGCCGACTTGGTGTTCGGACAACCGAACCTCACCACCGTCACCCCCGCAGCGACGACAAACAAAATGTCCATTCCCACTGGAGTCTGGATCGATGCCAACGACAGCCTATGGGTCGCCGACTCGGGCAATAATCGCGTCCTGCGATTCGCGTCGATCAGCACAAAAGTAAGCGGTTCCGCCGCCGATGGCGTGCTGGGCCAAGCACTCTTTACAACTTCCGGAGCAGGATTTGGCGCAAGCGGCCTTCAAAGTCCCGTAAGCGTGACAGTTTCTTCAGCGGGAACCCTCTTCGTGTCGTGTCGGAATGGCAATCGGGTGATGCGCTTCAACAATGCTGCCATTCTCAGCAACGGAGCTGCTGCAACCGCCGTTCTGGGCCAACCCGATTTCAACAGCACCACTAGCGGCCTTGCTGCGGAAAAATTAAATTCGCCAAAAGGAGCATTTCTCACTGCCGACGATTCGTTATGGGTGTGCGATACATTCAATCGTCGAGTTTTACGTTTCTCCAACGCCTCCACCAAGGCGACCGGCAGCGCGGCTGATGGCGTGGTCGGGCAGCCGGATTTCATCACCAACATCTCCGCCGCAACGAGCCGCGGCTTAAACATCCCTCAGTTCTCGCCGTTTGTAGATGCCACCGGTAGCCTCTGGGTTACCGACCACGACAACAACCGCGTGCTCCGTTTCCCGGCCGATGTGACGCGGCCGCTGCTCACAGTTGTCACCCAAGTGCCTAAATCCACATCCGACAAAACTCTCAGCGTCAAGGGCACGGCCAGCGACGCCTTCGGGGTAGTGAGAGTGACCTACAAGGTCAACTCCGGCAGCATCAAGACCGCCACTGGCACCACGGGCTGGAAGTTTAAAGCAGCCCTGAAAAAGGGTAAAAACACCATCACGATCACCGCCGTGGACTCGGTGGGCAACGAAAGTGTGAGTAAGGTGATTAAGATTCAGCGCGACTGATCAAGGCCCGCGTGCACCCTGACAGGAAGCCGGTTTCAGCCGGGAAATTCCCAAGATTTCCCGGTTGACACCCAGAAACCGGCTCCCTAGTTTGCGCACCCCTTCGCACATCCTGTGTGTTCGAAGCTATTTTTATTACAAGCACATGAATACGTTTTCCGCCAAGCCGCACGAAGTCGAGCGCAAGTGGTATGTCATCGACGCCAAGGGCAAAATCCTCGGCCAAGTCGCCGTTGAAGCCGCACGCCTCCTCCGTGGCAAGCACAAGCCAATCTTCACTTCCCATGTCGATACCGGCGATTTCGTCGTCGTGATCAATGCCGACCAAGTTCTCCTAACAGGCACCAAAGAAACGTCCAAGATTTACACTCGTTTCTCCGGCTACGTCGGTGGTCAGAAAGTGGAAACTCCGCGCATCGTCCGCGAGCGCCGTCCGATCTTGCTCGTCGAGCGTGCGGTCTGGGGCATGATCCCGAAGACCCGCCTTGGTCGCGCCCAGTTCGGCAAGCTCAAGGTCTATGCCGGTGAAACTCACCCGCACGAAGCTCAAGCTCCTGTCGCCTACGCCGTCAAATAATCCGCACATTTTCCTAACATGACCGCCACCACCACTCAAAGCGCCACCGGCCGCCGCAAAACCGCCGTCGCCCGCGTCTGGATGACCGAAGGCACCGGCCAGATCACCATCAACGACCGCTCGTTCGAAGAATACCTTCCGACCATCGAGCTTCAGAATGCAGTGCTCGCGCCATTCCTCGCCGTCTCGTTGTCGAACAAGTTTGACCTCAAAGTCGTCGTCAAAGGCGGCGGCAAGCAAGCCCAAGCGATCTCGATCCGCCACGCGATTTCCCGCTCGCTCACGCTGGTGGACCCCGAGCATCGCAAGGTCATCAAGCCACTCGGTTTCCTCACCCGTGACCCACGGATGAAGGACCGGAAAAAACCTGGTCAACCCGGTGCCCGCGCACGCTTCCAGTTCTCCAAGCGTTAATCTTTCTGGATCTCACAAAAACCGCACTCCTCACGGGGTGCGGTTTTTTTCTTTTCAGACATAAGACGTAAGAGGTGCCGCTCCTACTCTTTTCTTGAGTCTTGAGTCTTATACAATCTTCAACCGCGCCAGATCCTGCGTGTCGATCAGCCCGACCGGTTTCCCCGCTTCGTCTAACACCACAATATCGTCGATCCGGTTTGCACCGATGGTTTTGAGAACTTCCACCGCCAGCGCATCGGCCCGCACGGTGATCGGGTGCTGAGTCATGAGTTGCGCCACCGGCTTTTCTCCTAGCGATGGATCGTTGCGGAAACTACGGGCGAAGTCGCCGTGGGTGAAGATCCCGGCGAGGCTGCCGTCTGGTTTGAGAATCAGGCAGGCTCCAGCGCGAGCGCGGTTCATCGAGTCCAGCGCAGCGAACACATTTCCATCCTCGGCCACCGTCGGCAGCGCCGTGTCGGCCCGCATGATGTCGGAGACCCGCGTGAGCAGCGCGCGGCCCAGCGAACCGCCGGGGTGAAATCTAGCGAAGTCCTCTTCCGTGAATCCACGCGATTCTAGCAGCACCATCGCCAGCGCATCGCCCATCACCAGCATGGCGGTGGACGACGAGGTTGGCGCGAGATTGAGCGGGCAGGCTTCGCGCTCGACGGAGGTGTCCAGCGTCACCTCACTGAAGCGGGAAAGCGTGGAGCCGGGTGTGCCGGTTAGAGCGATGAGTTTCACGTCGAAGCGCTTGATGAACGGCAGCAAGTCCATCAGCTCGCGGGTCTCACCGGAGTAGGAAAGCGCGAGCACGGCATCCCCGTCGGAGAGCAGGCCGAGGTCGCCGTGTAGGGCGTTCTGGGAATCTAACACCACCGCAGTGGCACCTGTGGAATTGAGAGTGGCGGCGATCTTGTGGCCGATGTTTCCCGATTTCCCGACGCCGACGACGACGACCTTGCCGCGGTGTTCAAGCGTGTGCTGGAGGATCTTGACTGCGTCGATCAGGTTCTCATCCAGACGGATTGCCATCCGGCGCAGTCCGTCCACTTCGGTTTCTATCACATAGCGGGCACGTGCCAAGTAGTCCATGCGCCATCACATAGCCGGAACGACTCGCTTGGCAAGCGCGGCGGGCATTCTTCCGACAAGAGCATTTCTGTGGTTCACGTCGCCGTTGATTCCGCTGCTTGAATCCGTTAGCCGGGTCTATCGACTTTCTGCCAGAGCTGATCACGGGGGTTGCTATCAACTACTGCCCCAGCGCGACGATGAATTCCTCCACATTGACACCCGCCTGTTTCAGGACACCGGCGAGATTGCCTACTTTGATCTCGCCGTGCATCGGGACCACTCAGCCGGATTCTCCACGCTGCATCACCACATGGCTACCGCGTTGGCGGATCTCTTCGAATCCAAGCCGCGCAAGCGCCTTGCGGCATTTCTTCCCGCTAACAACCGGCAGCTTGAGCATGGGAGACTTCGAAACAGGTTAAAACCGCAGGTGCCTTGGATTTCATCGGGAAAACTTCCAGATACAATTCCGTGGCTTCCCGGAGATTGGCCACCGCCTCGTCGAAGGTCTCGCCCTGGGTCGTCGTTCCGGTTTCGGGATTGTAAGCAACGTAGCCGCCCTCTTCGGCTTCGGTGATGACGGCACTGAAAAACATGGGAGGATGCTAATGCGGTAACTGGAGATGGCAAGTCTTGCGGCTCATGGGCATGGAGGTGAGTGAGTAGGCATTCCTTGCCATCAAGCGACCGCCCACGCAATATCGTCCCCATGAGGACTCTGTTAGCAACGATCATTCTCGGCGGATTCCTCGGGGCCACCGCCATCGCCACGACCATCACGGTGGTGCCAATTTATGAACCGATCAGCCTCCAAGGGACCGATGGCGACGAGGCGATTTCTGAAATCGGCGAGGCGCTGCAAGCTTCCGTGATGCCGCGACCAATGGCGCTTACCGGCGCGTTTCCTGAAGTGCTGGTCGATGCGATCCGCAGCCCGCACTTGATCCCCACTAACAACCCGAACTACAAAGTCCAAGAGACCAACCTGCTGGTTCTCTGCAACGTGGGCATCAGCGGCGAAATGGAGGACAACGTTTTGACCGTGAAGCTGAACGTCGCCGCGTTGGCGATCCCGCCCGAGGTGGATCTAACGACCCGCCAAATCCTCAAGCTGGCAATCGTCGCACTGCGCAAAACTCTCGATGAATATCAACGCCCGCAGACCCAGCCCTTAACGGTGGTTTTGATCATCGACGGCACCGACGAAGCCAAAGCCAGCTTGCGAGATTTGGGCACCAAATTCGTGGTGGGCGCGGAAGGCACACAGAATTGATTCGCCCTTGAATCCTGCGGCATCCCGCAAGAGACTGCCGCCGTCCATGGCCACCGCAACTTCTCCCAGCCCCACCCTTCCCGACGCCACCGGCCACTTCGGCCACTTCGGCGGGATGTTCGTCCCGGAAACCCTGATGGCTCCGCTGCAGGAGCTCTCGACCGCCTACGCCGCCGCCAAGGCGGACCCGGCATTCCAAGCGGAACTCGACGATCTCCTCCACAACTACTGCGGTCGCCCGACGCCGCTGTATTTCGCCGAACGCTGGACCGAGCTGCTAGGCGGCGCGAAAATCTATCTGAAACGCGAGGACTTGCTCCACACCGGTGCCCACAAGATCAACAACGCGATCGGCCAAATTCTGCTGGCGAAGCGGCTCGGGAAAAAGCGCATCATCGCAGAAACCGGGGCTGGTCAGCACGGCGTGGCGACAGCCACCGTGTGCGCGCGCTTCGGCATGGAATGCGTCATTTACATGGGCGCGGTGGACATGGAACGGCAAGCCCTCAACGTCGCCCGCATGAGGCTGATGGGCGCGGAAGTTAGAGCCGTGACCGCCGGCCAAGCGACGCTCAAGGAGGCGGTGAATGAGGCGATGCGCGACTGGGTCGCCACGGTGGATCACACGCACTACATCCTCGGTTCTGCGCTGGGTTCGCATCCATTTCCGATGATTGTTAGGGATTTCCACCGCGTCATCGGCGTGGAAGCACGTCAGCAAGTTTTGGAGAAAGAAGGCCGATTGCCCGACTTGTTAGTCGCCTGCGTCGGCGGTGGCTCAAACGCGATCGGCTTGTTTCATCCGTTCCTCGAAGACGAAAATGTGCGCATGGTGGGCGTGGAAGCCGGCGGTGATGGGATCTTGCCCGAGCGCCACGCCGCGCGTTTCCAAGGTGGTCGGCTCGGCGTTTTGCAAGGGACCAAGACGTGGTTGTTAGCCAATGCCGATGGCCAGATCGAGCTCACCCACTCCGTTTCCGCGGGGCTAGACTATGCCGCCGTCGGTCCTGAGCACGCCTACCTGCAAGACATCGGCCGGGTGGAATACACCTACGCCACCGACGACGAAGCGCTCGCCGCTTTCAAAGAGCTCGCCCACAGCGAGGGGATCATCCCCGCGCTCGAAAGCGCCCATGCGATGGCTTACATTTCGAAAATCGCAGGGAGCTTGCCGAAATCCACGATCCTGATCGCCAATCTATCAGGCCGTGGCGACAAAGACGTAGAGCAGGCTTCTAAGTTTTTGTTATAGGAGCCACCACACTCTTGTGGTGGAGCGAATGGAGAGTCATTGGGAAGAGCTCGCGCTTTTCAATGACCACTCATTCGCCTGCACCACAGGAGTGTGGTGCCTCCTACTGATAGATCCTTACCGATTGACGCGACCCCTGACTCTCTCCAGTCTTTCGGCTTCATGAGATTTCCACTTCCGCTGATCTTAGCCGTCTTTGCGGTCGGTCCGTGCCATGGCATCGCACTCATCAGCCTGAATTTCTCGGGACCGATGACACCCATCCAGCAGCAGACTTTCATCGACGCGGCAGACTTTTGGAACTCCGCGATCACCGGCTACGACTTGATTTATGACGGAGCAGGCTTCCCGAGGCCGCATGGATTAACAATCACCGCGTCCCTTCCCGCCATCGACGGCGTCAACGGAATCCTCGGCAGCGCCGGGCCTGACACGGCAACCTACTACGACAACAATCCCGTCGGACTGCCCACCGTGGCACTCTTTTACACCACCACCGGCTCGATGGAGTTCGACTCAGCCGACGTCGCCGCGCTGGTGGCTAACAACACGTTCTACGGCGTGGTCCTGCATGAGATGGCCCATGTCCTTGGAATCGGCACGCTGTGGACGGCTAACAACAACGTCAATGGAACAACCTACAATCTCTATAACTCCGGCAGCGGCCAATACACCGGGTCTAACGCATTGGCCCAATGGCGGACCGAATTTAATCTCCCCTTGGCCACCTTCGTCCCGGTCGAACTCGGCGGCGGCGGTGGCACAGCCAACGGCCACTGGAATGAAGTCGATGGCGGCGCTGGTCTCACTGGAATCGTGAGCGTGAGCAACGGCATGGATTTCTCTAACGAACTCATGACCGGGTGGGCGTCCAACAACTTCTTCGTGAGCAACACCACCTTGGGCGGCATCGACGATCTCGGCTACATCGTGGATTACACGAAGGCAGGCGTGGTCAATCATGTGGTCAGCGTGCCGGAATGGTCGAGCCTCGGGCTGTGTCTATCAGGTGGTGTCTTGCTGGCCCGTCGGCGGCGGCCAGAGGTGAGAGAGTGATCTTAAATCGCAGTCTTAGGCTCCGGGCATTCACCCGGCCAGCCCCGCTTGGAGATCTCATTGAGCGCCCGCTGACGGTTAGGAATCCAGAGCCCCTCGCGGGTGATTTGCTCACCGTCACGCGGGTAGTCCGCGCGATCAAGAATCTCCTCTGCTAGATGGAAGCAAAGCCACGCGCGCCATGCCCGGATTTCCGCACGGGGACCGGACACCCGGCTGGCGAGATGTTGGAAATGGCGGACTGGATTGCCGAGATAGCCGCAATGGCCGTTAGAGGATTTTTCTAAAATCCAAGCCAACGCCTGATAGGGCGGCGGGTTGGCGAGCAGCTCCGGCTCGCTGCCTGATAGATCCGCCAGCCAGGCCTTGTTGAGCTGGAGAATCGCTTGCGCAGGCTTGCCGGAAATCCACTGAGATTGGGCGTAGCGGAGGGCGTCCTGATAGAACTTCGCGCCTTTCACATGGCCGTGGCGGCGGGTCAGCGAGAAGTCGTGACTGCCGGAAATTTCAGGCAACCACGGGCAAGCTGGATTGGGAGCTGGAGTGTCGATGTTAGGGATGGGAGTGATGCCGTCAGTGGGTTAATTGAATTCGCCACAACTCTCAACCCTCAAACTTCTTCACCACTTTTCCGGGCTTGCATCTCGCGAAAGATCATCAATTCTCGCCGCCCCATGAGCAGTCGTTTAGAAGGAAAAGTCTTAGTCGCACAAGGTGGCGGCCCCACTCCCGTGATCAACCAAAGCATTGTTGGCGTCGCTCTCGAGGCCCGCAAATTTAGCCAAGTGACGTCCATTTATGGAGCCGTCCACGGCGTGCGGGGGATCCTTGATGAAAACTTCGTCGATCTCACCCGCGAGACGACCCACAACTTGGAGCAGGTCGCCGGCACGCCGTCGTCGGGCTTGTTATCCACTCGGGACAAACCCGATGAGGAGTATTGCCAGCGCATGTTCAAGGTCATGCAGGCCCATTACATCCGTTACTTTTTCTACGTCGGTGGCAATGACTCGTCCGACACCGTCCGCATCGTCAACGAGCAGGCCAAGGAAGCGAACTACGAGCTGAGGGCGATCCACATTCCGAAGACGATCGACAACGACCTCGAGGAAAACGACCACTGCCCGGGCTTCGGCTCGGCGGCGCGCTTCGTGGCCCAAGCATTTTCCGGGGTGAACCTCGACAACCGCGCCCTGCAAGGTGTGTACATCGGCGTGGTGATGGGTCGCCATGCTGGTTTCCTAACTGCCGCTTCGTCGCTGGCCCAAAAGTATCTCGATGACGGCCCGCACTTGGTCTATGTGCCGGAGCGCCATTTCGTGATGGAAAATTTCCTGGCCGACGTGGACCGCGTCTATCAGAAGCACGGCCTCTGCACGATCGCGGTTTCCGAAGGGATTTCCGATCCCGACGGCACCGCGATGATCACCAAACTCCTCGGCACCGAGGAGCGGGATTCACACGGTAACATCCAGCTCTCCGGCACCGGTGCGCTCGGCGACTTGCTCTCTAACGAGATCCGCAAAGGTCTCGGAATCAAGCGCGTGAGATCCGATACATTCGGCTACTTGCAGCGCTCGTTCATGGGCATCCAGTCGGACCGCGACGCCCGCGAGGCGCGTGAAGTCGGCGAAAAAGCCGTGCAGTTCGCGATGTGGGACAACGTCGATGGCTCGGTGGTCATCCGCCGTCCGGTGCTCAACTACAGCGTCGATTACGAACTGGTGGACATTAAGAAAGTGGCCGGAAAAACCCGCCACATGCCGGACAATTTCATCAACGCCGATGGCAACGGCGTGACCGAAGATTTCAAAAACTACTGCCGCCCACTGCTCGGCTCAGATCTGCCGGAGCCGCATCGCCTGCGCGCCCCGAAGGTCGCGAAGATCCTGCACAAGTGAGGGTTGCCCCGTGGACTGCGTGCAGCCTGCTGCCGCTTTCGGGTGTTGCCAGCCTGCTGGCGGAGAGACGACTCGCATTCGCTCACTGCTGCAACATCCGACCATGCCGCAGCAGGCTGCGAGCATCACAGCGGCAGCGGGCTGCCGTCAGTCCACGGCGTCATCCGCCCATCTCTAGCCGATAGCGCTGGATGGATGGGTCGATCTCTTGACTCCAGGCATCGATCCCGCCGCGGAGGCCGTAGGTTTCATTGAGGCCGTGGCCGCGGAACCAGGCGACTTGATCGAGCACGTTCTTGCCGCTGTGATCGTAGAGCACGATCTTGGTGCCAGAATCTCCGGCGAAAAGCTGCTGTTGGAGTTCTTGGGTGAAAAATTCCGAGCCGGGAATCACCACCGCTTCGTGCTCTTCGCGGGTGCGCAGGTCGATGAGCCGCAGCGTGGAAATTTCCGCTTTCGCGACGGCGGGCTCTATCAGCATCGCGGAATCATGGACGTGGCTTGTTAGCAAATGTTCCAGCACCTCGTCCGCCGGGATCTCTGAGCGGGCGCAGAGTTCTGCTAGTGTTTCCTCGTTAGAAAAAGCGCAGCTTTGGCAACCGCCGAGGTGGTAGCGGGCGAAAATCGCCCGCCGCGCTCCGGGCAGCGTTTCAAGGATCAACGCCATCGGCGAGTCAGTGGAAAGATCGGCTACTTGCATCGCCAGAACCCTAGTCGCCCGACCCGAGATGACAACCTCGTCATTTCCCTAACAACGCATTACTGCCGCGCTGTTTCTTTGGCGAGAAGCGCCAGTTCGTCTTCGTCCGAGTGGATTTGTAATAACACCTGCACGCCGTGAATCGCGGCAGCGGCCTTGAGAATATTGCGAATCGCGGCGGCCGTGTGCCCTTCCCGGCCGATGAGCATCGCCACATCCTTCTGCACCAGCACCAGTTTCAAGCGCAGCCCGGTTGGCCCCATTTGCGTGACCTTAATTTGCGCGTTGCTCGGCTCATCGATCAAATTCACCACCACGAATTGCAGGAAACTTTTCAGCCGCAGGGTGATCGCCTGGATTTCCTCCGGGCTGATCAATGTGCTCGCCGGTGCTACCGGCGCGGGAATGCTTTCGACTGGCAAGGCGCTCCGGAAATCCCATTCCATCACCTTGTAATGGGCCGTCCGTTTGAAAAATCCGGCGACATCCACCTCTTGGTTCGCCACTTTTTTGACTGCCGGCAAGACGGTCCTGAAATCCCATTCCATCACTTGGATGCTTGCTAACCGCTTGAGCGAGCGCGCGATCTCAAGCTCCTTAACCTCGGTATTCAAAAGCGCGATGAAGTCCCAATCCGCCCCTTGGATTTCACCAAGTTGTTTGAGGGTGCTGGAAATTTTAGAAACCTTTTTTGCCATCGCTTTCGGGCGGAGTCTTAACTGTGATTCACGAACGCTCAAACCAAAAAAACCGAGCTGTCAGGCGTGGCCGAGAGCGATGTGCGCAGGCTAAGGTGTCACCAAGTGCGGACTGCTCCGACAGGTCGGAGCTTTCCCACTGGCCGACATGTCGACCAGTGGGAAAGCGGTGACATGTCCCCGCAGTCCGAACGCATTGGCTTCCTGGAGTCCCGCCTCACGCCCCCAGCTTTGGATCGTAGTCCTTCGGTGCGCGGATGATTTTTTCGATGCCGTGTTTGGTGACGAGGTTGCCGGCGCTGGAGCGGCCTTTGATGCCGAACTCGGCGAAGTGCAACGGCCGGATCAGGTTGCGCATCCGCAGGCCGGACTTGAGATAGACTAACAACATCTGCGCGGCGCTCTCCTCGTTGGTTTTGTGGAAGGCGAAGTAGAGGACGCGGCTGTTTGGCGTGCCCTTGGTCAGTTCGTATTCCTTGTCGCGGGTGATGCCGCCGACGGTGAAGCGCTTGGCGAGGATGGCACCATCGCGACCGTCCCGATAGATCATCGAGTAAATGAGGTCTTCCTCCTTGCGGAAAATGGCGACCCGCAACGGCTTCTGGCCGACGAAGACTTTGTCCGCCACTTTCATGATCCGCATCTTGCCGTCCGAGGTGAAGGTGATGAGGTCGTCGATGGTAGAGCATTTTTCCACGGGTTCGCCGTCTTTCTTGAGTCCGTAACCAGCGAAACCGTTCTTGGCGTCCAGATAGAGGGTCTCGGTGGCGGCGACGACTTGCATCCGGTCCACCCGCTCGAACGAAGCGATCTCGGTGCGGCGTTCGCGGTCCTTGCCATACTTTTTCGCGAGTTCCTCGTACCAACGAATGGTGTATTTGGTGAGGTTGCGAAGGTGCTTCTCGGTCTCGTCGATGGACTTCTCCAGCCCGCGGATTTCCTCGTCGGCCTTGAAGGCGTCGAACTTGGAAATGCGCTTGATCTTGATTTCGGTTAGCCGGACGAGGTCGTCCTCGGTGACTTCGCGCTTGAGGAGTTTCTTGAACGGCTTAAGGCCGTCGTCGATGGCCTTGAGGACGGCTTCCCAGGTTTCGCATTCTTCGATGTCGCGGTAGATGCGGTTCTCGATGAAGATTTTCTCTAACGAGCTGAAGTGCCATTTCTCAGCGAGTTCGCTGAGTTTGATTTCGAGTTCCTGTTGGAGCAGGTCGCGGGTGTGGAAGGTGGTGCGGCGGAGGATTTCGGAAACTGCCATAAACACCGGCTTGCCATCGACGATGACGCAGGAGTTAGGTGAAATGGTTAGCTCGCTGTCGGTGAAGGCGTAGAGCGCGTCGCGGGTCTGGTCGGGATCGGCCCCGGCGGGCAGATAGACGAGGATGTCGGCATTCGCGGCGGTGTTGTCCTCGATCTTCTGGATCTTGATTTTCCCTTTGTCGGCGGCGGCCACGATCGACTCCATCAACGCGCCGGTGGTGGTGCCAAAAGGGATTTCCGTGATGCGCAGGTAGCCTTTTTTCTCGGTGGAAATGCGGGCGCGGACCCGGACTTTTCCGCCGCGCAGGCCGTCGCGGTAGTCGGACGCGTCCATGATCCCGGCGGTGGGGAAATCCGGGATCAGCGTGAACGGCAAGTCGCGCAGCACGGCGATGGCGGCTTCGATGAGTTCGTGGAAATTATGCGGCAGGATCTTGCACGCGAGACCGACGGCGATGCCCTCGACGCCTTGCGCTAACAGGAGCGGAAATTTCACCGGCAAGGTGTCCGGCTCTTTTCTCCGTCCGTCGTAGCTGGGCAGCCAGTTGGTGGTTTTCGGATTGAAGACGACTTCGTTGGCGAACTTTGTGAGCCGAGCCTCGATGTATCGCGGCGCGGCGGCACCGTCGCCTGTTAGCGTGTTGCCCCAGTTTCCTTGGGTGTCGATGAGCAGATCCTTTTGCCCGAGGCCGACGATGGCAGCACCGATCGACTGGTCGCCGTGCGGGTGGTAGTTCATCGTATTTCCCACGATCCCGGCGACCTTGTTGTAGCGGCCGTCGTCGAGTTCATCCATCGCATGGAGGATGCGGCGCTGGACCGGCTTGAGGCCGTCGTAGAGGTGAGGGACCGCCCGTTCGAGGATGACGTAGCTGGCGTAGTCGAGGAAATAGTCGGAATACATCGCGCCGAGCGAGTCATGTTGGTCCGGGTCGTGGGTCATGTGGGCGGATGGGTAAAGAACCGGGAGCAGCCGCGCAAGCCTGAGGTGAACCCGAATGTGAGCGAAGCGCTGCCGACCTCGGACGAAAGCGTTCCTGCTCCATCATTTCACGGGTTGAGGTCGCAAGTGAAATTCATGCGAGGAGCTCCATTCATTCTCCTGGCGTAGCCCCAACGCAGTGGCAACAAGCTCAGACCTCGTCAAGTGTCGGTGCAAGTCCCGCCTCCAGGAGCACTTCGCTCCCACCCACTCGTCAGCTTAGTGCATAAATGGCTGGTGAGCGAACCGGCAACCTCGGTATGTCACAAATTCCGTCCCGGAGCCTGTTTGCGCATACCGGCTGATTTGTTTTCTGAGTTCGTCGGAAATCCTTTCGTAGTTCGTGGACTCGCTTCTTCCTCAAGTAGGTAATCCCGGCTTGCACGCTGAAGTCGGATAGAGAGATGGCAAGGCGCATTCAGCCCATGTGCTCGGGTGATTTCATTGAATTTGGCCGAGATGCGAACGAGTTGCTAGAACGCCTCGGCTTCGTAGAACGTGAGACAAGCACGGCGGGTCCTCAACACCGCGACAAGCTCATGAGGAGTGAAAGGCCAACGGTTGAAGCACTCCCGCTGCACGAGCCTGGCCAAGAGTAGATTGGGAATTCGTCCAATTGCCCCTGAGATTTTTAAAAAATCCGCCCCCCCCAAAACCTCTGCAAAGCCTGCAAAAGCCTGCAAAGGCTGCACCGACGATGATTTAATTAGGAAGTTAGTTTAATAAACATAACAATCCGTACTAGTTTAATTCTCACTTATAGCAATCTGGCGGGCGATAGCGCGACCTTCCTCATGCGCCATGGGTAGATACTAAATGTTTTGTGACTTCAAACACCTCTGCATCCACTTACCAGCCACACATCTAACAATTAACAGAAAATCTATCCAATGTCCCCTAAAACAAAACTTCTATTCATCGCCGTGGCGATCTCGTCGAATGTCAGTGCCGCAGTTATCTATTGGGACGGCGGGACCGGCAGTATTGCAGCAAACGGTGACGCGCTGAGCCAAGGCGGCACTGGCACCTGGAATGGATCGATCAACAACTGGGATGCAGGCAGTGGCAAAGCCCACGTGTCATGGGCCAAGCGTTTCACTGCCGTTTTCGCCGGCACCTCCGGCACAGTCACCACCGGGGCGGCCCTAACCGTGGTCGGCATGACCTTCAACACGGACGGCTACATCATCACCGGGACAGTGAGTAATCCCATTACGCTCAAAGGCCGCGCAAATTTTTTTCTGTAAAAGTGACTTCTGACTTTTGCTGAGAGGTGGTTTTTCGGGTTTGGTTTGCTGGTTGTTAGGAGAGGGTGAGGTA
>JAYTLO010000164.1:0-1006 GCA_043729385.1 Akkermansiaceae bacterium
TATCAACTCGCTAATTTTCCGGCCGCAGCGGGCTGGCAGGTCGAGTGGGATCTTTGGAATGAACCCGACAACGCCGATTTCTGGGGGCGCACGCAGGCGCAGTTTTTTGCCACTTGGAAACACGCTTATCAAAGAGTCCGCACGAAAGATCCCGACGCGGTGATCGTCGGGCCAAGCATTGCTTATTTTGTGACTCAGACCAGCCCCGTGCGCGCCGGATGGCTGAAGGCCTTTCTGCTTTATGCGAGGGATAATGGCGTGCTCCCTAACATCGTGAGCTGGCACGAAATGGTGAATCCGAAAGAGATCGCAGACCAGGTGCGGATGGTCCGCGATTTCATGGCAGCTAATGGCATCGCGGATCGGCCCATCGACGTGAACGAATACCAAGGCCCTGGCGTGGACTTGATGCAAAGTCCGGGCAATGCGGTTCGTTTCTTGAGCAATCTGGAACGCACCGACATCCGTTATGCCATCCGCGCCTGCTGGAATGAAGACGCGGCGCAGACGGATGGCACGACTAACGGACTTGCTCCGGGTCGGCTGGATAACATCCTGACCACCTCGCCTTTTCAGCCCCGGGCGCTCTGGCATCTGTATAAGGCCTACGCTGACCTGAGTGGAGCGATGATCCCGGTGACTCCCGGTGGATTTCTCAGCGGACTTGCCTCGGTCCAGCCCAGTGCAGGGCAAGCGCGCATCCTCGTGGGAAACGACGGGCCGCAGGCATTTTCTACGAAGGTCAAAATCGGCAACCTCTCCCGGCTGGCTGATTTCACCACGACCGGAAAAGTGCGCGTGCGCGTGCGGGAGATTCCGTTCACCGGACTGAATGCGCTCGGCGCACCGACGGAAATTTCCAACGCGGTGCTGACCCCGGTGGGCAGTGTGCTCGAAGTCCCGTTGAACGTCACCGCGCGCGGAGCCTACGAAATCACCCTCGAAGCCGCCGCACCCAAGGTGGCCTCCATCATGCCCGTGGCAGGGGCCGGGAGCGGGCAGGTGA
>JAYTLO010000165.1:0-20735 GCA_043729385.1 Akkermansiaceae bacterium
CAGTTAGACTCGCGCACGACCACGGGCTGCCAGACGTAGCCATAGTCCGGTGTCTCGAACCACGAGCCATACGAGGAGAGTGAATCATAGAACATGCCATAGTCCGCCACCGGTTCGCTCGGCGCGGGTGGCTCGAAGGCCAACGCTTCGCGCCCGGCCAAATCGCGATCCCGATCACTGAGCTGTTGGGTTTGCTCTTGGAGGTCATCTTCCTTCTCGGTGAGGGCGGCTTGAAATTGCTCGAGCTTGCCCTCGCGGATAGAGAGTGCTTTCTCGCGCTCTAGGAGTGCTTGGTCCTGTTCCGCAGCGGCGGCTCCTTGTTGGCGTGCCAGCTCGGCGCGGTCATCCTCGATTCGCACCCGCTCACGCTCGATGGCGTCGCGCTCCGCCGCTAGCTTCTGATCTTCGAGTTCTTGCTCAAGCTCGCGTTGGCGATCCGCGGACTCGTGATTTTTTTGCTCAAGCTCGGCGATCTTCTTTGCGATCTCCGGCGATTGCTTGTCGCAGCCGGTAGCAACTAACAAAACGAGGGCGGCAAGGGGCAACAAATGGGGAGTCTTCATGGTTTTCAGAATGAGTGGGCGTTACGACGCGGACAGGGTTGCGGACATTCACGGTTATTTCCTGACACCGTCAATGGCCCGGCACTTCGAAAATCACGCGCGGCTGGCCGTTCCGTCCGCCGCTGAGTTCGCGGCGGCTTACCCGGACTCCTAACAGCTGCTCGATCATCCGCTGCTCCATGGCGATGGCCCGCGGATAGCGCTCGAAAACCCGCTGCAATGGGTTGTGGAATTCCTCGATGCTCAGGCCGGCTTCGGGATCGATCTGGCAGCGGACATAGCAGCCTTCCTTTTCCCGCAGGGCGACCAGTTTGCTCACTTTTTCCACGAGCGATGGCGCGGCGGCGAGAAGCACTTGCCATTGCTCCTGCTGCTTTTGAAAGTGCTGGAAAAGCAGCTTATCCGGCGTGTTTTCACCGAGGAGCGACTTGAGTTCATCGAGCAAATCCAGCGTGAAACTCACCCCAGCTTGGGGGAACAACGCGTCCGCTTTGGCACTCAGGCTGTAGAAAATCTCGGGTCTCCCGACGACGGTCCGGGGCACTCGCGAGCGGTCGAGGTAGCCGAGTTTTTTCAGATCCTCGCAGTGTTGTTTCACCGCCATGTAGCTGGCCTCCACCTGCCTCGCCAAATCGGTGACTGGCAAGCCACCGGAGTGCTTGAGTGCCACGAGCACCGCGCACCATTGCGGCTTGATCAGATCTTGGAATACCGGAAGAAGCATGGCTACCTGCGTGAAACTCTGAGATTTCCACCACGCAGGCAATCTGCAAATTGCCCGGTCGGGGGCGATTGCGGAAATGCGAATAAATTTCTCGATTCCTGCCCGGCAACCGTCTCTACATCCTGCCTCCATGTCCGCGCGCTCCGGCATTCTCCTCGTCGTCTCGGGTCCATCTGGATCTGGGAAAACCACGCTCTGCCGGCAACTGGCCGACTCCGGCGAGGTCCGCTACTCCATTTCCTGCACCACCCGCCCGCCTCGCTCGGGAGAGGAAAACGGCAGGGACTATCACTTCCTAACCAAAGAAGATTTTTTCCACCGGCTCGAGGCCGGAGACTTCCTCGAACATGCGGTAGTCCATGGCAATCTTTACGGCTCGTTGAAATCCGAGGTCATTTCTCACCTCCAAGCCGGGACGGATGTGGTGATGGACATCGACGTGCAAGGCGCAGAGCAAGTCCGCAACTGCCAGGACTCTAACATCCAGCGGGCGTTGGTGGATCTCTTCGTGATGCCGCCCAGCGAGGAAGAATTACACGAGCGCCTCGCCGGCCGAGGCACGGATAGCGATGAAATCATCGCCCTGCGCATGAGCAACGCGCTTGAGGAAATGCGGCACTGGAAGCACTACTCGTATCGCCTCCTCTCCTCCACGCGCGAGGAGGACTATGCGAAATTCCGAGCACTCGTCACTGCCGAGCGACTGCGAGTCGCGAGGATTTCTGAAGCCTAACTGACCGGCTACGGCACGCTGACCTCGAAGGTCTGCGACGTCATTTGGTTGTCGAGGTCGATGGCCTTCACCGTGATCGTCGCGGTGCCGGAGGCGACGCCGGAGGCGACGCCGGTGATGTTCGCGTTAGACCCGCTGACCACGGCGGTGGCCACTGCTGCATCGGACGAGAGCACCTCGTAGCGCAGCACCAACACGACGGCGACAGAAGTCACTTTCACTAATTTAGTAGGATCCATCACCGCGGGTGCAGGCGCGACGACATTGATGGGGACATCTTCAAGAGCTCTCGATGAACCTCCCAGGGTGACGGTGTAGTTCTTGCGCGGCAGGGCGTTGATAGCATCGACCACGCTCATGCCAGTTCCAGCCACGCGGCCGAAGACTGTGAAGCCTCCGTTTTGCCCGTCGAGCACCGCCTTGTTATCCGCCACGCTGACGAAAAACTCGGAGGTCGCGCTGTTCGCATTTCCCGCAGTTTTCGCCATCGCCACGGTCCCGACTGTGTTGGAAATGCCGGGTTCATTCACGATGGCGGCGAATTTCGAGATCTCGGTGAAGGTCGTTCCGCTATTGCGATAGCCACCGCCTTGGACCACAAAGTTGTCTGGCGAGCGATGGAAAAACGAGCCGTCATAGCTGCCTGCATTTGCATAGTTCAAAAAGTTAGCAACCGTCGCGGGGGTCGCTAACGGGTAAAGGATGATATCGAAATTACCAAGCGTGGTGGTGACGCGCCGCGCATCCGCTGCGTCGGGATCGGAGAATTTATTAGTTAATGAAACTGCCACCATGTTTCCCGAGTTCACATTCACCGGCGAGAACGCACTCCCGATCAACGGCGCGGCCGGAGGACGAATGATCCGCAGGACCATGGTGGCCGTGGACTCGGCGGAACCCGCGAATGTGGCTCTCAAGCCGACTGACTTCACTCCTTCTTCCGTGGTGGTTCCACTGATAGTGCGGGTGGCGGAACTATAACTCAATCCAGCCGGCAAATCGGTCACTTCGATGGATTGCAAAGTCGCCGGATTGGTCACCGGGATTTGATATAGAAATGAGCTATTCCAATAAACCGAGCGATCGGGATTGCTATCCAATGCGCCGCCGGTCGTCCTAAATTGCACTGCAGATGAATACGCAGGCGTGCCGGAAAATTCAGACGAACCCACCCTGAAATCATAACTCGCGCCGGGAATGAGTCCCGTAACCGTGTATTCTTTAACGTTTTCTCCCACCGAGCCGGCGTTGGTGAATTCCGTGGTTCCCGCACGGCGGCGCTCAATCACATAGAGATGTTCGCGAGCTGAGTTGTCTTTCCATGTAAGGTTGACGGAAGTGTTACTCAGCACGCTACCAGCGAGGTCGCTCGGATTACTAAGCAGCGAGGTCTTCGCGATGGAGGAGTTTGAGTAGTCCGAGTAAACTCGCACGAGATTTACAAAGCGGACGGCCCGCACCCGGAATTCATAGTCTGTGTTTAATGCGAACCCTTTGATCGAACTGGTGGAAGTGACATTGGCGGCGACTTCCCCAATCTTAGAAAATGCGGCGGTTCCGGTTTTGATTTCGATTTCATAACCCGCCTCGACTGATGAGCGGTCTTTCCATTTCAAAGCGACTGATCCGTCGGCACCGGGAGTGGCCACCAAACTGTCTGGATCTTGGAAGGTCAACGTATCCGCCGAGACGACGTTGCTATACTTTGAGAATACGAGTGGGTAAGTTTTGAATGCTTTCACCCGCAGTGAATAACTGGTGCCGGGTTCGAAATTGATGACATTCGTGCTGAACTTTGTCCCAGGGTTGGCGATGCCAACAGGTGCCCACGCGGCCAAGCCCTTTTTTGCTTCGATCTGATAGCCGTGCTCAGACGTGGCATTATCTTTCCACGCGAGACGAATGCGCCCGTCATCCATCGTCCTTGCCGCAAGTTCCGTGGGTTTTCCGAAGGTGGTGGTGGGGAATGCTTTCGCGACGACCGTGGAGGTTTTCTTGGAGAACACCTCGTTGCCCGAGGTGCCATCGTAAGCCGCCAATTGAAATGAAAGCGTGCTCCCCGGAACCGACGTGGTGATGACGACGTAGGAGGTGATGTTAGGCGATGGAATCAACTGAAAGCGACTGGGACTCTTGGTCACCCCTTTGGACACGAGAATCTCCCAGCCCAGTTCATTCTTGGAGTTATCTTTCCATTCCAAGAGGAAGGAGTTCACCCCGAGCGGCTTGACGCGAAGATCCGACGGAGCGGCGGGCGCCTTGGCGAGGAGAGCGCCACACCCCGCGATGCTAACCGCGAGAGTTAGAATGATTCGGCAAAACACAGTGCGCATGACTGGAGGGGTATGTCTCTTGAGGCAAAAAATATCCAGCTCAACCGCGATTTAATTTGCGAGCGCAAGCAACTCACTCCATTGCCGCTCGAGAATGCCGCCATGGCTAAGCCGCGAAGGAGTCGCCAACTCGCGAGCCGCGAGCGCCAAAATCGCGCCACCCACACCACCCCAGCGGAGGTTGTCAAAGCCGCGATCCATGAGCGAATCGAGGATCGAAGATTCGAGAATGGCGGAGAGTTCCAGATCCGCAAGATTCCAGTAAAGCTCACCCATTCCGTCATCAGCGAGCTGAGTCAGGCGGGCAAAGGCTCGCGCGAGATTACCGGCGGCGCCACCAGCCAGGGTAATACCAAAGTGATAGATTGGACCATTGATATAGGTGAGGCCCGTGCTAACGAATGGGCCACCGACGATGGTGTCTTCAAACATACCGCCGGCCCATGTATCGAAGACATCGACGTAGAGGGTATCGTTATCAAAGCCACCATCCATGAAGTCACCATCGGGACCACCCACCACGATGTCATCACCCGTGCCACCATAAGCAAGGTCATTGCCATAGCCTGCGAAGAGCGTATCTCTGCCGCTACCGCCGTCTATGTTATCATCCCCGCCGCTGCTAAGAATTAGGTCGTCGCCAGCGCCGCCGTCAATGATGTCGTTACCTCCATTTGCTTCTCTATAAAGAGTGACTCCACGCGGATTGCTGCTGCCAATGTTATAGTCTCCCAGATCGCCAACGAGGGTATCATCACCACTTCCGCCGTCGATGATATCATCGCCGCCGCCACCGAAGATTAAGTCGCTTCCAGATTCACCGAGGATGGTGTCATCATCACCGGATTCTCTATTGTAAGTGGTGAGGAACGTCATCGTCCACGATGGATCAAACGTGGCTTGGCCGTTATCGCCAACGATTACGTCGCGGCCATCTCCACCGGCGAGGGTGTCACGGCCTTTTCCTCCGAAAACTACATCATCGCCGGCTCCGGCGTCGATGAGATCGTCATTCCCGAACTTGGGTTGGTCGGTCGAGAGATTGGTGATCACTGAAGCATCGTCGAAGAAGGCGAATCCATTATCACCGATGATGAAATCTCGGTTATTACCGCCGGTGATGATATCAGCCCCGAAGCCGCCGAAGATAAAGTTAGAGCCGTCGCCACCGAAGATCAGGTCGTCACCGCCGATGCTGGGTTGGGTAGTGACAATATAGATCAAATCGCTAGCGGAGTTGAAGGTGGCATGGCCGTTGTCGCCCAAGATGACATCCCGATTGTTGCCACCGATGATGGTGTCGGCACCCAAGCCGCCGAAGACGACATTGGAGCCGTTACCGGCGCTGATCCTGTCGTTCCCGCCAATGTCGGGTTGGGTGGTGGTGAAGTAAGTCAAGACGCCGGAGGTGTTAAAGGTGGCATTGCCGTTATCCCCTAAGATAAAATCGCGATTGGATCCGCCGTTGATGAGGTCTGCTCCGAAGCCGCCGAGAATGATATTGGTGCCGTCACCCGCATCGATGATGTCATCACCGCCGATGCTACGCTGGCTCGTGGTGAGGTAAATCAAGATGCCTGTTTCACTGAAGGACGCATTGCCATTGTCGCCGAAGATAAGGTCGTCGCCACCGAGGCTAATGATTTCATCGCTGCCGGAGCCACCGAGGAAGACGTTATTTCCGGCACCGAGGTATATAAGATCATTTTCACCCAGCTCCGGACTGATCGTTTCGATAAATGTTAGCAGCCCGGCGGTATTGAAGACGGCGTGACCACTGTCACCGGTTCCGAAGTCGCTACCACTGTCAGCGAAGATGTAGTCTTTTTCGAAGCCGCCGATGATCACGTTATTGCCGGTGCCTGCATCAATGATGTCGCGGCCACCGATGGCGGTGTCTGTGCTGATGACATCGCTGACCTGACTCTCACCCACTAGGTTGGCGAATATCGCCCGACCATTGTCACCCACGATTACGTCATGGCCGCTGGTGGTGACGATGATGTCATCGCCATTTCCTGCCAGCACCAGATTATCGCCGCTGCCGAGGATGATGGTATCATTGTAGTTTCCGAGGACGCCGGCATCAGTGGTTTTGATTCGAGTGAGGACGCTGGTGTCGTCGAAGGTGGAGTTGCCATTATCGCCTACGACGATGTCGCGACCGGAGCCACCCGTGATTTGGTCTGCGCCGATTCCACCGATGATAATATTGAATCCGTTGCCCGTTATAATGATATCATCGTCGCCGATTGATGGGTCGGTGGTGGTGATGAAGGTGAGGATGCCAGTTTCGTCGAAAGTCGCATTGCCATTATCACCGAGGATTACATCGCGGTCGTCACCGCCGGTGATGGTATCATTGCCCTCGCCGCCGAAGACAAAGTTATCTCCGTTGCCGACCGTTATCATATCATCACCGCCGATTTCTGGACTGATGGTGGTAATGAAGGTGAGGTCGCCGACGGTGTTGAATGTCGCATGGCCGTTGTCGCCGAGGACCACGTCGCGGTCGAAGCCACCAGTAATGTCATCTGCGCCGAAGCCGCCGAGGCTGATATTTAGCCCCTTGCCTGCGGTGATGATGTCGTTGCCGCCGATGGAGGAATCGGTGCTGATGATATCGAGTAGAATACCGGTGTTGCTAAATGTAGCGTTGCCATTGTCACCTAGAATCACGTCGCGGTCAGCGCCGCCGGTGATGGTGTCTTTACCCGCGCCGCCGAGGATGATGTTATCTCCGTTGCTAACCTTGATGACATCATCGCCACCGATTTCTGGGCTGATGGTGGTGATGAAGGTGAGGATGCCTGCGGTGTTAAATGTTGCTTGTCCGTTGTCGCCGAGGACCACGTCGCGGTCGGTGCCGCCGGTGATATCATCTGCGCCGAAGCCGCCGAGGATGACGTTTATGCCGTTACCTGCGGTGATGATGTCGTTGCCGCCGATGGATGTGTCGGTGCTGATGATGTCGAGGAGGACGCCGGCGTTGCTAAATGTAGCATTGCCATTGTCACCTAGAATCACATCACGGTCGTCACCACCAGTGATGGTATCTTTGCCTTCTCCACCGAGGATGATGTTATCCCCATTGCCAACGGTGATTGTATCTTCGTTGCCGAGCTTAGTGCTGATGGTTTCAATGAAGGTTAGGATGCCCGCGGCATTGAAGATCGCGTGGCCGTAGTCGCCAGTGCCGATGTCGCTACCATTCCCACCGGTGATCTGATCCTTATTACCACCGCCGATGATGATATTATTGCCATCGCCGACATTGATGATGTCTAGACCACCGATGGTCATATCGGTGCTGGTGATTTCGCGGATGACACTGAACCCAGCGACGTTGTCGAAATTCGCGCGGCCGTTGTCACCGATGACGAGGTCATTGCCGGTGGTGGTGGTCACACTATCGCTGCCGTTGCCTGCTAGAACGACATTATTGCCGCTGCCGAGGCTGATGGTGTCTGAATAAACTCCTTTAACACCGGCATCCGTGGTTTGAATACGAGTCAGGATGCCAGTGATATCGAAGGTGGCATCACCACTATCACCGATGACAATATCATTGCCCGTGCCGCCGGTGATGTTATCCGAGCCATTACCGCCGAGAATGATATTGAAGCCATTTCCTGAGGTGATGGTATCCGTGCCGCCGATGAGCGGCGTGACGGTGAAAAGATGGCTCACGGGGCGTAGCACGCCGTCGGTTTTATTGCCGGGTCCACCGCCGCCGAGGACAGTTACGACTGCACCGAGCGCATTGAAGTATTCGACCCGTCCGTTGTCGCCGAAGATCAGATCATTTCCCGCACCGGCGACAATGGCGTCATTGCCGTCGCCGCCGAAGATCACCAAGTCCATGGTGGAGGTTGCGGCATTGATCGCATCGTTACCCGCTTCCGTGTTTAGGACAAAAGTGCCATCGGTTAGGGCGCTCAGATTTACATTTACCAGATCACCGCCCGCGCCGGTGTTGAGGGTGGTGATTTCATTGAAGCCTACGGTCTTCAGAGTGCTTATTACACTCACCACGTCATTGCCGCTGCCGGCCCATATCGTGATGCCATCGGCGAAATTTCCAGTAGCCGTGTAATTGATAGCAACAGGTGCGAGACCAGTGATTGCGCCCTTGGTGATCGTTACCCCGCCGTCGCCGACGGTGGTGGTGGAATCGCTGACGAAGAGTTGATGACGACCTGCGCCGGCGTCGAGGGTGAGCGTGCCTTGGATGGCAGAAAGATTACCGGAGAGGAAGTCGGGGCGAGGATCACCGACGGCGACGTTGGCCAGCGAGGAGATATAGATTTGCTCGTTACCATTGTGCAGCGCGATGTGGGTCACCGCGCTGGTGCCGCGAATGTTAAACACGTCGTCACCGGAGCCGGTGTCGATGTTGAGGGTTTCAAACGTGTCATAAGTAATACCAACTGCCATGCCGAGACCCGTGAGTTGGGTGGCGATGAGATAACCGGTATTGGCCAAAGTATCACTGCGATCATCCACATTGGTGATGTCCGCTCCCGCGCCGCCGGAGAGGATCAGCGAGGCGGAAATCAAGTTCACATTGCCGCCGATGGCCGGGGCGAGAGTTCCGACGTTGATGATATCATTGGCATCTCCGGCATTGACGGTCGTGACGCCGGAAATGGTGCGAATGTTGATTGTATCAATGCCGCCGTTGGCATTGAGGGTGGTCGATCCGATGTGGGTGCTGAGGATAGCAAAGGTATCGCCACCAGCACCAAACGCGAGGGTGAGTGCTTGGATGCCCGAGTAGGTAATGCCGCTGGCCGCCATTCCGAGGCCGGTGATTTTAGTGCCGGTCAATTGTCCATCCGTGTGGCCGATAGAATCGCCAGTGTCGTCGAGGTTAAGTAGATCTTGGCCACCCCCGATGACGGTGAGCGGACCCAGGAAGCTGTGCAAGATTCCTGGCGAGATCGGTAGCAAGCCAGCCGTGCTGCCGACGTTGATGGTATTGGCATTGCCAAAGGTTTGGATGGTGGTGTTAGTAATGACGTTGGTGCCTTGCGTGTTATAGACAAGGCCACCGGCACCCCCCGTGACATTTAAGCGCTCGATACCGCTGTAGTTGACGCGCTGGGTGCCAACTCTAACCAAGGTGGAAGTGACCAAGGTGGTCCGCGAGGACTTGATGTTGGCTTGATCGATGCCACCGGAGCCTGCGTCGGCCACATTTAAGATACCCGTGCCTACTCCACTGAGGGTGATGTTATAGATATCGCCAGCGCCCTTGCCGTCGAGATCGCCACCGCCACTCCAGTTACTAACTGTGAAGGTATTGCTGCTGGCACCGCCGGTGACATTGGCAAACTGGATCACCGCCAACGTCATATCTCCGTGGCCAGTGCGAGTGAAGAGAGTGTCGGAGAGTGTGAAGTCGGCGATGTCATTCACTGCCACCAAGATGTTGCTTGATCCTTGAGGACCGGACAGCGTGCCATTGCCAGTCCAAGCGGTAATATCATATTGATTGATTCCGGTATTGGCCCCGACCAGATTGGCCGTTTGGATGCCTGAGAAGGTAATCGCTTGAGTCACTCCACCGCTGACTTGCAAGGAGGAATCGGTGAGCACATAGTTCACGCCGCTCACCTCGGCAGCAGGAATCATTAGTAGGGTATTGTCACTGCCAGCGCCCATCAGGTTGGCACCATAGGACCAACCGACGAGCGTGAATTGATTAGCTGGTGGCGCGGAATCCGCAGTCAGGGTGACGAAGCGCACTCCATTGAGTGCTAAACTAAAGCCAGCATCCCCATAGACGACAGCGGAGTTGCTGAGGGCGTAGTTGGAGTAACCTTTGATATCAACCGAGAAGTTACCATAAACTGTGTTGAGGCTGGATGAACCTTTAGTGGCATACGGGGTGCCGCCGTGGGTCAAGCCACCCAGATAGATTCCGCCGCCGATGCCACCGCGGACGGTGGAGCCACCGATGCCTTGGTCGTAGAGCGTTAGATAACCCGCGCCGCCGTTCACCGCATTCGCACCCGCGCCGCGCAGATAGACACTGGCAAGGCCGCTGCCGGTGGTGATGTTATTGGCGCCGTTGCCAGTGACCGTGACGGTGCCGGGGCTGCTGCCGATGACAACTTGGTTAGGACCGCTGCCAGCAATACCGATCGTCGCCGCACCGCCGCCGGTGGCGGTGATGGAGTTAGCACCGCTGCCATTGACATTGATGATCATCGCCGAGCCACTGCTGGCGACCACGGTGTTAATGCCCGTCGCGCTGTTAGCGATGGTGATGGTAGGCGCACCGCCCGTCACGTTGATGCGGTTGTTACCGGTGCCGTTGATGGTGAAGGTGCTGGCAGCGGTCCCGCCGTTGGTGAGGCCGATCGAGTTGCTGCCATTGCCATTGACGATGACGGAGGAACCGGCACCGACGTTGATTTGGTTACTGCCGCTGGCGGCATTGCCAAGGGTGATGATGGCCAGACCGCCGGTGTTCACTTGGCTATTGCCGGGACCGGTTAGGTTGATCGTGGCAGGGCCAGAGCCGGTGGAAATGATATTGCTGCCTGAACCCAAGGTCATGTTCACGGGGACATTGATTAGATTATCAATGGTGATGCGATCATTGCCGGACAGGGTGTTCGAGACTAGGATACTTGAGACGTTGGGATAGTCCTGTTGGAAACCCAAAGCAGACACGCGGATCGTTTGACGACCGCCCGTGCTGCCCGGATCGCCGACGACGCGAGTGAGTGAGTAAACTTCCTCAAGCTGGGCAGGAGTTAAGGTATGGGTGGAGTCGGTGCTGACGCGGTTGCCCACGTCCTGTCCGAGATAGAGGACGAGTTGGCCACTATTGTTTACTCCCGCCAATGCCGGAGGGGTCGGAGGTGGGATGACAGCGGCCACATTCGGCGGTGGACTGGTGGTTCCCAAGTGGAAATGGGCGGTGCCGCTGATCACGACGGCCGGGATCGTATAGTCAACTGCGGGCCAGATAGTGACACCCCATGCTTTAACCGCATCGGTGTGGATACGGATCGCCGGAGTAATCTGCAATGAGATATAGACTGAGATGTCCACCGAGCCGCCGCTGATCGAAATGGAGCCGCCAGCTTTGACTTCGATGGTGAAGGCCGCGACCCAACCGGAGACCGATGCACTGAAGCCGGAGTTAGAGATTGTCACCGAGATGGCGCCACCGATGCCGAAAGTATGGTCGCCGAATTGGAACGAGGCGGTGCCGGTAAATCTAAAGTCACCGTTCGGGTGGTAGTAGCCAGAGAGATTGATGTTGGCTAGGCCGAACAAATTGAGGTTCAGGGATTGGACGTCGATACTGAAGCCAGCACTGGAGATTCCGATGGAAAGGCTGCCGGTCAGATTGAAACCAAACAGATACACTCCCAGATTGGTGATGGAAACGCGGAAGCCAGGCGAGATGTTGGGATGTCCAGCGTCTGGCCGGGAAATGGAACTGGTATTGAGTTCGATGGTGAATGTTCCTTTAATCGCAAAGCTGCTTCCGAGCGCTGCAACAGGCGCAATCCCCTCCGCGCCACCGGGCAGGCTGAGCTGAATGCGGAGGGCTAAGCCCGGATTCGAGTCGTAATAGATTCCTGCAAATCCATGAGCTTTAAAGGTGGCCCCCAAGAAGGTTAAGCTAGCATCGACGGCGACTGTCAAACTGGTGCCAGTGATGGTGATGTCGAAGGTGCCATTGAGATCCACCACGTTTCCAAGGAGCGTGAGATGGCCGACCGCATGGATCTGGGCGTAGAGATTATTCGGGCCGGTGGGGATCGGGATTCCGGCGAGGGTAACAGCCGCGTTGGTGGTATTAAGCTTTAACAAGAACGAGGCCGTTAGACCGAAGCCAAGGCTGCTCGGAAGACTGAAGCCCGCCGCATAGGTCATCGAGAGGGCGGCGGCGACACCCGCGTTGGTGATTTGAATACCACCCGCGACGGCGAAGGAGAAGACGGTGTTGCCATTCAGTTTCACGGCCAAGTTGGCATTTGCCTCTAGAGTGAAACTCACCGCAGTTCCGCTGACGGTGGCAACGATGTTGATACTGCCCGTGAGAGTGAAGAAATCGGCAATGGTGACACTGCCGCGACCGAGGACGATTAGATAGGAATTCGGTTGCGCGGGAGACCATGTCTTGTAGTCGCTCAAGCCACTCGCGGGCGAGCCGGCTGGAATGACTAATGTCCTAACACCACTGGTGATAACTTCATAACTCACCAAGGCCAACGGATTGGTAGAACTATAGTCCGGCCCCATGACGGTTGCTACATCCGGGCTGGGAGGTGTGGTCGGCAGCGGCGCGGGAATTTCGTAAGTGATCTCGCTCTGGGTGGTATTCATCACCAGCAGCCAGTTGACTCCGAAGATAATTCCATTCGGCACATTGACACCTTGAGTCAGGGTGATCTTGGCGGCGAAACCGGCTTGCACCAGCACGGTGTCCTTGAGTTGCACATACACCAAGCCGTTGGCATTGAAGGTGAGTAATGGGCTGTTAGGATCGCCGAGGAGTAACTGCGCAGAGACAAAGATCGAGAGATGATCATTGGTGATCTCAAGGGCAATGGTGCCGTCTAGGCGGAAGACTTGGGCATTGGCAATCTTGAAGTCCGCATGACCCACCACGAATAGACTGAAGGTCTCGGGTTTAAGATCGAGGACCATCGGCTGCGAGTTGATTTGCAGAGTGACGTTCTTCAGCTCGCTGGAAGTATTGAGTTTAATAAATACTTGTCCGCCCACGGTGATGCCGAGGTCTTCGAGGAAAGTGAGATCTGGAATAAGTATCACTCCGCCCCAGACATCGACAACGCCGTTGGTATTTCTAATAGTAAACTCACCGGCGGCGCTGCCGAGCGGCGTGGCTTGGATTTCCGGGACGAACAAGGCTCCATTCGCGAGAGTGATGCTGAAACTATCAGCCGTGAAGGTCAGGGTGAGAGTGGCCTCGATGCGAACTTTTACCGCATCCAAGACATTGTATTCGACGGCCCCAGCGACTGAGATTTTGAATTCAGTCGGGGTATCGGTGATGGTTATGACACCGTAGATGCTATAGATCGGCTTGACGGCTGGCAGCAGTGCGGACTGGGCTGGAACCTCCATCAAGAATAGCAGGCTCGCTGAATTGGAAGTGCCGGCGAACACTTCACTCAAGTCGGTGAACATCTTGGCACCGATGGTTAAACCCGAGGCAAAGGTCGCATTCCCGAGCACCAGGATTTTCCCGCTGGTGTCGATGAGGATGTCACCTTCGATTCGGAATGCATTCTCGTTAGCAGCGTAAATGGTGACCCCTGCTTGGATGATGAATGGTCCCGTCGGCGCAGCGAATCCACCGCTTGGATTGGCGTGATATTGCTTGGCGACTTGGGCTCTCAGTTGGGCCTCCCACTGCGCGGCGGTTAGTTTATCAGGAGAGCCAAAAGCAGGTTGGCGCAGAGCCAATGCATCAGAGGCAGCTCCGGTGATGGGGATCGTTGGGAAAGTGGAGCCAAAGGTGATACCACCGCGGAAATCGCTGAGGAACAGGCCAGTCGGGCCAAGTGGGATTGGCAGGCCAGCTTCCACATAGATCTGCAATAAGCCGAACTCGGAAAGGCCGATGCGAGCGGTGAATGATAACGTGCCGCCAATGTCGAAACTGGCGGCGATGCCGGTGTAGAAGGCGCTCTTGAACGGAGCGGTGCCTGCGGTGGTGGTGCCCGTTAGATTGCCAAGGCCATCCACCAATTTACCGGCTGCGTCGAAGCGGATGACGCCGAAGATCAGGGTGCCGGAAATTTCGCCGCCGACGAGATTGCCGGAGACGTTCACGGCGGCGCTGTCGATGGAGGTGATTGGGAATTCCCCGGCGACGAGCAGCTGCGGATCAATGACGACATTGGTGATGCTGCCATTCACCGTCAGGCCCAAGCCACCAATGTTACCGACGGCCGCTGAAAGTTGAATGATAAACTTGTCGGGCTGGGTGGAGAAATTGGCCCATTTCAAGGTGACCGAAATGCTGGTGAGCGGGAAGAACGATGGGAAGCCGAGGCCAGTCGCGTCGGACGCTGTTAGCGAAACGGCGAAGTTGGGTTTGGCGAGGAATGAGCCGTCGCCCTGAATGGCGAACTTGCTGGCCGTGCCGGTGAGATGCACGCTGCCCGCATCGAGAGCGGCGGTTAGAGAATCAACACTGATTAAGTCTTCCGTTGTGCCGGCGGTGGGATTGATGACCACGGTGGTCGCCGTTAGTTTCACGGTGGTTCCGAAACTCACCACCATTGAGGCGAACTTCACATTTTTAAACTCGGCGGAGAGATTGGTGGGAAGCGCGAGTGGATTGCCTAGATCAAATTTAAGCCCCACTTCGAAGCTGCCCGTTAGATTGAGAAACTTGGCGGAACCCGGTGAGCTAGGAGTGCCAAGCTCGGTTGATAGAGCACCGATGGTGACTACGGCAGAAACGTCGCCGCTAAAGGCAAAACTGAAATTGCTGAGGCTGACCGATGGACTGACGAGAGTGAGCGGCCCCAATTTGCGCGGAGTGGGAGGCGGCGTAACCTCGGAAATGGAAGCACTCGGTGACGCGGTGACGCTGGAGACCTCGGAAGTTTGTTCCAAGAATGCGAATCCTGGGTTGAGGAAGGAATCGAGTTTAAAGCCATTTTCAGCCGGGATGAGGCTGCCAGAAGTGATGTGGAATTTCGGGTCGCCCGAGAGACTCACTAGTGGTTTGCCATCATTGAGGAATGTGATGGTGGCTCCTCCGAAGTCGAATTTGTTGACGACGACGAGCGGACTGCCCGTCGAGTAGTGCTGAATCACCACCGAGGCGGCGGTGAAGGTGACCGTGCCACCGATGGAGAAGCTGACGTTAGACAGCACTAAAAGTTTATTTCCGACTGCCCAAGGGCTGGCATCGCCGCGAGCTTTGAGGCCATTGGCGATGGCGTTTACCGTGGTGACCGGGCCGCTGAAGGTGGTATAGACTGCGGAGCCGGCGCTGATGGTGAAGAGGACGTGCGGCACCGGATCGTTCGCGGTGTCTGGATCCTGCACGGTCAGCGAGATGCCAGTTAGAATGGTGCTAGCAGCGCCAGGAGTCGGGGTGCTGCCGGAGCCGCTGTTAGCGGTGATGATTAAACTATCATCAATGGTCAGGCTGGCATTACTGAGGGCGATGCTTTGGAAGGCGTTCACGCCCACTTTGATTTCCGCTCCGGTGAAGACCAAGGGGATCGAGGTGGCGCCGACAGTTACAATGTCGTTTTGTGCCGTGACGGTGGCATTTCTCCGCAAGGTCAGTGTCGCCTTGCCGGAAAGCGCCGAGCCGATCGCGACGGTCGCGGTGGCGGATGCACTCAAGGCATAACCTTGGCTAACCGCGCCGTTCTTGTATAACACCAAGCCTAAGGCTCCGTCTGATAGATTGAAGGTGGTGCCGGGATCACCGTCTGCGGCGACGGTCGTGCCCAGTGCATTGCCAATGTTAGTGGCTCCGATGAGCACCTTGGTGACGGTGCCGACCACGGTTTTCGAGAAGGAGAAATTTCCGGTTAGGGAGAATGAGGAGCCGACGCCCAAGGTCAGGCTTCCGCCAAAGCTCTTGATGTTAGTCGCGGTGGCGAAGGCAACGGTAACGGCGGTGCCGGGGATCGGCTCATTCACCACCGCACCGGTGGTATTGATGGCGACGCTGGCCGCGCCGGTGAGGGTAATTTCACTCGGCAGGCCGAGCATTGTGATCGAGGGAGCCGAGGCTTGCAGCGCGTATTTGGAACCGGCCGCCGTGCTGTCCCGGTAGATCACGAGACCTAAACTCGCGCCGGCGATTTGCACTCCTAACAATCCATCCGCAGTGCCGATGTAGGCATTCACTCCCGATGCACCGGCGAGGATCTTAGTGACAGTGCCGGTGGTTTGTTTGCTGAAACTGAAGGTGCCTGAGAGAGAAACGAAGTTTGCCACGTTGATCGTCGCGGTGCCTTGGATTTCCATGACATCCGTCGCGCCAAGCCCTGTGAAATCCAGCATCACGGCACCAGCCGACGTCGGCACTTGGGTGGGCAATCCGACCAGACTTGGCGGGTCGAGGCCGTGCTTGATTCTGACGAGCAGGCTGTTTCCACCAAGAGTTAGATCGGGCACTCCGTTGAGCGTGACGGTGCCGGCCGAGGCCATCAGCGCGTAGTTTCCACCTTGCACCACGAGACCGAGCGTTGCGTCGGTGACGGTGAGATTGGTCTCCGCAGTGCCCAAGACGACCTTGATGTTTTTACCACCGATGGCGAGGCCCGAGCCGGATGCGCCGACTACGAATTTCTGGAAACCAAAGTCACCTTCCAGCGAAGCAAAACCATCAATGATGAGAGTGAGGTGCCCCTGGATCACGGTCACTGGACTGGTGCCAGGACCGAGGTCGTCGAAGTTCATGACGATGGGACCCGTCGGAGTCTGGATCGAGGTCGGCACGCCGACAGGATAAGTGGAGACATCCAAGCCGCGGCGCACTAACAGCAGCAAGTTCGAGGCGCTCATGCTCAACCCCGACACGCCGTCGAAGGTGGTGTCCGCCGGGTCGCTGCTGCCAGCGGCTTGCAAGGCGTAGGTGGTGGTCGCGCCGGTTTGTTTCACTAACACCCCGAGACTCATGTTTGCAATGCCGAAGGTCACGCCGCCACCGCCCAAGGTGAGATCGCCCTTGATACCGAACGCCAAGTAGTTGTCAGCGCCGATGGTGGTTTTTTGGAAACCGAGACTGCCCGTTAGTTTGACGAACTCAGTGGTGCCATTGACCACCGTGAGCGTGACGACGCCTTGGATGTCGGTCACGTCCGAGGTGCCGGTGCCGAGACTGCTGAAGTCGAAGGTGACATCACCGCCGGATGTGTGGATCGCAGGCAAGCCGGTGATGGCGGACATGTCCAATCCTCTCCGCACCCGGACTTGCACTTGGGTCGCGCTCAGCAGCAAGCCGGTCACTCCGTTTAGTGCGACGGAAGCCGCGGTGGCCTGCAAGGCAAAGGTGGTGGTCCCGAGGCCGACGGCGGGGTTGATCACCAGCCCGACGATTGCGTCGGTTAGAGTCACATTGGTGGTGGCCGTGCCGACGATGATATCCAAATCCGTCGCGCCGATGGCGATCGATCGGGCCGGTGCTGGTTTCCAAACTCCAGTCACCGCCGACGGCCGTGCCGCCCGTCGAGTCGGTGGAAGCCGCCACATCCGCGCCGGTGGTGCGCGCCAGAGTTTGGATAAATTGGCTTCCCAAAGTTCCCGCCGCCACGTCGCAGCCATAGAGGAAAATGTCGCCGTCGGTTTGCAAGGCCGTGCCCCATCCCGCGATTTGCGACTGCTCGGCCGTCAGTCGATTTTGGTCAAGCTCGCTGTTCCCCAAGCGCAGCAAACCGGCCCCACCGTGGGAGAGAATTTGCACCGCAACCAGGCCATGGTAGGGCCGCAAAATTTCGGAGATTTGGCGAATGCCATCCGTGCTTGGGTCGAGCACCACGACCTCGATGTCGCCGATGCGTGTGACCTGAAGCATCGGGCCGTTGGCCGAGTTGGCGAGCGAAGTGCCAGCAATCGCCGGACCGGATGCACCCACGATGCCTTGGATCAGCTCCAAGTAATTTGGCACCGCCGGGTCAACGATGACCACTTGGGAAGGTGCCGACTGGCTTTGGGCAAACACAGCGTAGGAGGCCAGCGGCACTTGCACTGAGCCGACGCCCACTGGCGCGCTACCTTGTTCCGTAAGGGACTGCGGGCTGAGAATGGAAAGCTTTGTTTCTCCAGCGGCGAAAACCTCTAGCGGGTTTGCAGCAGCTACCGGGGCGGAGTCGCCGAGGTAAGCGGAGTCAAAATCAAGCAGAGCGGGTAGAGCTGGAGCCGCGGCGGCTGCGACGGGATTTCCAGCGTCAAAAACGTTTGAAGACGGTTCGCCCTCCAAAATGGGGGCTTGGATTGAAACGACCTCCGCAGAAAGCGGAGCCGAGGTTGATGTTAGAGAGATTTGATTTACGACTGAAGCGGCGGAATCCTCGACCGTCGGCGGTCCGTTTGCAGCCCGCAAGGTGGTCACCATTTCGGTGGTCATCGAGACGACAACTGGCTCGGATGGAACCGCAATTTTGATGTCCTCATGAGGGGTGAAACTGTTAGCCGGGATGCTCAGAGTGGGAGCCACCGGGGTAGCTACAACGACCTCGAAGTCGGCACAAGTTGGGTCGATCTGCAACTCGGCGGAAGTCGTTTCCGGGGTCGTGAAGTCGATGTCGGGAAGGTCAGTCGTCGCCCCGAATACATGGCTACTATCCACCGCGGTCGGCACCACAATGTCACTCGAGGTCGCGGGTGAATGCTGCACCATGAGATCACCCGCCGTCTGGGTTTCCGGCACGGCGGAGACATTGCTGACCGCATGAGGCGCATCAATGGGAGCGGCGGAGAGTAGAATCCGTGGCTCCATGGCCTCGACCACAAACAGATCACGCGCACCGTCCATGCCATGCATGGATGCAACAACCGCTCGTGGAGCGGCAGGCTTGCGGGTGAAGAGGCGGAGGAACATTTACAAGAAAGCTAACTCCTGTTAGAAGGAATGAGTGGGCGAAAGCTGAAGAGCCACTCTGAGAGTGTCAAGGGACTATTTTTGCAGATTTTTAGGATCATGGAATCGCAGGTTGTTTGATTTCCCTCCTGCCTATGTGATAGACATTTTCTCAGGGTTCACCGTCATGGGTAATACCACCCATGCCGCTTCTCTAAATCTACGAAGCCAAGGAAAACCGCGAAACCCTTCTTGCCAGCACCGACACCCTCGACCTGCTAGGCATCGCCGAAAGAGACCCCGGCGCATGAACATCTTTTTTATCAGACCACTTTTCCATCGACCATCAAGCCCGCGCGGTGGAGGCGCTCGATGGCAGCCTCTTCGATCGGGCTATCAGGGCCGATGGCGATGCGCATGAGTTGCAGAATTCCGGTGGTCAGGGGGCGGAGGATTTCTAGCGGAAGTGACCGGAGACCGATCATTTCCCGATAGTCTTTTGGGAGTGATGCGACGGCGGATTGAAATAACAGTGCATACATGGGCTGTGAGGTGGCCGGTAGCGGTGGGTTTTTGATCCACTGGATGGTCTCGCGAGTATCATCGGTGACGATCAACTGGGGGCGATAACGATCAATTTCTGCGAGAAGAGAAACTTCATCCATGGGGACGCCCGTGAGTCCGAGGGGCTCGACCGATTTCGACCAGAGGTGGATGTAAGCGTCAGCCCCACCGGGGAGCGGGCGGGTGGAATAGGTTTGATGGCTGCGCAAAAAGGAGTCCATGAAGGCGATGTGGACCCAGCGCAGTAGATCAGGATCGGCAGCGCGGTAGCTGAGAGACTTTCCCTCGGCGCTTTGATACTGACCTTTCACGCGATCATGCATGCGGTTCACTCGGCCCGCCTCGCCCATGAGCGCTTCATGAGAGCCGAAGGTGGTGACGGTGAGCCAACGAATGGTTCCCGAAAGCCGGCCTAACGGATCATCTTTGTAGCGCGAGTGGCCACGGACGCCGGCGAGACTGCCCGGGTGCAGGGCCTGCATGAGTAACGCACGAATCCCGCCGACGAGGGTGGCAAGGTCTGAGTGGGCGATCCATGGGGCGTCGGTAGGAAGGTAGAGGCCCGGTTCATTTCCTGCGGCGACGACATCGAGCCAGGGGGGCACTCCGTCCGGGTCACCAGTGAGCAGGATCCGGAATCGGCGTGAGAGGAACTCTTGAAAGGCGTTGTTTCGCAAAGTGCTGGAAGGTAAACGGCGTTTGGGTTTTTTCACGTGAAACGAGTGTGATTTCAGCTCAAACCCATGCTGGGTCTTGCAGTTGCGTGATTCCTAGATGGTGCTACAAATCACCCACATGACTACAGGGAGCGAAATGGCGAAGCGATTGGATAAAATGCGCGGGATGGTATGGGGGCAGTTTCTCGGGGATGCGGCAGCTCTGGGATCTCATTGGATTTACAATTTGGAAGAACTAGGAGAGAAGTTTCCGGCTGGCTTGTGTGGGTTTGAAACACCGGGGAGGGGTCACTATCATGACGGTAAAAGTTCGGGAGACTTTACCCACTATGGCGATGCGGCTCTCGTATTGCTAGAGTCTCTAGCTGAGGACCATGGATTCCAGCCGAGTGCCTACGGCGCACGGTTTATTGAGAAGATGGCACCAGGAAACTACTCGGGTTATGTGGACGCCGCCACGCGGGGGACCTATGAGAGTTTTCTCAACCACAAAGAGACGAGGCCAGGTGAAGCCTATCTTTTCCAAGATGGGGCAGACGATGATCAGCTCGCCACGGCATCTAGCCTCGCCCCACTCCTGCTCTGGC
>JAYTLO010000166.1:0-9643 GCA_043729385.1 Akkermansiaceae bacterium
TTTTGATGACACTTAAGAAAAGTTAATTTATCCAGTCGGCATGTTGAAGTGTGTTTACTGTGTTCGTCGGTTGCCATCCCTTTCGGTTGAAGAGTTTTACGATTACTGGCTGAACAAACACGGACCACTGGTGCGCGAGAAGGCACCGATCCTCGGGATGAAGCGCTACGTCCAAAGCCATACCATCCAGAATCCCATGTTGAACGCCGCCGCCCAGCAGCCGCGTGGGATCACCGACATGTATGACGGCATCACCGAAGTCTGGTGGGATAGCCCGGAATCGCTAGCTGCCTCGCTCCAAACACCGGAAGGCTTGGAAGCAAACCGGATCCTCTCGGAAGACGAAGCCCGCTTCGTAGATTGCGCCAATTCCGCGATTTTCTTCAGCACCGAGCACACCATTTTTGAATTTTAACTCATTCCATTTACCATGAAGACTCACGCCCGACTCGTATTTTCCGCACTCGCTCTCACCGCCTTGCCGGTTGTTGGAAATGGATTTTACATCCCGGTGCAGGCTCCTGAAGCAACCGCCAAAGGAAATGCATGGCTCGCGACTGCTAACAGCGCGGCAGCCGTTTATTACAATGCCGCCGGGCTGACTCAGCTAGATTCGCCCGAAGTCGTGGTGGGTGCTTATGCCATTATGCTCGGACTGGAAGCGGATCTGGACTCCGGCATCCACGAAGAAGCAGACAACGAATGGGCAGTTCTACCGCAGATCTATGCTGCGATGCCGATCAACGACAAGCTAGTTGCCGGATTCGGGATCAACACGCCCTTCGGTCTTGCCACCGACTGGGGACAATCCTCGCAATTCCGCTTACTAGCGACGGAAACCGAGTTGACCTACGCCACTGCTTGGCTGGTGCTCGGGTATGAAGTTACCGACACGCTTTCGATCGGTGGTGGCATTGGAGTCCATCATGCAGACCTGAAATTTGGACGTTTCGCCAACGTAGCCCCGGGAGTGGATCTTCCTAGCGAGTTCAATGGCGATGACGAGGCTCTGTCGTGGACGATTTCCACCCGCTGGCAGCCCACCGAACAGCACGCCTTTGGTCTCGTTTACCGCAGTAAGACAGAATTTGATCTGAAAGGGGACTTTGAAATCACTGGCGCAGTCGCCAGCGAAAGCGCTAGCTCTGATTTCATGACACCAGCCACCTTGGGCGGTGGATACGCTTACACCCCGTGCAAGGAGTGGAGCTTCGAGGTCAATGTAGAATGGGTGAATTGGGATGAGCTGAATTCCCTTAACCTCAGCAGCGCCAGCACTGGGACCACTTCGCTGCCATTCAACTGGGACTCGAATTTCATCTACTCAGTCGGTGCCACTCGATACTTCGATAACGGATGGAACGTGAGCGCGGGCTACAACTTCATCGAGAACAGCATCCCCGATTCCAACTTTAACCCAGGAGTGGCGGATGCGAATCGGCATTGGCTCAATGCCGGCGTAGGGCGCAGGTACGACGACTTCAAATGGAGCTTTGCCTACCAATATGCCTTTTCTGACAACGACGTTTCAGGATCGCCGGGCGGGCTGGCAGATGGAACCTTCAAGTCGAAGTTCCATGGCCTGATGTTGAACTGCGATTGGCAGTTCTAATTGGCTCGCGGGCTAGTATCTGCGCCCACCAAACCCCACATTCTCAGCTTACGGCGTTGAGGATGTGGGTGAATTCCTTGCGCTGGAAATCGGTTGGTTTCACGCCATAGAATAGCTGGAAGTCTCGTGAAAACATCTTGGCGGTGGTGAAGCCTAGATCGATGGCCACTTCCTTGATTGGTGAGCCTTCGCGCAGCAGTGACCTTGCTGCCACCATCCGCTCTTGGCGCAGCCAATCCTTTGGTGAGATGCCGATTCCTTCTTCGAATACTCGCCGCAGATGGCGTTCGGATACGCCGACCCGGTCGCAGAGGTTGGCTAACTGGTATTCACCCTCGCGGGCAATTTGACCCAACGACAAGGGGAGGGGTTCTCGGGCCATTAGCACCAAGAACCTTCCGTCTTTTTGTATGATTTCTACGTCGCGGCGTTTCACAGTGGAGTGGGGAGGAGGGCGTGGCAGGGACAGAACTTAAAACACCCCTGATTGTCAATTATTTTTAAATAATCGAGGGAGTTGTCGAGTGAGTTTTTGAAATTAAGTGAGTCCAATTAACTCTCCTGATGACCGCCTGCCGTCCCGGCGCGGAAGTAAAGAGCGGGGATTCCCCATGCGCCTGGGAAGGTCTTTTCGTCGAACTTTTCGAGCCAGTCACATTTGGCAAGAAGCGCCAAGTGATCGCTCTCCGGGTGGATATACATCAAGCGAATCGGCCGGGGATGGGTTTCAAGGCTGGCGCGGATTCGCCCCAGAATCGTTTCCAGAGTGCGGGCACCGAACGGGTTGCACATAAGAAACACGGTCCCTTCCGCATAATTCTCCTGCGACGCATCTGCTTGCCTAATCTCGATTGGCGGATGGGGCAGCCGAAGTTTGGCGGCATTCTTTCGCGCCAATTCGGACAAGCGCTCGGATAGCTCAAGCCCCACGCAGCGCTTCACTCCGTGCAATGCCGCTACGAACAGGAGGCGGCCTGCCCCGCAGCCGATGTCGTAAACGACGTCCTCTGCCCTGAGCCGCATTGGCCGCAGATAGAGCCAGTTTAAGTAATACGACTTCGACTCATACCAAAACGAATCGTCGTGAACGGATCTGGCCTCGGGGTAATCACCCCGCCGGGAACCGAGGGTGGAGACGCCTAGAATGGCATCGCCCAAAATGGACTCGAAGGCTCGGATCGCACTTGTGATTCTCATGATCGGCTCTGGCTCTTCAACTCACTTTGAATGCAATGACTCCTGACACCACCCGGTCGAGGACTGCCTCGGTCAAATCATTGTAGAAAGGTAGTCGTATGAGGCGATCGCTCATTTGCTCGGTCACTAGGGCAATCTCCCGGCTTGCCGCCGAACTCCCGGCCTTTTTTCGACAAATGCAGCGGCTGATAGTGGAATGGACTGAGGATCCCGAGCGCTTTGAGGTGGGCAATCAGCGCCTGTCGGTGGCCCAGCGAGGGCAGTATCAGATAGAACAGGTGATACGGCTGCTCGCAATGGGCGGGCACGAACGGCACCTGCACGCCGTTGCGGGCAGCCCAAGATTTCAGACTGCGCTCGTAGTGCGACCAGATCTGCCGGCGCATTTCTTGAATCTCACGGCTCATCTCAAACTGCGCAAACAAGTAGGCCGCGAGCATGTCAGACGGGAGGAAACTCGAGCCGACATCGACCCAAGTGTATTTGTCCACTTGGCCGAGGAAAAAGCGGCTGCGGTCGGTGCCCTTCTCGCGGATGATCTCGGCCCGCTGCACCAAGGCTGGGTCATTGATTAGGAGGGCACCGCCTTCGCCGCAGTTGAAGTTCTTGGTCTCGTGGAAACTCTGGGTGGCCAAGCTGCCGAAAGTCCCGAGAAAGCGGCCTCGGTATTTTGCGAAAAGTCCGTGGGCGTTGTCTTCCACCACCGCGATCCCGCGACGCTTGGCGATCTCCATGATGGAATCCATTTCACAGCCGACTCCGGCGTAATGGACGACGACGATCGCCTTGGTTTTCGGGCTGATCAGGCGTTCCACCGCGGACTCGTCGAGATTGAGAGTGTCCGCGCGGATGTCGCAGAAAACTGGCGTCGCGCCGTGGAGGACAAACGCATTGACGGTGGAAACGAAAGTAAAGGCGGGGACGATGACTTCGTCGCCGGGGCCGATACCAAGTAACAGCGCGCACATTTCCAATGCATCGGTGCAGGAGGTGGTGAGCAGGGCTTTGGCCGTTCCCAGCTGCTGTTCGAGAAATTTGTGGCAGCGCCCGGTGAAAGGACCGCCGCCGCAGGTGTGGGCATTCGTGATCGCCTGCCTCATGTAGTCGAACGACTTGGGAGCGGCATAGGGCCGGTTGAATTGGATCACCGACGATGCATCACCGGCGATCATCCCGGCGCTCGGGGGAGGGGCATCGATCAAAAGTTTCTTCGGCACTGGCAGTCGGGCTTGGATTGATTGTCTAGATGACTAAAGGGGATTTTCCACCCGTCCGCAAGTGCGGAAACCTGCGCCCACCCGCTGCGCTCAATGCGAACCGACGATCTTCTGATAGGCAGCGAGCATCTGCCGACCCGCTGCTGGCCATGTTAGTTCCGCTGCCGTTGCGAGTGATGCCCGGCGCAACTGGGCCAGCAACGCCCGGTCTTCGTGGACTCGGCTGAAATGGTTGGCCAATCCCTCGACGTCGCCTGTCCGGTGCACCAGCGCGTTTCTCTCATGCTCGCAGATCGCGCCGGTGGAATCCGAGACCAGCAGCACGCACCCAGCACCTCGTCCGTCGTAGGTCACCAACGCGCTTCCCTCTTCAATGCTTGGCAAAACCATGACATCGCTCAACCGCATGATGTCGGCTAGATCCTTGCGATATCCGAGCAAGCTCACGCTCGGATGAGCAAGCTGCGTCGATAATTTTTCGGCGTAGCCGGGAATGAAATCGCCAACGACGAGGAACTTGCCGTGGTGGTGGGCGCTGGATTGCAACCACGCGTCGAGCGCGTAGTGCAGCCCCTTGCGGGGAGCGCAAGCGGCGGCGAACAGCACCGTTAAGCCCGCCTTTTCAACCCGTGGCTCGGCGGGCGGATAACAGGCGGTTTCATCAAATCCATATTGGAATCTCAACAACCGTGCGGGATCAAATCCGCGCTCGGCGAAGGTCCGGGCGACAAACTCGGACGGGCAAAACAGGTAGTCGGTCGCGTCGTATTCCTCTTCCTCCCGCTGCAGAACTTCCGCATTGAAAGCGTGAGAATGATTCTCCGGCATCTCGATTCCTAACTTCGCGCACTCCTGCTCCACCACCTCGTAGGCGAAGCGGGTGTGGGCGTTGCTGCGCTCCAAGACCGTGGGAATTCCTAACTCTTTCGCTACGCGGAGGGTCTCCAGCGATCCCAAGGCAAAGCCGTGGACGAGGTCAAATTCGCCCGCCATTTTGCGAAGCCGTCGGGCCACGATCCAATCGTGCAGCTTGTAAGTCCCCAAGTTTCCGAGGACCGAGTAGGGGATCCTCAGTCTGCCGCGACTCAGCGTGGGACGCACTTGGATGCCATCTGCAAACGGCTTGTGGAGGACCCCCGGGAAGACAGTCACTGCGGCACCGGCGTCGTGCAGAGCCTGCACATGCTGCCACGCGGCATAGCAAACGCCAGAGGCTCCGATCTTTTGGGGAAAGCTATAAAGCACGCGGAGCGGCCTGTTTTTCTCGGAGTCCATCATCACTCGGGTGCTCCAGAAAAGTTTCTCGGCGAGGGCGTTCTCACAGGTGGGGGATAACGATTCGGCGCGTCTTCACTGATAGATCACGCCCTTGTGGCGGATCCAGCCTCCGCCTTTGGACCCATCCGGGCGGTGATGAGTTTGGTGGACTATCCCACCTAGGTCATTCCAGATGTATTCGCCGTAGATCGTTACCGTGTTGTTAGTTTTTAGTGTCGAAACTCTTGGCGCGAGATCGATGTTGTGGGCGATCAGCAATGTCTGTCCTGAGTTTAATCGAACGATGAATTTTTGATGGCGGCTTCCATCCATGTCATCCGGGAGTTTCCGAATGACCGTCCCTTGGAATTTCACCATGAACCCGCTGGCCTTGGTCTTGAATGCCCGCGCTAGGATGCGGTCACTGGTGCTAAGTGTGCTACTCGCCGTTAGAGGAAGAATTGGCTCCGAGTGAAGCGGGGTGAGGACTGATAGAAAGATGCCGACGAGGATCAAGAGCTTCATGGTAAACATAGAAATAGCTGACAGCAAAACAGCAGGGGACAGCCTGCGGGTCAAGGCTCAGTGTCTCCGGGATTTCTTCCAGAGTTGGATCGTTTCGAGGAACGGCTTGGCGTAGCGCTGGACTTTCGCAGTGCCGATGCCCGGGACAAGCAGCGCTTCCGCCGGGGTGGCTGGCTGGTAGCGAGCGAGGGCTTCGAGCGTCTTGTTCGGAAAAATTGAGTAGGACGGCACGTCCTCGCGCTTGGCGATTTTATCCCGGATGTCCCGCAACATCGAGTAGAGCTGGCCTTCGAAGCCGTGGTCCTTCAGGCCCACTTCCTTGCGCCCGGCCTCGGGGTCTGGCCACACCAGTTGGAACTTCGCCTCACCGCGCATGACCTTGTCGCCAAGAGGCGTTAGAGTCAGCAGCGGAAATTCGCCGGTCACCGTGAGCACCAGTCCGGCATCGGCCAGCGAGCGTATCAGCCCGTTCAGATAGCCCGCTCCCTTGTCGCGGAGGATGCCGTAGGTGCTGAGTTGGTCGAGGCGCGCACTGACGATTTCCTGCGACTTGCTACCGGCTAGCATCTGGACAATCCGCCCGCGGCCGAACTTGCCTTCCCAGCCGTTAGCCGTGCGCCGTGACATCCGTGCCACACCGCTGAGCGCCTTTTTCACTATGATTTCCTCCTCGGCATTGGGTGGCCGGGTGTCTCCGGAAGTTTCATCACGGCAGACATCGCAAGTCCCGCAGACGCCGGCTTCATCCTCGCCGAAATAGCTGAGAATCCACTGCTGGCGGCAAGTGCGCGAGTAACACATCTCCACCATCGCCTTGAGTTTCTCACGGTCGCGGCGGTCCTTTTCCTCGATCGCGATTTCGTCGAGTTGGAGTGCGCGGGTTAGAATTTCCGGCTTCAGCAGGCGAGTGCCTTTCATCCGCTTCTTCGGGATGTCGAAACGTTCGACATACCCGCCGCGGGCCAGGATCGACATTGCGCTGCCGACTGACATCGAGTTTTTGACATCCGCGCCTTGGGCGATTTCATCGAGCGTGCGATGGACTTCGAAATCCTTGTCAGCCTCGTTGAGTAAATACTGATAGATCGAGCGGACGATGGCGGCAGTCGGGTTCGCGCCATCGATGAAGAACTCCTGGGTGCGGGTGTCGGCGTAATTAAATAACAACTCGCACACCGCCGTTTCCCCGTCACGGCCCGCGCGACCTGCTTCCTGATAGTAGGCCTCCACACTGCCGGGCACCTCGTAGTGGATCACAAATCGAACGTCCGAGCGGTCGATGCCCATGCCAAACGCGTTGGTGGCCACCGCCACGTCCGCCTTGCGATGGATGAAAATTTCCTGTGCCCGTTCGCGCTCCTGGTCGCCCATCCCGCCGTGATATGCCACGCACTTGATGCCCCAGCTCGCCAGAGTTTCGGAAACGGAATCCACTTTTTTACGAGTCGCGCAGTAGATGATGCCGGTCTTGTGCGCAGCGATGACGGCCTTCATCCGCTCGTCTTTTTGCGCCGCCTTGTCGGTGGCGGTGATGTTCAGTGAGAGGTTCGGCCGGGAAAATCCGCTGACGCGCTCGAACGGCTCGCGCAGAGCCAAGACCTTCGTAATGTCATCCCGCACGATGGGCGTGGCCGTCGCCGTTAGAGCCACACATTGCGGCCTGCCGATTTTCTCCAACGACTTACCAAGCCGCAAATAATCCGGCCGAAAATCGTGCCCCCATTGACTCAGGCAGTGCGCCTCATCGACCGCAAACAGCGAGATTTCGATGCCAGATAGAGCATTGAGAAAACTCTCTGCGCGGAACCGCTCGGGAGCCACATACACCAACTTCCAGCGCCCGGCGCGCATCCCGTCGAGCCGCTCCTTCTGCTCCGGCCAACTGAGCGTGGAGTTAATCACCGTCGCCGCGATTCCCCTAGCCACCAGCGCATCCACCTGGTCCTTCATCAGCGCGATCAGTGGCGAGATCACCAACGTCACCCCGCCGAAACACAGTGCTGGAATTTGAAAACACAGCGATTTCCCGCCGCCCGTGGGCATCACCACCAGCCCGTCGCGGCCCGAGGTGATTTCGGAAATCACTTCCTCCTGCCCTTCCAGAAACCCGGAAAACCCGAAGTACCGCTGCAACGCCTGATGCGGCGTCATGATCAGCGGTTTCGAGTGGGAACGTGCAGGGGACATCGCGTGAGCGAATGAACAACGCCCGGCGCAGCAAGGTCAACCCTGGAGCGACCTCACCGCCGCAACGCGATGACTCGGGCGCGGCTCGGGATTCCAAGCGTTTTGAGAATTAAGTTAAACTCGCCATTCACCCGCACCCCAACCGCACAAGTTTCGGTCCCGCAGCGCTGTGGGAACCGTGGTCATGGACACGCAAGCGAGACGCCTGCGCTCCTTGAGTTACGCTCCGGGCAGCTCGATGAAGCCTTCTAGCTTACGAATCCGCGTCGGGTGACGCATTTTTCGCAATGCTTTGGCTTCGATCTGGCGGATGCGTTCGCGAGTGACTTGGAACTGGCGACCCACTTCTTCGAGCGTGCGGCTGTAGCCGTCCTTGAGGCCGAAACGTTGCTCAAGAACCTCGCGCTCACGCTCGGTTAGAGTGTCGAGCACGTCCTTGATCTTGTCCTTGAGCATCGAGAAACCGGCTTCTTCCATCGGGTTATCGGCGGCCTTGTCTTCGATGAAGTCACCGAATGAAGTATCGTCAGAATCACCGACGGGTGCTTGCAGCGAAATCGGCTGCTGCGCCATCTTGAGCACGGCTCTAACACGCTCGACGGGCAAGTGGATTTCGTCGGCAATTTCTTCCGGGGATGGCTCGCGACCGTATTCTTGGACGAGTTGCTTTTGCACGCGCATCAGCTTGTTGATCGTCTCGATCATGTGCACCGGGATGCGGATCGTGCGGGCCTGGTCGGCGATGGAACGGGTGATGGCTTGGCGGATCCACCAAGTGGCATACGTGGAGAATTTATAACCACGGCGGTATTCGAATTTCTCCACCGCTTTCATCAGGCCCATGTTGCCTTCTTGAATCAAGTCGAGGAATGATAGTCCGCGGTTTGTATATTTCTTGGCGATGGAAATCACCAGTCGAAGGTTAGCCTCGACCATCTCGGTCTTCGCCTTGAGTGCTTCCTTGAGCCAGTGGCGGAGTTGCTTGTTCGCTTCCTCGAAAGTTTCCAAAGTGTGCCAAGTGCGCTGTTGGACTTCGCGCAGTTTGGTGACAAATTCCTTGTCATCAGGATCGGTCGCGAGCTTGCGGCTATACTTCCAGAACCTCTGCATGTAGTCATCCACTTGCTCGCAGAAGTCTTCGACAACTTTCTGTTTATAGTAAAAGCGAGTGAATACGCGGTTGAGCGTTTGGATGTTCTTATTGAAATCTTCCTCGAGCTTCTTCTTGCCGCGCGGATTCTTGGCGGAGAGCTGGCGGAACAAGTCGTCGTTCTCGTGGTGCAGCACTTTAAGTTGATCGCAAAGTTTCGGCAGACCTTTCATGTAGCGCTCGCGAGATTCGATCTTCTTATCGAGGATCACGCGGTCAAAGCGCTCTTTGCCTTTGTTGAGTTTCTCGGCCAATTCCAGGTAAGAGTCGGTAACAAAACCGAACAGATGAAGGTGTTTGGCGACCTCGATTTCGGCGTCCTCGATGCGCTTGGAAATTTCCACTTCTTGCTCGCGGGTTAGCAAGGGCACTTGGCCCATTTGCTTGAGATACATCCGCACCGGGTCGTCGAGGATGTCGAGCTTCTGGTCGGCCTTGACGTCTTCCTCGTCGCCATCGCCTTCGTCGCGCTTCTTGTCCTTGTAGCGGTCCACCTCG
>JAYTLO010000167.1:0-2185 GCA_043729385.1 Akkermansiaceae bacterium
CCTCCCCGAGCACCAGCGCAGCAAGGCGCTGAAATACGGCATCATCGGTGCCTACGCGTTCCGTGGCTTGTGCCTCGCGCTTGCCGCGTGGTTGATCACCATCTGGTGGCTGGAGCCGCTGGGCGGACTCTACCTGCTGTGGCTGGCGTGGAGCCATTTCTCGCGCCACGAATCCGTCGTCGAAGAGGGAGCCGAAGCCGTGCAAACAGAAGGAAATTTCCTCTACCGGTGCACGATTGGCTTGTTAGGGCCGTTCTGGGCCACCGTCGTCTCCGTGGAAATCATGGACCTCGCGTTCTCCATCGACAACGTCGTCGCCGCCATTGCCTACGTGAAAAACTACCCGATGCCCTCGAAGCTAGTTCTCGTCTGCACCGGTGTTTTCCTCGGCATCCTGGCCATGCGCTTCGCAGCTCAGGGCTTTGTGAAACTCATGCAGCGCTACCATTTCCTAGAGACCTGCGCCTTCGTCGTCATCGCGGTGCTTGGCTTGAAACTCGTCCTCAGCGTGCCCCGACATTTCCTCGAGAAGAGCCACGACTTCCACGGCTATCTTGCCTCGAAATCGCCAATGCTGTCCTCCGTGGGAGACGCCATCCACAGCTTTCTCGCGAGCCACTACTTCGACATGGGAACCTCCGCTCTGACCCTGCTGATCTTCATCGTGCCGGTGGTGCTCCATCGCTTGAAGCACGGCAAATCCCCCGCCTGAGCGGCGGGAAAACCTAACTATGAAGGGCTGGCGTTGAGTCCTATCATCTCGCGCTCGTGCCCATTCACTCTCAACTTGCCGTCATCGGCGGCGGCCCGGCGGGTCTCCGGGCGGCGGAAGTGGCGGCCAGCGCCGGGCTGCAAGTTACGCTTTACGATGGCAAGCCATCAGTCGGGCGGAAATTTCTAGTCGCCGGTAAAGGCGGACTCAATCTCACCCACGGCGAGTCGTTAGAGCGGTTCGTCACCCGCTACGCCGGCCCCTGCCAGCCTGCGGAAATCTGGCAAAGTCTGATCGCGGAGTTCGCTCCTACCGCGCTCCGGCAGTGGGCTGCGGGCTTGGGCGTGGAGACATTCCAAGCCACCAGCGGTCGCGTTTATCCGAGAGCGCTCAAAGCCGCGCCGCTCCTCCGCCGCTGGATCGAGCGGCTGCGCGACCTCGGCGTGCGGTTAGAAATGAACCACCGCCTGACATCGCTCACTCCCGGCGCACCATATAAGCTTGGTTTCTCAAACGGCTCCACCGCCACCGCCGATGCTGTGATCCTCGCACTCGGTGGCGGCTCTTGGGCGAAGACCGGTTCGGACGGCGGCTGGACTGCCATTTTCGAAAACCTCGGCATCGCCCATCACCCGCTGGCCCCGGCCAACTGCGGCTGGGAGCACGCGTGGCCGCCCGAAGTCCTTGCCGCCGCCGAGGGGATGCCGTTGAAAAACCTCCACGTCCGCGCGGGCGATCAGTTAGCAGTGGGCGAGCTAATGGTCACTCGCTATGGCCTCGAAGGCGGTGCGATTTATCAACTTGGAGCCGTCCTTCGCGCGATGCCCAAGGCCGCGATCACCATCGACTTCAAACCCACCTTCAGCCACGCGCAACTCGTCGCCAAGATGGAATCCGTCCGCCGCGATTTCCTAACTGAAGCCCGCATCCGCTGGAAACTCGCCGCACCGGCCCACGCGATCCTCGCCCGACAGCCGTGGTTAGATGCAAATTCCCTCGCCCGCGAGGTGAAACATTGCGTCATCCCGCTCACCCGCCCGCGCCCGCTCGACGAAGCGATTTCCTCCGCCGGCGGTGTCTGTTGGGAAGAGTTAGACACGGCGCTGATGTTGAAGAAACTTCCCGGAATTTTCCTCGCCGGGGAAATGATCGACTGGGAAGCGCCGACCGGCGGCTACCTGATGCAAGGCTGTTTCGCCACCGCCACGCGAGCCGCGAACTCGGCAGTGGAGTGGCTGGGGTGAGGAGCTTCGCAAAGGACTTCCTTTCGAAGTCACTACCCACCCAGCCGGCTTGCTTTCACCGGACGAGCAAGCAATCGCTTGGACGGAGGTCTTAGGTGCTTACTGAGCCGAAGGCAGGAGAGATCTGGTTGGGTGCGGGACAAAAAAGTTATCCTAGACATGAAGTGGTCTGAGGTTGGCCCCGAGGAGGGGCGGAACGTGTCCGCCCACGCGGATGATGAGCCGATTC
>JAYTLO010000168.1:0-10435 GCA_043729385.1 Akkermansiaceae bacterium
CCTGAAGCTCCTAAACAAGCCACCCTTGCTGGAACCGCGCCCTAAACGGTGCCGGGCCAGTCGTCCGGTAACCGCAATTTCCCGCCATGGCCGATGAGCCCCAGCGCCATCGCATCGAGGTGACCTGCCCGGAGTGCGGGCAAGTCCAGTCCGAGCCCGCGCTCGTGGTTTCCACGCAATGCCGGGCTTGCCGCGCGAACTTCCAAGTCCGTGCCGGCAAGGGGGTGGTTAGAGTTCACCCCGTCACCCGGCTGGCAGTCCCGCGCAAGGATTCCGACCCGGAACCCGAGCCACTGCCCGAAGCGCCCAAACTCTCGCCGATGCTCCGGCGGGGTCCAGTGGTGCCGCCACCGCAGTCGTTTTTGATGCGCTTGTTCAACCCGATCAAGCCGCCACGGGACATCACCTGCTTCGCTTGTGGCTACACCTACTCCACCATCGGCGAGGCCCAGTCCAGCCAGTGCCCGAAATGCAGCGGCTACATTAGCCTGCTAGATTATGAAATCAACGAGCACTGGAACCGCCGCATCGAGACGTGTGGCGACGTGGTGATCCAGAAATCTGGGGTCGTCTGCGGGGTCACCCTCCGCTGCCACAATCTCACCGTGTTAGGCGAGCTGGGCGGCTCGGTCGAGTGCACCGGCGATCTCGTCATCCGCAGCCACGGGAAAATCACCGGCACCGTGATCTGCCGCAACCTGCGGGTGGAAAAAGGCGCTCGAGTGGAATTCCTGAACCCCGTCACCGCCGCCACTGCCTTCATCGACGGCCACGTCCGCGGCCAAATTTCCTGCTCCGGTGCGATCACGCTCGAGAAGCGCTCCCACCTCCAAGGACTCGTCCGCACCACCTCGCTCATTGTTAAACCCGGTGCCAAACACACCGGCACCATTGAAATGGTCACCGCTTCCTCTCCGCAAGCCTAAGAAATCTTCGACCTCTTATCCCTTCTTCCATCTGCGTTCATCAACATTCATTTGACGAAGTATTTTGATCAGTCAGTTCGTCCATGTCCGCTACGCTCCCATTGCGGTTGAAAAACTCTTCTCTCCAATTTTCCCCAACCCTTCCGACCATGCTCGCCGCCCTCGATCTTAAGGAGGAAATCCTCGCCCTCAAAAAAGCCCGGAACGCCGTCATCCTGGCTCACAACTATCAGACCGGAGACATCCAAGACGTCGCCGACTACGTGGGTGATTCGTTAGGTCTCGCCTATCACGCCAAGGCCACCGATGCCGACGTCATCGTCTTCTGCGGCGTCCATTTCATGGCGGAAACGGCGAAGATCGTGAACCCCGGAAAAATCGTGGTGCTGCCGGATGCCGACGCCGGTTGCTCGCTCGAACAATCCTGCCCGGCCCTGCAGTTAGAGGCATTTCTCGCGGCGAATGCGGAGAAGAACTACTACGTCATCGCCTACATCAACTGCTCCGGTGGCGTGAAAGCACTGTCCGATGTGATCTGCACTTCCGGTAACGCGGTGAAAATCGTCAACCTCGCCCCCGCGGATCGGCCGATCCTTTTCGTCCCGGACGAGAACCTCGGCGCGTGGGTCATCGAACAGACCGGCCGCAAGATGGATTTGTGGAAGGGCAATTGCTACGTCCATGTCGAGTTCACTCGCGATTCGATCAACCGGATCAAAACCGAATACCCGGACGCTCTCGTTGTCGCCCACCCGGAATGCACCCAGGCCGTTCGATTGCTGGCCGACGAAGTTTGCTCGACGGAGAAGATGATTGCTTACTGCAAGAATGCGCCAGTTAGAGATATCATCGTCGTCACCGAGAGCGGCATGCTTCACCGGCTCCGCAAGGAGTGCCCGGACAAGAATCTCATCGCTGGTCCCACTGACCGCTGCGCTTGCGCGGACTGCCGGTATATGAAAATGAACACGCTTCAGAAACTGCGCGATTGCTTGGAGACCCTCCAGCCCCGCGTGGAGATGGAAGAGTCGCTGCGCAAACGCGCCGAGCTGCCGCTGCTGCGGATGCTGGAGCAGTCGAAGTGAAATCGCTTGTTAGCTGAGCCACAGCACCGCCATCTGCGCCACTAGGATCCGCAGCAACATCGTCAGCGGATAGACGTTGGCATAGGCCAGCGCCGGGTGATCAGACTTCGCGAGCTTGTTGGCAAATGCCAGCGCCGGTGGATCGGTCATGCTGCCTGCGAGGACACCGACGAGGGTCAGGTAATTTATTTTCAACCATTTCCGCCCGATGATTCCGACGATCAGCAATGGCAACGTGGTCACTGCGGCTCCTAACGCCATCCATTGCAAGCCGGTGGCCGAGAAGGCGGTTTCCACGAACTTCGCCCCAGCCCCGAGGCCGACACAGGCGAGGAAAAAGATGATGCCGAGCTCCCGAAACGCGGTGTTCGCGTTGATCGGCATGTGGATCACCAACGGGCCTATTTTCCCGACTCGGCCCATCAGGATCGCGACGATCAACGGCCCGCCTGCCAGACCGAGACGCAGCGGAACGGGCACGCCGGGAATGGTCCACGGATAGAGACCTAGCAGAATTCCCAACGCGATGCCGACGAAGATCGAGGCGAAGCTGGTTTCATTCAGCTGGCGGACGGAATTTCCCAATGCCTTCGCCGCTTGCTCGATCGCCGCCTCCTCGCCCACCAAGTTGAGCATGTCGCCGAATTGCAGGCGCATGTTAGGCATGGCGGTCAGGATCATGTCCTGGCGGCTGACGCGGGTGACTGTCACCCCGAAGCGCTGGCGGATCTGCGTGTCGGCGATGGTTTTCCCCACCACATCCTTGTGCGTGACGATCACCCGTTTCGAGAGCAGCGGACCGGGGGCTTTCCGCAAATCCTCATCGACCCGGCGGCCGACTCCCAGTGCGACGCGGTGCAGTTGCTCCGGTGAGCCGACGACGAGAACCACGTCGCCCAGCTCCATCACCGTATCGCGGGTCGCGCCCTGCGTTTCCTTCTCTGATTTCCGGCGGATTCGCGACACGACCACCCCTTCATCACCGAGACCCGGGATGTTTTTGATCGGCTCGCCGACAAGACTGGCATTTTCAACGACGAAGGTCTCGCGACGCACCTCGCTCACGCCCTCCGCCATTTTCTGTTGGAGAAGAGTCAGCTCGTTCTTCGGATCGACTCGGAAAATGGCGCGTAGGATCACCATTGAGAGGATGATTCCCAACACGCCGAACGGATAGGCGACTGCATAGGCCATCGCCGCAAGATTCGCTTGATGGGAGCCGGCGGCGACGGTCGGCATCGCCTGTTGGGCCGCGCCCAGCGAAGGCGTGTTCGTGGTTCCTCCCGCAAGGATGCCGGCTGTCACGCCTAGGTCCCATTTCATCAAATGGCCGACTCCGAAGGCGATCACCGCTCCTGCTAGAACCACCATCACCGCGAGTGAGTTGAGCTTGAGTCCGTCGCTTTTCAGCGAGTTGAAAAAGCCGGGTCCGAGTTGCAAGCCGACGGTGAAAACGAACAGAACTAGGCCGAATTCCTTCAGAAACACCATCAGCTGCGGATCGAGGCTCAAGCCGAAATGGCCGAGCAACAGTCCGCTGAAAAGCATCCCGGCGACGCCCAGCTTCATCCCGCGAATCCGGATGCTGCCGAGCAAGAGTCCGAGAATGGCCGTCAGCGAGATCACCAGAATCGGCTCCGCATGTGGCGAGATTTCTTTGATGCGTTCGAGGAGGCCAATCACCCCGACATCCTAACGCTCCTGCTAGAATCGACAACGCATAAGCAATCAAACACCGAGCATGAAACCCGCACCTGGAGGTATTTATCATTTCCCATCCCCGCCGCCTCTCAATAGAATCCGTTTGAAATGAACGCCGCCTCCCTCCGTGCCGCCATCCGAGATGTCGTCGATTTCCCGCAACCCGGCATCATCTTCAAGGACATCACTCCAATCCTCGCCGATGGTAAACTCTTCCGCGAGTCCATTTCCCTACTCTGCGCAACCGCTGGCGGTGCGAAAATCGACAAAGTCGTCGGCATCGACGCCCGTGGTTTCATCTTCGCCGCCGCCGTGGCTGACCGCCTCGGCGCGGGCTTCGTCCCCGTAAGGAAAAAGGGCAAACTGCCTTGGAAAACCCGCCAGACGGCCTACTCACTTGAGTATGGCGAGTCCATCGTCGAACTCCACGAAGACGCCATCGCGCCCGGCGAATCGGTCTTGTTAGTCGATGACCTGTTAGCCACTGGTGGCACCGCCGCCGCTGCCGTGAAACTCCTCGACGAACTTGGGGCCGACATCGTCGCCATCTCGGTGCTCATCGAGCTTAGTTTTCTAGCAGGCCGTGCCAAGCTGACTCCCCACACAGTCCATTCGATCATCACTTACTGATCTTTTCCGCCGCCGCATCAGCAGCGTGGAGAGCATTGGCGTAACGATACAGGAAGGCTCGGGGATGCCGGTGGTTTGAGAGATCCAATCCATGTAAGGCTCCACCAAAACGCCACCACCCGTGTCTCCGAAGCGGCCTCCGTAGCCTTCGGTATAAGTGTTAATCCCGACGATTTGATTCATTCAACGTGAAGCGCGCTGCCGTTCATGGCAACCAATCGGGCACTTGATTCAAAGATACCGATTTGACTCTGGAGTTCAGTTGAATGGACTCCTCACCCATCCCTATCAGCCAGCCTTCCGAGGCTCCGATGTCATCCAGCATGGCTTCCAGCTTCCTAGCATCGTGCGGATTTCCCGCGCTGTTCGCCTTGATCTCGATGGCGATCCGCCGGGTGCCTCGGTCCAACACCAAATCCACCTCTTGCCCCGTCGCGGTGCGCCAGAAAGAAATTTGGGTAAATGGATGTGTCAGCAATTCCCGCCGCACAATATCTTCGATCACAAAACCCTCCCAACTCGCACCACGACCTGGGTGATTGTCCAGATCCTCGGCAGTCGAGACATGCAGCAAGTGATGCAGCAGACCCGTATCGCGAATGTAAACCCTGGGTGTCTTGATCAAGCGCTTGCGGATGTTGCGAAAAAAGGGCGGCAAGCGGCGGATCAGGAACACTCCTTCCAACAAATTCAGTCCATGCTCCACGGTGTGATGGCTCACGCCGAGCGAGCTTCCCAGTGCGGACATGTTCAGCAGTCCGCCTTGTTGCGTTGCAAGCATCGTCAGCAAGCGGCGCAGAAAAACCGCATCCGGCCGGAATCCGTAAGCGGCAAGATCTCGCTGCAAGACCGTGGAAAGATACGGCTCCCACCAATTTCTAAAATTCCCGCGCAAAGCTTCTGGAAATCCACCTGCCAGCCAGTGCGTCGCCAACGGCAAACCGGTTTCCGCCGCCATCAGCGGATCCAGCTCCAACAAGCCGATTCTCCCGGCCAGCGATTCGGAGACCGCTTGGATCAACGCAGGCTGGGCGGAACCCAAGATGCAAAAGTGACATTGTCCATCGACGCGACGCGCATCGATCACTCCGCGCAGCGCCGGGAAAAGTTCAGGCACCGCCTGCGCTTCATCCAAAATCGTCATCGCTCCCAACTGTCCCAACTCATGCGCCGGATCCTCCGCAAAGCGCTGCCGCACCAGTGGCGATTCCAAATCCTTATACGCGGCTTCGGAAAACGCCGCCCGCGCCAGGGTGGTCTTCCCCACCTGACGCGCCCCCACCACGACCACCGCAGGAAATTCTTTCGACAATTCAACCAACCGTTGCTCTGCCAAGCGGTTCCATCTCATGTGTTCAATTTGGAATGCTGACTTCCAAATTGCAAGTTTGGTTTCGTGAGTGGTGAGTTTCCCTGTCGTTTCAGCAAAAAGCTGTGCCCGGAGCCTTCGATTCCGCATTCACGGGACTACCAGCTCCGGGCGAGCGAGTTTTGCTTTTGTCGTATCCGGCAAGCGGCTGGGTGAAGGACGGCGGCTGCTTTGAAATAGAAAGTTGCCATGCGGCAAGGCCGAAGCACGCCTAAAGCATCGACAACCGTCTTGAGAATCTCAAGCGTCCCGGCGGCTCAATCCTGACTCTCTCGGGTCTCTCTTTCAGCATTTCAGTTTTCAGAATTTCAGTTTTTCCCCACCAACCCCCATGTCCTGGCAATCCTACAATCAATCTCTCGTCCGTTACCCTCAACACGGATTCTCCCTCGACCTCTCGCTAATGGACATCGAGCCAAGTTATGTGAGCGCGCTCCAGCCGAAAATCAGCAAAGCCTTCGCCGACATGGCAGCCGTCGAGTCTGGTGCCATCGCGAACCCCGATGAAGGTCGCATGGTTGGCCACTATTGGCTCCGCAACGCTGACCTCGCCCCAACGGAAGAACTGAAACGCGCCGTCACCGAGCCGATCAAAGCACTCAAGCAGTTCGCGGAAAAAATTCACACCGACACCATCGCCCCGCCGACGGGTGGGCATTTCAAACAGGTTCTGCTGATCGGCATCGGCGGCTCCGCGCTCGGCCCGCAGCTTGTTTCCGAAGCCATCGGCCAGAACGCGCGGTTGGCACTCCACTTTTTCGACAATACCGACCCCGCCGGAATGGACACGGTGATCGCCAGACTTGCCCAGTCTGGACTCGATAAAACTCTCGTCCTCGTCATCTCCAAGTCCGGCGGCACTGCCGAAACCCGCAATGGAATGTTAGAAGCCAAGGCTGCCTGGGAAGCTGCTGGTCTCGACTTCGGTCGCCACGCAGCCGCCGTCACTGGCGTCGGCTCCAAGCTCGATCAATACGCCGTCGCGCACCACTTCATCGCCCGTTTTCCCATGGAAGACTGGATCGGCGGACGCACGTCTGTCCTCTCCACCGTCGGCCTAGTCCCCGCCGCGCTGCAAGGTCTCGACATCGACGGCTTGCTCGCCGGAGCCGCCGCGATGGACGTGGAAACCCGCAAGCAGGATGTTTCGAAAAACGCCGCCATGCAGCTCGCCATCGCCTGGCACAGCGCGACGAACGGCAAGGGTGAAAAGGACATGGTCGTCCTGCCCTACAAGGACTCGCTCGTTCTGTTTTCGAAATATCTCCAACAGCTCGTCATGGAGTCACTAGGCAAGGCCCAAGACCTTGATGGTAAGTCCGTCAACCAAGGCATCGCCGTCTATGGCAATAAGGGTTCCACGGATCAACACGCCTACGTCCAACAGCTTCGCGACGGCGTGAACAACTTCTTCGCCACCTTCATCGAAGTGAGAAAGGGCCGCCACGGCCACAGCATTGAGGTCGATCCTGGTACCACCACCGCCGACTACTTGCAGGGCTTTTTCCGCGGCACCCGCAAGGCGCTGTACGAGTCCGGCCGCAAGTCGCTGACGATCTCCGTCCCCGAGGTCACGCCCTTCCAGTTGGGTCTGCTTATCGCTCTATTCGAGAGAACCGTTAGTTTCTACGCCTCGCTCGTCAACATCAACGCTTACCACCAGCCCGGCGTGGAGGCTGGCAAAAAAGCTGCTGGAGCTTTTTTAGAAACGCTCAACAAAGTCCGCGGTCATCTCACCGCGTATGCAAAGACTGCGGGTGATATTGCCACCGAACTGGATGCCGATCCCGAGGATGTCTATCACTGCCTCATCCATCTATCTGCGAATGGCGAGGTGCAGGTTTCCATCGGCGCAACACCTGCTGACGACAGTTTTCAGCTTTGAGTTGGCCGCGCGCAGGCGCCCCTTCCTGGCATTCACAATTGCTGTGATTTTGGTCGTTCGACATAATGCTTAAGACATGTCACTTGCTTAAGCATTTTAACCAATGCCATTTGATGCGTCGCCGGGAATCAATAAAACCTTAGTTGCTTCGGGTTACCGGATATTTAAAGAATCGTCTATATAGTCGTATTCCACTCACTACAAAAAGTCCGCGAGACGTGTGTGTCCTGCGATGATCGCGAAGGGGCGATTCACATGGAAAAGTGGCTTTCGCCGAGACCTAACTCTAACACGTAGGTAGGTGAAAATACCTTGGCACGGTAGTTAGCGGATTCTAGCGTCCGCCAGCTGATTGAGGCCATTGGGAAGTCTTCGCGGAGAACAGCTATACGACAAAGCAAATGAAACTAACATTTAAAATCCTGTCAGCATTTGCGGTCGTCGCGCTTGGTTCCACCGCCCACTCTGCGACCATTATTGGAACGATTAACTTTTCATCCAGCGGTAACGGAGGAATCATTCTTGAGGATTTAAATGGGAATATCACCACCAATCCACTCTTGGCGGTGGGTGTCCAGTCCTGGCTATTTCCCAAGGTAAACACCAGGTCCGGCTCGTTCATCAGCGTGCCTAGCGGCCAATCCGTCACCTTCTCGGCACCTTGGACCTTTACTCCTTCGACTCCGATGACTCCGCTCTGGACCATCGTTGGATTTGGGAATTTTACGTTCAACCTTGCCTCCTCCACCATCGAGCTTCAGGACAACGATTTCTTGCTAATCGAGGGAACTGGTACTCTAACCGGGGACAACTTTGAAGACACCCCGGGAAAGTGGTTTTTCACGACCCAAGGGCCAGCCACCGAGAGTAAGTTCAGTTGGTCGTCCACGACTAAGGCGGTGCCCGAGAGCGGGGCTGCGATGCTCCTCGGCGGGGCGATGCTAACACTTTGTTTTCTCCGACGCAGGCCATCACTCTGATTTAATATAGAAACTAAAAATATGAAACTCGCTTCCCCCCCACGAATGGCACTTGTTGCGCTGATTGCTTTCACATCAGCGGCGCACGGCGGATTGATTAATGGCTCAATCAACTTTTCATCGGGTCCTGGCGGAGGTGTCGTCCTCCAAGACTCGTTAGGAAATGATACGACCAATCTCCTCGCGGTCACTGGAATCAAATCTTGGCTGTTTGCGGAAGTGGAAGAGGGCACCGGCTCATTCGACGGTGTCCCAGACGGCTCAGCGGTTACGTTCGCACAACCGTGGGTTTTCAATCCTTCAACTCCCAAAACCCCGCTATGGTCGATCGCCGGCCCGGACAACTTCGCTTTCAATCTACTCACCGCGACCGTTGTGAGGCAAAGCGGATCTTTCCTTGCCATCAAGGGCACCGGGACACTTACGAGCACGAACTACAGCGCTACGGCTGGGACATGGTATTTCACGACCCAAGGAGACGAGGCTGAGGGCAAATTCAGTTGGTCATCGTCAACTGCGGCAGTGCCCGATGCCGGCACGACCCTCGCGCTACTCGGTGGATCGCTGTTAGGACTTTGCGGCCTGCGTCGCAAGCTTCGCCCCCAATGAGCCACCGACAGAATATAAGGAGGCGGTAATGGACAGCTCGCGCAGGAGCAGCCCATGATTGGGGAGTCTCATGCGCCACCTTGTCGTCCTGCTTTTCTTGTTAGTCTCGGCCGAAGCTCATCTGGGTAACGAGAACAACACGGAAGTCCGCGTTTATCCCGACTCGATGCGGGTGGTCGTTCGGACCTCGGTCCGGTTCGCATGGGCCTTGCTTGTCGAGAATGCGCCTGCGATGGCTGATGAGGTCGGCCAAGGAATTGCTCGACCGCAGTTAATCGCCGTAGCGCTGTGATCGCCCAGCCCATGAGATGACAGTGAAACAAGCGGTTTCCTCTCCCCATTGGCAATTCATGGGCATCGGCGGACATGTTCCGCCGCTCCTTGGACAGCGCAAGGAGGGGCGTTGCATGATCGCCCAGCCCATGAGGTGCCAATGAAAAGCGGTTTCCTCTCCTCATTGGCAATTCATGGGCATCGGCGGACATGCTCCGCCGCTCCTTGGTCAGCACAAGGAAGGGCGATGCATGATCGCCCAACCCATGAGGTGACAATGAAAAGCGGTTTCCTCTCCCCATTGGCAATTCATGGGCATCGGCGGACATGTTCCGCCGCTCCTCGGTCAGTACAAGGAGGGGCGATGCATGATCGCCCAGTCCATGAGATGCCCATGAAACAAGCGGTTTCCTCTCCCCGTTGGCAATTCAGGGGCATCGGCGGACATGCTCCGCCGCTCCTTGGGCTGGAAGACCCTTCCTAAAGCTTGGCAGGACCAATGCATCGGAGTTAGCTCGTGGGGGGCACTTTCAGCTCCTTGCTTTAGAAATAATCCTCATTCCCATGCTCCCCGCTCTCACCGGCCAATCTCCAGAATCCCTCGCTATTTGGCTCAAAGAGACGGGCGAGCCTTCATTCCGCGCCGCGCAGATCCTTGAGTGGGTTTGGAAAAAAAAGGTCACGTCCTACGACGCGATGACCAATCTCCCCGCCGCTCTCCGCGCCAAACTCACAGACTCCTTCCGCCTCACCTCGCTCGAGCATTCCACCACCCAAGGCTCGGCGGACACCACCCGCAAGTTTCTCTTCCGGCTGCACGATGGCCGCTATGTGGAGAGCGTGCTCATCCCGGCGAACCCGGCGCTCTACGGCGAGATATCCGACCGCCGCACGCTGTGTGTTTCCTCGCAGGTGGGCTGTGCTTATGGCTGTAAATTCTGCGCCTCGGGCCTCGCCGGATTTGCTCGGAATCTCGA
>JAYTLO010000169.1:0-47473 GCA_043729385.1 Akkermansiaceae bacterium
ATAAACCTCCGCCCCACCCGAAAGGGGCGTTAGCTCAGTTGGTAGAGCACTTGCATGGCATGCAAGGGGTCAGCGGTTCGAATCCGCTACGCTCCACCACTCGGAATTCGCCTAGAGCCATGAGAGTTCGGCCTATCCTCCATGATGTCCCGTTAGAACTTCGTCCCCTAAAGTGTCCCCTACTCTTTTTCACCACTAAAATGTGGGGGCGGGCCGGTTACTCGGTCACTCGCTCGATGGTCTGAATCCCGGAAACCAGCCAGCGCTTGCCCGTTAGAGTGTAGCGAATGCCTTGGATCAAGGTGCCGGACCGCGTCTTCCTGCCGTTGGTGGCGGAGTAGCGCAGGCGATAGGTGGCTTCGAGGGTGTTGAGGTCATCGCGGCGGGCGGACTCGACGGCGATCAGGTTGAGGGTACGCCGGGGCCAACTGGCGCGGTAAGTTGTGATGTCCTTCAGGATCGCGGGGTGTTGCTGTGCGCCTTGGTCGAAATACGGGTTCACGGTGGCCGCGTAGTCGGCGAGTTCGGCTTGCACGTCGGGGGCTACTCCGTGGCGGAGGAACGCGGCGACGAGAGCCGCAGCGAGTTCCTCCGGTTTCGTGGGAGCTACGGCCGCAATCTCCGGTTCTTCCAAGTTGTCGAAGTGATAGAGCATGGCTTGCAACTCGGGCGGGTGAACTCGAAGGGCACGGGCAATGCCTATTAATCTATCGAATTCAGGGCGATCCAGCTTTCGCAGATTTTGCATCGGCGAAACAGCATCGAGGTAGTCGTTTGAGGTGAGATAAGAAATTGAAAGTGCTGCCCAAATCCATGCGGACTCAGGGGCGAGGCCCGCTCCCCGTTTCCAGCTTTGGCGGGCTTTCTCCTTGATTTTCTGAGCAGCTTGCATGCTGCCAAGCTGCCCCCAAACAGATCCATTTTCAGGATCGATGGAGAGGCTGTTTTGAAGGGCCGATTCAGCTTGGCTGTGAAGGCCAATCCCTCCGAGGGAAAATCCCAGCCATGCCTGAGCTTTCGAGGAATCAGGATAACGGGCCGCCAACGGTCGAGCCACCTTCAAACATTGAATCCAGTCGGTGGACAAAAAGTGGAGCCTCAGTTTTCCATAGTCCGGATCGGCGAAGAATGCATCATCGGGTGCGCTCTTCGTCTTGGGCTGTGCGGTAATCTCTTCAGGGATGAGGTGGCGGGCGGTTTCGGCGAGGCCCGCCGCGGCATTCTTTTGAAGAGTGGTCACGGCTTCTACAGGAATCGCAAAATTGAGATTCTGTGACGTCGGGCCTACCATGCCTGAGACAGCGACTCCCACAACCTTCCCCGCGCTGTCGAGCACCGGCGACCCGCTTGAACCGCTGGAAATGGGAGCGGTGATCTGAAGCAAATGCCCGCCGTTGGTGGGATCCTTTTCGGTAGTATCCTCGCCGGTACGCTTGGCGGAAAGGATGCCGTTGGATAGTGTACCGGAAAGCCCACGGGGTGCGCCGAACACGGCGACGGGTGCGCCAATGTTGAGGGAATCGCTTGCGCCCAATTCGAGGAAAGGGAGGTTACTGGCGCTAAGTCGGATCAAGGCGAGGTCCGCGGTGGGATCAGTGGCAACGACGCCGGAAATGGCGAATTCCGCGCCTTGGGTGGTGCGAGCGGTGAAGGATTTGCCGCCGTCCACGACGTGGAAGTTGGTGACGGCGAGGCCATCGGCGGAGATGGCAAAGGCGGTGCCGGTGCCGGTGATATTCCCTGCAGCGTCCTTCACCTCAAGGCGGAACACCGCGGGGGCGACTCGCTGGGCGAGGGCTTCCAAGTCGAACTTGGCCGGCGGTGGGGGCGACTCTTTCGCGTGGGCCGCGCCTAGGTCTGTCAGCGGTGGCGCGGGCTCAGTGGCGGCTTTCGCAAGCACGGGAATCGCTTCCGCCTTCTGCGCGGAGGGAACTGGATCACTCGCCACTGCGGGCGCTGGTGATGCTGCCGCGGACACTGCACCGGCATCCGCGGCGGGCGGCTTGGTGCCTTGGTGGGTGGCGATCAGGGCGCCGGTGACGGCCAGGGCAAGGACGGCCGCGGTGAGGGCCAAAACGGTTTGCTGCGGAAGCTGCTTCTTGGGCGGCTGGAGAAGAGCGGTCTTGGCGGGTGAGGTTTCCGACTGGTGAGCGGGGCGGAAGACGACGAACTGATAGGGCGGAAGTGAAAGGGCGGCGGGAAGCTCTATGTGGCGGAGGTTCTCGCCGTCCGGGTCCGCATGATAGATCCGCCCCTCGGGCGTGCGGCCGATCACACCGGCGAAATCGGCGAGGCCGGCGAGTGGAAGAGAGATTTCCGCAGTCGGTGAAACGCCAATCCGGGCATGGGTGCCGGGTGGCAGGTTGAATTCCACCAGCAAGGCGGGACTATCCGAACGGAGATGGATCGCGTGGGAGTACATGGGCGGATTTCCGATGCAATCAACACCCGCTAGGCCGCTGGATTCAAGGAGAATCGGCCCCCCCCTGCTTCGTCGGTGGCCTTGCGAAGAAACTTCCAAATGTCGCTGAGGGAATAGAACCGGGCACCGCGCACCCGTTTCCCGCGGATGTTCCCCGCGTCGATGTGACGTAGCACCGTGGATCGGCTCCAGCGGGTAACCGGGCACCTCGCTTTCGACGCGGGGATCCGCGTCCACTCGTCATCGTCCGCGTGCCTGGCCTCGGCATTCACCATCATGGCGCGGGCCAAGGCGAAGGCCGCAGCGGTTGCGTTCTCTAGGTCGTTTAAGATCTCGCCGGCGGTTTTCATGGGGTGGATGGTTGGTAGTTAGATTCTGAATTTCCGCCATGCGTCTGTCAGGGAGCGGGCGCGGCGCTCAAACGGGGCGGCTGGGCGGCCGTCCCGTTTGGCAATGGCGAAGTCGCGATTCAGGCCGAGGATTCGGCGTTCCAGGATCGCGGCAAGCTTGGCGTTCATGGCACTGACATTGTCAGCGATTTCTCCATGATCGATTCGGCGAGGTTGGCGTTGTAAGTCGCGCACCCGACGAACCACTGCCCCGGCGTGATCCGCAACCGCCCGCAGAGGTGCCCAACCAGATGCCACTCGTCCGGCGAGAGGACAACCCGAATGCGTGTGTCGCATCCCTCGGCGGCGGCGGCTTCCAAATTCTGGCGATGTGGCGGCGATGTCTTGAAGGGATGATTCCACCTCCGCACGCGCTGGGCCATCAGTTTCATCTGCCCGATTCCCGCGCAACAAATAATACTAACCCCACCCTGCTCATCAAGGTGGGCGGCAACGCGCGAGGGAACCGAAAATTTCACAATCACGTCAGCGTGGTGGCAGCCATTGGGCGAGCTTTTGAGGACGTACCTGACGGAGAGGGGAATGGCGGGAAGCTCCGGGGCCTTCTGGCGTTTGGGCTTGGGATTCATGCCGGACCTCCTTTCGGCTGGCAGGCGGCTAGCACGGTCATGTCATCCCAGACCGGGCCGGCGTTCGCACCAAGGGCAAGCGATTCACTTGCGAGCACCCCTACGAGGATCACTTCGCCGGAGACCCCGAGAAACTCCGAGACGGCGGAAAGCGAGTCCATTTCCCATTGCCGGAAGGAAATCGAAATTTTCTCCGTGATCATATTGTCGCGGTCCTTCCAGGCATCCTTGGAGGCCATTACCTTTGCCCATGCAGCGAGGAAACGCTCCTGAGTGAATTGTCCATGGTCGGGATCGTTCAACCACCTGCCGTTTCTCAGCCAGTCCCAAACAAGATTGGGGCTGTGAAGGTTGTTCGATCGGCAGGCGACCCATGAGGGAATATCAAAAGTCAACCGGGTGGCGGGATTCACCAAGGTCGTTAGCTCTAGGCGGAGTGTGTCCCGAAGCCGGATCTTGCCCGATCTCGCTGGCTTCTCGATTGAATTCAACTTGCGGAGGCGGCGCGCAACGGACGGGTTTTCGATTGGAGCGGGTGGCAGGCTCTGGGCTGCCTTGGGCTGGGGGTTACTTGTTTTCATAGCGGCTTGAAACTATCCACTGAGTGGATAGTTGGCAAGATAATATCCACCAAGTAGAGAAAAAGAATTGCCGCGGGTGCCTGATTTGGGCAGAATCGCCCGTATGACTTGGAAGGAATTTGTCCGGCAGTGGAGGCCGGTGATGCTCACGAAGCTGGATATTAAGCCGAGCACGGTCTTTGCTTGGCGGGACGGCACGAAAGAGCCGAAGGGCTGGCAGCGAGACGCGGCGGAATTCTGGATCGATGCGAAAGCGGGCGAGAAAGAAAGCGGCGGGGCGAGCGGGCGGAAATCCAAGGGTGAGGAGGCGGAGGAATGACGCCGCTTGAATTCATGGCCTGCATGGATGAAGCTGGCATCAAGGTTTTACAGATGCGGGATCTGCTGGGTAAATCATGAAAGCGGAACGACCAATAACCGACAGGATGCGGCGGCTGTGCGAGCTGGTGGTTTCCGGGATGCCTGCGGGCCGGGCTTACGAGCGGGCGGGCTACTCGGCGCGGGGCGCGGTGGCGGACCAGAACGCGAGCGAAACCCTGAGAATCCCCAAGGTTTCGCGCTATTTGGAAGAGCTGCGGGATGAAGCCAAGATGAAGGCGGCAATGGAGCGGGGCGATCTTGTGCAATACCTGGTGGACGTGCTAAAAACGCCAGTCGGGGCGATCGATGCGAATCATGTGCTGTGTCAGGAGTGGAGCATTGACGAGGCCGGAGCTATGCGCGTGAAGATGCCCTCAAAACTGGCGGCAGCGAAGCAACTGGCGGCCATCATGGGTTGGAATAAACCGCAAGAAGTGAAGGTGGATCTGAGCGAGAAGCTCGCGGACATCATCCGCCGCGTGCGTGGTTCGTGATGGATCAAGCGTCGCCGCCGATCACTACCCGGATCACAGCATCTCCCTTCACCTCCAGATCCAGCTTTTCCCCGTATCGCTTCGGGTCCCACTTTGCCAACAGCTTCAGGCGCGTCTCGATGCGAACCTTGCTCCGGGCGATCCATTCGGAGTCCGGGCGAGGGCCGCGCTCGGTTTCGATTGTGTCCCGGCTGGTATCGTCGGCAATGGTGAGGCATTCCCACGCGAGTGCGTCGAAACCTTCCTCGCGTGCGTCGCGAAACTCACGGGCGAAATCAGGCTTGGCGTTCACCCAATTGGAAACCGTGCGTTTGGTGGGAATGTTAGGCACTCGGCAGATTTTCGCGAGGGGCTCGCCCGCAGCGAGGCGGCGGCAGATTTCCGCCGCTATCTTGGAGCTGTAGGTCGATGGTCTCCCCGGTCTTCTCTGGGCGGTTTTCTTCGTCGGCTGCTTCATGGCGATTGTGGTGGGGTGGAGTTTCTTCCCGCATCGCGCCCGCGCGCGCGAGGCGGCATCACCCCGGCCATGGCCCATGCGAGGCCGAGAATGTAGCGGTCGCTTACGGCTTCGCCGACCATCACGCGGCGAAGCGTTTCCCCACAGATTTCGGCCAGCCGGTTGCCCTCAATGGCGCATGAGGCGAACGCCTCCAGGTGCATGGTTAGCTGGGGAAACGGGAAGTTGCGGACGTAGGTGAAGGCATCCACCGCAGTGGGATGAGGTTCGCCGGGGTTAAGGTTGAAGCGGGGATCGGGGGTGCTCATTTGGCGAGGATGTCGATGGACTGGAAACGGGCCTCGCGAGAGGCGCGAGCATCTGCGGGCAGGGCGTCGAGGATCTGGCGGGCGGTGGTTTCGCGGATCTCTTTCGGCAGCGCCTTCAAGTCCCGCTCGTTCTGGGTGAGCTGCGCGGTCTCACGCTTGGCGGTGAATGACCGGGCGAGGCCGGGATTCTTCGCCCACAGCTCGGCTAGGCGCTTGTCCTGGGCGAGTGGATCGAGGCGGGAGAACTCGCGCCAATCGTCCTTGCGGGTTTCCTTGGCAGTCTCGGCCTGCTTCTTCACCGCCTCCTTTGCCTGGGCGATCACGTCGGCCTCGTCTTCCTCTGGGTCGCCCATGAGAAGATCGAGGCCGTTGCGCGTGATGCCGATGGCGTCACCGGCGGCGCGGAGGGCAACCGGGACGATGGCAAGGCGCGGATCGATGGAACCGGCGAGCAAGGCGAACGCTGAGGAATCCGCCTTGGCCGCACCGAGGATCTCGTCAAACGTGATCGGCTGATCGTCGCGGTAAAGCTGGGCGATCTTCAGGAGACGACCGCCAAGCAGTGCGGCGGCGGCGTTGTCGATGGGGTTGGCACTGCTGGTGAATGCTCGGTTTCCGATGCTGGCGGAAATGATGTATTCGAGGCCACTGCCAAACCAGCCAAGCCCGGCAATGGGTCCGGCGATGGCAGCGGCGAGGAAGTTCTCGAAGTCCCAATCCTCCTCTGAGTCGTCGCGAAACATCTGCATGAACATTGACCCGCCGGCCATGCCGAGGATGCCGTAGAGCGCCCATGCCACTGTGATGCGGCGGACGGCTTCCGGCGTGCTGATGTCACCACGAAGGGCAAGCTGCAAGGCCTGGGCGGAGATGGCGAGTTTCTGCCGGGGGTCCGATTTAAACATGATGAGTGCGCGGGCCATACCCTTGGCATTGAGTTCGAATAGGCTTTTGTCCTGGGTGGTGGCCGGTTGAGCGTACTGGACCAAGATCCTTTCCGCAGTGGTTAGGGCGAATTCCTCAGCCTGTGCGCCTTTCAGGCCGGCGGCTTTCGCGTCGGCAAGTCCGGACTGATAGGCGATGGCCCCGGTGATGGTCGTCATGGCCGCATCGACGTAAGCAATGGGAAGGCGTCCGTCGTTCAATAGGTCCATGATGCGGCTCGGGGACATGCGGCCGGCGTCTAGGAGTCTCTTATCCTCTGGAGAAAATCCTTGCTCGAGCCGCTGGCGGATCATCTCGCTGTCCCAGATGCGTTTCACGTCCGCCGGGTTGCGAAGGGCGCGGACGAATGCCGGGGCGAACTTCTTGAACGGCAGCAAGGCCAGCGCGCCGGTAGCGGCGGAGAATTGCTTGAAGAGCGTTTTGACGTTGGCGGCAAGGCCAATGGCGGACTGTGAGGCCAGCGTGTTGGCGGTGAGTTCGGAGGCGGCAAGCAGGTTGGTCGCGGAAAGGTTGCCGTCTGTTTCGAGGGCATCCAGCCAAGTGGAAAGGACGGACGCGGCGCGGCTGCCATAGATGCCTTCGACGGTGCGGCGGACTTCCGGGGCGCGAAACACCGCCCGCGCATCGCGCAGGACTTCCGACCACTCCACGAAGTAGGTGGTGGCTTCCATGTGTGCCCAATAGGCGGCAAGGGCGTTGGTCTGGCGGGGCCGTGCCATGTGGGCTTGCCGGTTCTTGGTGAAGCCTGCCGCCATGGCGTTAACGCCGGTCGCCTGGCTGCCGCTCGGATCGAGTCCGCCTGCCGTGGCCTTCGCGTCCATGTGTTCGAAGATGCCGGGCGAGTAGTTTTTCACGTGGGGCATGTCCATTCCGAAAAGGCGTTGATGCACCGGGTTGATGTAGCCATGGCCTTCGGCGTAGCGCTGGCGGAGAAACCCGCCGATCTGCTCGGCGCGAGGGTCAAGGCTAGCCTCTAACTGTGCGAGGATGTCGGAGGTGAAGCCGTGCTTGTCGAGGCCGGGGAGATACTCGGGCTGGCCGGCGAGTTGGAGGTAGTAGAGTGCCTCCAGTTCGGAAACGATCAGCGGCGAGGCGTCCCCGCGTGACGTCACCCGGTCAAAGCGGATGAACTGGCGGCGGTTGCGGTCCTTTTCCGGGAGCATGTTAAAATCCCGCAGAGCGTTGGCGAGAGACTGCATCGCTACGCGGTCCTTCTCCCATCCGGTCTTGATCTTGCTCCCCGGTTCGAGGATGGCGCGGGCTTGCTCAGGGGTGAGCTTCTCGGTGGTGGTGGCTGCGCCTTCCCGGATCATCAGGCCGCTGTCCTTGCGGAGGGAAAGCTCTGCGATGATGCGATTGATTCGAGCGCGCGGGCGGCTGCTGGTGATGCCGAAAGCGGCGGATGCCCATGCTTCCCATTCCTTGCGGGCGGCGATCTTGCGACGGACGGCGGCGCGGTCCGCCTTGCGGGCGCGGTCCATGAACTCCAGCGCGGTGGCGGACTTTGGAAAAAACCACTGCATGACTTGGTGAAAGGATGAGTGTTCCAAGCGGTAGCCTTCCAACAGGTCGCGAATCCGGCGCTTGCTGGCGTCGGTGCGGGTGGCGTGTTTCGCCTGGCTGACTCCGTTCGGGTAGCCGAGCGAGGTCATGAGTTCGCGCTTCATCGCCTGGCGCTCCGCTTGCTGGGCTTCGTCCAAGGTCCGGCGCTGGAAGCGACCGGTGGAATAGATCGCTTCGAGCTGAGCAAAGGCGGACTCCATTTCGAGGGCGCTGCGGTGGGCGAATGCGCCAAACGTCGAGAGAATCGCGGCGTCGGTGGTGGCGGTGATAAGTGCTGCGCCTTTCTCGCTGGCATCCACACTGCCCGGTTCCGCTTGGTCGCTGGCGTCCTGAGCGGCGGACACTCCGGCGTCTGCCTTGATCGACTCCACGGCGAACTGTGACGGGCTGAGGTGAATCACCGCGTCGATTTTCTCAATCATCCGCTGAGTCTGCGGGGTTAGCCTGCCCTTGCCCTGCTTGGAGGCGGAGACGTTAGGGCGGGCCATGTCCATCAGTCTATCAAAGGCCTCGGTGTATTCGTCCTGTAGATAGCTTTCGAGTTGCTCGTCGGCGGAGTTGATCGCCCGCTTGATGAGGTTCACCCGGGCGCGATCGGTCTCGGCGGCAAGGATTTCGTCGGTGGGGATGTTGATCCGGCCTCGGACTTCCGGCGGAAATGCTGAGAAGATGGCGCGAAGCTCCGCGAGGGTTTCGCGGATGCGCCGCTGTTCGATCACGGCGGGGTCGTCGCTGGGCTTGCGGGCGAAAGGACCGATACCATTCCGCGAATCATCGAAGCGAAGCAGGACGCCTGCGAGGCGGTCGCGGAGGCGGGAGTAGAGTTCGGCGCGCTCCTTGGGACCGGCATTGATTTTGGCTGCAATCGCGCCCTCTAGCGAACCGAGGCCAGCGGCTGACAGGGCGTAGGAAGTTTCCCCTGTCTGGTTCCACTCCCCTTCCAAGGACTCCATGCGAGTTCCGAATTGCGGCTTGTTGTAGAGCAATGACAACTCGAGACCTTCGATCATCTCGGCGGGCGTCTCGAACGTGAAACCGATCTGGTTCATGCTCTCCCGGATCTGGTCGAGCTTGGCGGATGTGCCGCGCGGGAGAAAGAAGCTGTCGGCGGTCTGGCTGTTGATCACCTGGCTTCCAGCCTTCGTTTTCCGGCGCGTGATCTTCTTCATGGAATCGTGGATCCGGCGGAGGTTCCCGGCAAGCGGGTCGTTCTCAAGCGCCAAGGTGTCCGGGTGCGGAAGTTTCCCGCGTAGCTGGTCGGAGACTTCCGGGAAGGTTCCCATCGCCTCGGCGGCAAGCTGTTCCTCGTATGCCTTCTCGATGCGGGAAAGGCGGGCGTCCTCGTTCAAGCCGACACTGTCCGCCACGATGTCGAGAAACCCTTGATCGACCTTCCCGGATTTCACGGCATCCATCAGATTGTTGGATCGCGTGATGAGGCGGGCGTTCTCCAGCGTGTAAGCGGCGAGGGCGAGAATCATTTCCAGCCAACGGCGGAGAGTTTCCGGCAAGCTCTCGCTCTGGATGTTGCCGAGAAGATACTCCTTGGAGACTTTGGAAAGACCTTCGAGGAAATCTCCCTCGGTGGCGGTCTCGACGGTGACGCCGGGGCGCAAGTAGGCCTGGCCGGTCGCGGCCTCCAGGCTGCGGAGGTTCCCGACAAGGTCGCTGTCGGAAATCCACCCTTCGCGGCGAGCGAGCCTCCAGGTGTTTTCCGAAACGTCCTCAGCAACGTCGAGCGGCGAGGCCCCACGGAAGAGCTGCACGGTCGCACGAAACACGCCTGCGGTGCTCTCTTCGGCAAAGGACCGAGCCATGATGTTCAATCGACCAGTTTTAGAAAGGTCCGCGACTTGCTCCATAGATAGGCCTTCTTGCAGCGCGAAGATTTCGAGCCGCACCCGCATCTGTTCCTTGGTTTCCCCTCCCCGCCTGACGTTCTCGTCGGGGGTTAGGTCCGCGTTGAGCGTCTCGACCCGCTGATTCTCGGCAAGCTGGCCCTCACCTGTGAGAAACTGAACGGCGTCCTGAGTGGAGGCGGCAAGCAGCGTCTCCATGCTCCCGGTCTGTTGTTCGCTGGCCCATCCCCGCCACGCTTCGAAGGCTTCATCCTGGCTGGCGAAAGTCTGGCCTGCGGTTCCCGGTAGGTTGAGCATGAAGGCGGTCGAGCCGTCGAAGTCGTTTTCCGTTTGGGTGAGCATCGGGAAGCCTGCTGCCTCGGTGAGTTTCTGAACCTCGCCCATGGTCGAAATAAAAGCCTCGCGATGGACGGCGGCTTTCTTCAGGTCGAGACCTTCGGTGAAAGCGGCCTTCATCTCCGCGTCCGCCTGCTTCACATCGAGCGCGGAGGTGATGGCGTCGATTCTTTCCTCTGACACGCCAACCATCCGCATGGCTGCCTTATTCTGGCGGAGGCGGTCGCCGTAGTGGAAATGGGAGAACGAGGAACCGGCGCCACCGACGAAAGCGAACGGCAGGACGGCGGCGATGGTCTCGAGCTGTTCGGGGCCAAGCTCCCAGCGCCATTTCCCCGCCGCGTCCTTCTGCCGGCCGGTCCATGCGCCAAGCGTGGCTGCCCAATCGGTTTTTGGATCGATGCCGCTGAGGTTGCTGGCCAAGTCCTGGGTAAACCTGTTCATGGCTTCCTGTGCTCCTTCCTCCAGATACTCGGCAACGGCGTTCCCGGCGGCTCCCTCGGCAAAGCCAAGGCCGGCGCGGGTGAGTGGGGCCGTGATTCTCGCCTTGTTGAGCACGCCGGCCAAGCTGGGCATGGTGCCCTTCAAATACTTCAAGCCGACTGTGTTCATGCCGGTCTCGATCAGGGATTCCGCCGCGCCTGAAATGAGAGCCGCGTTGAGCTGAAGTCCCTTGTCTGCGTCCGGTTGGGCCGCTCGCGCTTCCTGATAGCGGTTGCCTCCGAAAGACGCGGCAAGAGTCATGATTCCGCCGGTGCCGGAAAGCGAAAGCGGGATGGTGTAGAGCGATTGAGAAGCGGAGACGATGCCGCCACCGATGAAGGATTCACCCGCCCGTTTCAGGGTGTCGCCTTCGCCGTAGAACAGGGATTCTAGTTGGCGAATTCCCTCGTTCCGTTTCATGAACGCGAGAGACGGCTTGTCGGGATCGTCGTTGATTCCTAAGGCGGAGGTGGCATCGGCGGCGGCGCTGGCGGCAAGAGTGGTGAACGCATCCGACACACCGCGTGATCCGCGATAGATTCCACGCGTGATCCCCTCGCCGAAAACCCGCCCGATCACGCTTCGTTGATCCTGTGGCCATGACTTCAGGCGGCGGGCCAGTGAGCCAAGCACGGCGTCCCGCTCTGCTGGAACGTCCGGGAGAGAGTCGAATGCCTGCGCCATTTCATCTGAGAACAGATTTTCCCCGCCGGGCGTGCTTGCCTTGGAAGCGAAAAGCGCCTCCAAGTGATCGACGGCGGGGCGGATCTTCACCGCTAGACGGCGGGCCTCCCGGTGGGTGCGGAGAAATTGCTCCTGTGCCTGAGGGCGGAGTGCCTCGGGAATGGTTGGGGCGATCTTCTCCCACTCGGCCTTGCCGTCCACGGGGGGCGCTTGGGGCGTGCGGCGAGGCGTGCCAGCATCGCCTCCCGTTAGCCAGTCAGAATAAACCGAGCGGCCGGCAATGCCCTCCAGCGTGTTCCTGAAAAGGCCGTCCGAAGCGGTGGCCATGGTCTTCTCCGTGGCGATCTCGTCGGCGTTGATTTTCTGAAGGCGGGCGAACACCGCCTTGTCGGAAGTGTCGTCGGTCATTCCGAGATTCTTCCGGGCGAACATGTCGCGGGCATGGTCGAAGCTCTCGGCTGGGATCGGCTGGCCGAAAATGTCGCCAAGGTAGGATTTGAGCACCTGCCGCGAGCGGTAGCGTTCCGGGTCCAAGGATGTCTTGGCGCGGCTCTCCAGGCTGGCGAAGGACTCGGGGTCGAGTGCCTCGGCCAAGGGCTTGGTGAACAAATTCCGGTGATAGGCGCGGCGGCTGCGGTTTGCCTGCTCTGAGAATGTCGGGAACCGGGGGCGCTTGGCGGCATCCACTTCCACCACGTAGGAAGCAAGCGAAGCCTTGGCCTTGGTCCGCATGGTCGAACCATCTGCAAGCGGATTGTCGAGCTTTGCGTCGTTCGATTTCAACGCCTGATAAGCTCCCCAGGCGGTGGCCTCGGGCACTCTGGTGCCATCGCCAAGCGCGACTTCCAACGGGCTGGCGGCGGGGGCTGTGATTGTAGCCGGGGCGGATTCTTCGGTGGGTGTTAGAATTTCCATGATGGTGGGTCTGTTATTGGGCCGCTGCTTCTGCGGCAATTTGAAGGTTAGTGGCAATGATCGATTCCCCCGCGTCAAGCGCCTGCAACTGGGCGGAGTTCCAAGCGTGGCGGAGGGCTGCTAGGCCGCTGGCAATCTGTTCGGGGGCGGTGGGTCTCTTATCTTTGAACCATGCAGCGGAAGCATCTTCCCACGTCATGGCGGAGAGGTCAGCCTCCACGCCGGCGTTGTCGGTGGTGAGGGCGAACGAAAGGTTTTCGATTCCCCGAACGCCGGTCATTTTCCCAGCGCTGTCGTAGATCACCGATCCACCAAGCTGCTTCACGGCTCCGGGAGTTAGATCGAGAGTCGGTTTGCTGTTTTTCTTCCATACCCATTCGGCGGTGCCAAGGTCGGCAACCGGCATCACTGCCTTGCGGCCGTCAGCGGTCCGAACTGCAACCCTGACATTTTTCTCGAACCATTCCTTCGACTTGCCTGGGAAGGTGGCTTTCAAGATGTCGTGCGGAATCGCCACGCCTTCCTTGCCGCCTTCGCCGGTCGTGCCACCGAAAGCACTGAGGCCGTTGTCTGCGGGATCGTTGGTGCCACCGAAAACCGTAGGGGTGGCGTTCTGGTAAAACCGGCCCGGTGGCAGGATTGGCACACCTCCGAAAGTCGAAGATTGATCGGGAAGCCGTGAGGTGGCAGGCGTCTCGGCAGGCTCTCCTAACAAACCGTCGATGTCGTTGAACTCCACGGCAGGCGGGGCGGGTCGCAAGCCTCCGCCGGTCGGAAGAGAATCGTCTGAATCGAGAACCACCTTTTCGAAGATCGAGGAATAAACCTTTTCGGCCTCGGCTGGGTCGATGCCCTCGGGGCTGTTATCGAGGAAGGCCTGCCACTGGTCGAGAAACCGGCGCTTCGTTGATAGGGCTTTGCTCCAGTCGGTGGCCTGGATGATCTTTGTTTGCTCCTTGCCTGGGATGGCATTGCCGCTCGCATCACGCGGCAGATCCCATTTGAACCAGTTGCCGAACTTCCCATCGTCGAAGTGTTGGTCGGTGCGGTCTTGAAAATCACCCTCTAGGCGGTGGCGCTTCTTCGTTTCTTTCGGAGGGTTGGCGCGGTCGGTGAGGCGCTTGGAAAGTTCCTTTAGGGATTCAGGCGGTAGCGGCAGCGTGCCGAGCTGGCCGCGCAAGTTGGCAAGGGTCGCGCCGCTTGGGTCCTTGGAGGCATCGTAACTGGAAACCACGCTGAAGGCGTCCTCGTAAAGCGTGGCGTCGAATGTCGGCGGCTTTGGGCCGTGATAGGCAGCGAGGTAGCCCGCCCGCTGTTCCGGCGAAATGGTTCCGGCGTCGGCCAGCTTTTTCAGTTCCTCGCCAGACAGGATTGTTCCGTCGATCGATTGATTTAGGACGTTGTCCCAAAGCTCCGCATCCGCGCGGTTGGCGTTTACTTCTGCCTCCCGCTGTGCGCGTTCAACCATCTGGATCGAGGCACCCGGGATGGCTTTTACGAACTCCCTCGCGGGCATGTTTACCACTCCCCGCGGGTTATGGTCCACCATTCGGGCAAGGTCGATGCGAGCCTCCTCTTGCTGGAAGTTCATCTCTGCCGCCTCGACCTCCGCCGGGTTATAGATCCCGGCTTTCACCGCGTGTTTTAGGTCTCGGTCGAAGCTGTCCTTGTCCAGGCGGCCGGTGTGGTAGGTGAGGGCTTGGGTTGTTCGCGCATGCCCGAACGCCAATTCCTTGGAGAGTGCTTGTGTTTCAAATGCGAGGGCCTTTTTGCTGTGCCATCCGACAAGGTCCGCATTCAGCGAAGCCTTTCCTTCCGCTGACAGCGCTTGGTTTTGTGCTTGTTGCTTCAGGCTATCGGCCTTGTTTTTCCATTCTTGAGGCCACGCGTCAGTGTCCGAACGCTTCGCCAGTGCAAGGGCAAATCGGTCCGCTTCCTCTTCGGCCTGCGCCATGAAAGCGGCACTTATGCCAGTTTCCTTCATTTTGCGGACCTTGCCGACGATCTCCATCCCGGCCTCGCCGACTTGTGAAATGGCGTTGCCGATGGCCTCGCCTGCCTGTGCCTGTGCTTGCGCCGGGGCGTTGCTTGCTTTCGCCCCGAGGGGGCCGGCGGAAATGTATCGAGTAGGGATCATGAGTGTATCTGATTGTTTGGAGTTGGAGAGGATGGGAGTTTTTCTTCACCCGGCGGCGGCGGAAAATTGGAAGTGCAGCTCGTAGAACTGGCGGCGGCATTCGCGGTGGATGTAAAACAGCTCCGCCGGAAAGCACCCGAGGCATTGTTTCATCTCGGTGCAATCAGTGTGGACGAAGACGTGGGGCTTTATGAGGTCGGGGCGAACCACGCCGTAGGAATTCCCGCAGTCCGGGCAGGTCACGAACTGCACCGGAAAGGTGCTGATTCGTGGCGTCGCCATCAGGGGGCCGAAGGGCGGCGGCGGGATCATGGCTTCGGCTTCGGCTTGGTGAGGGTGACGGCGCGGGCCTTGCCGAGGGCGACGCGGGCGGCGGCGTTCAGGGCGGCCTTGTCGAGTGGAATGCACGTTAGAATCATCCGCCCGTTAGCCTCGGGTGGCGACGTGGCGTCTGGATGGGAAATGACCGCGAGGTGATAATCCCCGTTCGCGGCGATGGCTTGCGAGGACTCCCGGCCAAGCATGATCTTGATGCTGCCGGGATGGTCTAACGGGTGGGGTGGAAGTTTCATTGGTCGGGTGGCGGTGATGGATTTTCCGAAGGGTCCGGGGCTGACGATGGCGGCAGTAAGTCGCGGAATGCGACGAACCCGCTCCAGCCGGGAAACACGGGCACCAGCTCCAACTGCATGGATAAGCGGCCCTTGGGGGATTGAAAAACGGTGCCAATCCGGGCGGTCCGCGTGCATTTTCTCCCGCTGGAATCGGTCCACTTGGCCACTGTGGCTATCAGTTCGTAACGTTGGATCATAGCTTTTAGGTGTCGAATCGACTGCGGGGTTGGGATGGCGGGGCGGGTAGCCGGAAAGGTGCGCCGCTCTCGAACTTCATCAGAGCCTCGATGAATGTTAGGGGAACGTGGCCGGTGGCACCTTGCCGGTTTTTGGCGATGACCAACTCTGCCGCGCCTGCGGTCGCGGCCTTGGCGGCGTCGTCTTCCTCGTAGTAGCCCGGACGGTAAAGGAGGCCGACAAGGTCGGCGTCCTGTTCTATCGAGCCAGATTCTCTAAGATCGGCCATGCGCGGCTTCCCCATTGCCTTCCCGGTCCGGCTTTCGGAGCCGCGGTTGAGCTGGGCAAGGATGATGATCGGAATCCCCAGCTCTTTCGCCAAGCCCTTCACGCCGGCGGAGATTTCAGCGATCTCCCGCTCGCGTGAATTCTGCGCCTGCTTGGACCGGGAGCGCATTAGCTGAAGGTAATCGATGCAAATCAGTGCGAGGCCGCTGCTGCGGTGCCTGCGCCGTGCCTTGGCCCGCAGTTCGTTGATGGTGATGGCCTGGGTGTCGTCGATGAATAGCGGCGCCGCCCCGATCTCCAGAGATGCCCGCTGAATCCGCTGCAAGTCGCCCTTCGGTGGAACCTCTCCCGGCACCAATGACGATTTGGAAAAGCGGGCGCGCGCGAAAACAAGGCGCTGGGTGAGCTGGTGGGCGCTCATCTCGCAACTGAAAACCATCGTCGGCTTGCCTTGGTCGATGGCCACATTCTCAACGATGTTCATCATGAACGAGGTCTTGCCCATGGACGGACGGGCGGCGACGACGAACATTTCCCCGCCCTGCAATCCGCCCGTCATGCCGTCCAACCGCTCGAATCCCGTGGCGATTCCCATTCCCGCACGGTCGCCGCGGATGATCTCTTCGATTTCGGTCACGACGTTGTGAACGGCCTTTTTGATGGTGATGGCCGGCGTAGTTTCAGCCCCGTCACGGATCGACATGAACGACGCTTCCACCGAATCCAACAGGGCCGCGACTTCATCGGGCGCGTCGTAGGCCTGGGCAATCGCTTCGTTGGAATTCTGGATGATGGCCCGGAGCACGAACTTGTCTTTGACGTGGCGGAGGTGGTGGCGGAAGTGGCCGGGACTCGGCGCGTAGGTGTAGAGATCCGTCACCGTCGAAGGTCCGCCGCACCGGTCCAACAGCCCTCGGTCTAGCAGCCGCTGCACCAGAGAAACCAATTCGATTTCCTGCCCCGCCTCGAACAGTTCGACGAGAAACCCGAACAGCGTCGAGTGGGATGGCAAATAGAAGTGTTCCGCCGTGAGTTTCTCCTCAATCGCCAGCGGGAGGTAGTCCTGCGAGTCCTGAAGCATTGAGGACAAAAGCGACTTCTCCGGGCCTAGCGCATGGGGCAAGGCGCGGGTTACGTCGTCGGGTGAATTCTGAATGGTGCCGTTCATCGGATAGCTGGGGTGGCGAAGTGGCTGGTTGCGCGATCAATTTCCTTCGTCCAGTTGTTCAGTAGGGTTTCAAGATCCCGGCGGCGGTAGTCGTCACCCTGAGGGATTTCCTCCAGATAGTAGCGTTCCAGTAGTTCGATGTCCTCGGGGTCGATGGGGGTAAGCTTTTTCAGGGCTTTCCGCTCCGCTGCGCTCCATCGTGTTGTCGCCCGCCGGTTGAAGAACTTGCCGAGGCGGATCATCAACGGCGAATTATCAGCTTCCCCCGTTGGGGCTGGGGAGAGGGAAAAGCCCCCTTGGGGGTTTGGGGGAATAGAAGGTGAAGGTGAAGACTGAAGAGTTGCCGTTTGGTTGGCACCATTCGGCAACCACCCTTCCAAGGGTGGTTGCGGTTTGGTTGCGTTCTCCTTGGCTTCCTTCGCGATGCGGCGCTTTTCGGCTGATTTTTTCCCACCCTCTGAACTTTTCGCCCGCCAAGCCTCTTGTTCCAAACGAACTTCTTCGAGTCTACGGTTAACGAGTCCGTTACCGCCCGGTTCAAACATGGTTGCAAGGGTGGTTGCAAGGGTGGTTGAAGCACCCTTGCCAATCAGCCGGGCTATTTTCTCCGGATCGTCTGGGATGCTTCCATGCTGCCAACAAAATGCTAACAGTCGGATATATCCGCCCTCTTCCTCTAGGGACATGAGCGCCACACGCTGGGAGGAAAGCCAGTCGCCGGCATAGAATTGAAATGCCGGGGCCTTCATGCCTGCGTTCCCTCCCCTAACTGCGAGAACATGGTTTTCCAGTCGGCGGAGGCTCGCCTTTGCGATGCGGTGCCAGAGGCCAAGCGGAAGTAAAGTGTGGCGGCGACCTGGGCAATACTCGCGGACGCGTGGCGGGTGCCTTGGTTGATCTGATTGAAACGGCTAAACCTACGGGGGCGGCGGCGTGGTGATGGGCGAGGTGATGATTTCATGTGGCAAGATGATTGATTGACCTTGCCCGCTGGTGCTCCCGTGGTAGCTTGTCCTTGCTCTCGTCCGCCAAGACTTTGCAACGGCTCGCTTCGGAATCCGCACCGTGGCGGGCCGTTTGTTTAGGCGGCTGAAAATTCTGCGGCTCTCTTAGACAGGAAGGCACGGATATCCTCGGAATTATACAATCGCTTGCCTCGGCTCATTCCTTCCTCAGCCAAGGAACAACTTCGGATTTTCTTTTCGCGGGCAAGTCTGCTCAGAGTGGTGCGCCCCAGAGTGAAGATCGCAAAAGCTCTGCGGGCGTCAATCCATTCGGCGTCTTTGGGAATCGCAGGGGTTATGTGCATCCATGCGATATGTTGGATTTATTGCGTGGATCTCTATTTCAAACTGCGGAAAGTATAAATTGCAATGAGTTATAAAGATTCTATACGAATATTTAAACGCAATAAAATCACGTTCCGGTGATCGTTGGAAGCTTGGAGACGGCTTCGCGCAAGGCGGCTTCGTCGTGATGGGAATAGATCGCGTGGCTCTCGCGGGTGCTGTGCCCGGTTAGAGCCATGCGATGCTCTTCGGATACGCCGGCATTGCGCAACCACGAGGTGAAGGTGTGGCGCAAGCTGTGGAATCCGCGCTCATAGGTCACCCGTCCCACGCTGGCCTTGACTGGCATACCTTCCTCGGCTGGCGGGCGGGAAGGTTTGCCGCGATCCACGCCGGCCGCGTGCATGATCTTGTTGAATGTCTGCGAGAGTCCGGCCCTGGCCCCGATGCTCGTCTTGGAAAGCACGGGGAACACGGGGGCGTCCGGCTTGTCGCTGGTGATCGGTACGGATTCAAGGAACGCGAGCAACTCCGCTTGAATGGGAATGCAGACTTCCCGCTTCTTCCGTTTCGTCTTCGAAGGAATGAGGGTGATCTTTTTCCCTGCGAGATCCACGGCCGCCCATGACAGCTTCGAGGCATCACCAAGGCGGAGGCCGGTGAACGCTGCCACAAGAATCAGCCCGCGCCATTCCTGGGAAGCCTCCTTGGAGAATCCCCGCCGCTTCTGCGGCGCTGCGGGATCGGACGGCCAAAGTTGGTCTGCGGCATTCATCAGCGCGGCCACTTCCGCCCCTGTGAAGGGCTTCCGGTCCTGAGAATCATCGGTGGCGATCTGTTCAAGCGCCGTCACCGGGTTGAAATTGGTAAGCCCCTCGCGGATCGCTGAGCGGTATACAGCCCCGAGATCCTTCATGTAGCTCTGAACCGTCTTCCCGGCTCGGCCGGCGTCCTGGAGCGATTCCCGCCAGTCCCTCACCATCGCAGTGGTGACACTTTCCAGCGGTTTGTTGCGGCGGGTATCACCCAGCCAATCAAGGAAAGCCTCGGTGTGGGATTTGTATCGGGCGATTGTGGCACTGCTGGACTCGCGGGACTTCCTGCGGAGCCATTCCGAACACCAGGATTCCACCGTGAAGGCCGTCATTTCCTCGCCGGTGGCGACGGCAAGCAGCTCGGCCAAATATTTCCGGGCGGTCAGCGGGGTGAACGTCTCCCTCTCGATCTTTTCCACCGCATCGGCGAGGATAGCCTTGGCCTTCTGGGACCGGTCAGTCCCCGCCTGCATCGCCCCTTGCGATGCGCGCTCGAACTCGATGGCCTTTGCGAGCGCTTTCTTCTGGGCGGTGGGACCATCTCCCTTGATTCCGGTAGATTTCCGCACCTGCTTGATTTCACCGGTCGCGGGATCGGTGACGTAGAACTGAGCCTGCCAGACTCCCAATCCATCTTTCGTTCCCGGTCTCTTTTTGATGCTGGCCATAGGTTAAACGGGGCAGGTGTCCCCCGGAGTGTCCCCTAGATCTATACGCGCAACAAGACTTTACTGCGCGGAAACATTGAAACCACGGACTTTTCCCCATAGCTACAGCATCCGGTTTTGTTTCAGCGGTTCGAATCCGCTACGCTCCACTTCTCTTGTGTTTAAGACGGTAAGAGGCCAGCTGGAGGGCAAATCTCCTCATACTGGGAACGAAAACTGGAATCGATCTGAGGATGCTTTTAGAATGTGTCGCCAGGCCTGTGATTTATGCTGTGGACTAGGAGATCCCTCGGCTTGCCACTTGCGGGAAACCTCCTTTTGGGCTGCCATCAAGGGCGGTGCCAATCTGCCTCAAGTAACCCCGAGGGTGACAGGCAAACCCTAAACATGTGAGAGTTCGCAAGAACCTCAGGTTGTCCCAAAGTCAAATTCGCGCGAGTTCTCGGCAGCAAGATCACCGTAATGAAGTCTACGGCCGAGAGGCGAGTTCTTGGGACCGAACAAGCATGATGGCCTTGCGGCCCGGCTGAATCTTGGGAAAACATTCCGTCTCAATTCTCACTCGCACACCCACCCCGTTCGCTGGCCACCGCCTTTTCTATGTTTCCCCAAACGCAAGGAAAAAACTTTGGCTGCTGGCACAATTTTTGCTTCGTTTTTTTCATTAGATTTATAGGTTCGCTGCGGCAACGAACTTGCCGGAAATGGCAAACGCATTCCTCCATCAATCGCTATCGCAACAGCAAACACTCGCGCCCCAGATGCGCAAGAGTTTGGAAATCCTTCAGGCGGGGACTTTGGAACTTTCCCAACTCGTGCAACAGGCGCTTGAGACCAACCCGGTGTTGGAGGATCTGACCGAAACGATTTCACTCGACGAAGAAGGCCCAGATCCCGAGGAAGCGGACTCGCTGGATTACATGAACCAGACGGACGACGACTGGCGCGACCGCACCATCCTCGAGGGGAAGAGCTCACCTTGGACCAGCGAGGACGAGGAACGCCGCCAACGGATTTACGACTCGATCGTGGCCCCGGAGACGCTCCAACAACATCTCCAGCATCAGCTCGATCTTTCGATGGTCGATCCTGAGATCCGCGATGCCGCGCAAGCGATTTTAGGCAATCTCGATGACCGAGGATTTCTCGATCTACCGGTGAAAACGCTTGGAACCCGCATGGGCCTCAAGCCCAAAGTCGTCGCAGAGGCACTGGAGCTCGTGCAATCGTTCGATCCAGCTGGGATCGGGGCGTCTGGGATTCCCGAGTCGTTATTATTGCAGCTCGAGCGCACGACTGGCCGGGAGACCATCGAATACAAAATCGTCCGCGATCACTTGGAGGATCTCGCCCGCAAGCGCCATCCGCAAATCGCCCGCGCACTTGGCACCACCGTCGAGCGCATCGCCGAGGCCGCCTCGCGGATCGGTCGGCTGACCCCCAATCCCGGCGGCGAATATGACCCGACTGGCAATCCTTACATTCTGCCAGATGTCGTCATCGAGCGCGATGATGATGGAAACTGGTATGCCCGGCTCACCGGCGAACATCTCCCAAATTTACGGATCAACGATTTTTACAAAGACATGATCGGCAAGACCGGCACCGATGCGAAAGCCCGCCAGTTTCTCCGCGATCAGATCCGCGACGGCCGCAGCTTGATCCACGCCATTTCGCTGCGCCAGGAAACCATCCTCGCCATCGCCCATAAACTCATCGAGCACCAGCCGGCGTTCCTCACCCGCGGCCACCGCCACTTGCGACCGCTAACGATGAACGACATCGCCGACGAACTGAGCCTCCACGCTACCACCATCTCGCGGGCGGTCGCCGGGAAATATGTCTTCACCCCGCATGGACTCATGGAAATGCGCGCGTTCTTCGCCACCGGCTATCAGACTACCGACGGCACCGAGGTTTCTAACGCCGGCGTGCGCGAGGCGATCCAACAGCTCGTCACCGCCGAGAATCCCGCCAAGCCGCTGTCCGACGAATTCCTAATGAAGTCGCTAGACAAACAGGGCATCAAAGTCGCCCGCCGCACCGTCGCGAAATACCGCGAGCAGTTAAACATCCTGCCCTCGCATCTCAGGAAAACGTTTTGATTACCGCCCTTTTGAGTGACTGCGGCCAGTTGACAGAGCTGAAATCGAGCCGCAGTTTGCGGACTTCCCAGCCCCATTCTGCCGATGACACGCATCCCTTCATTCTGGCTCTTCGCAGCCATATTATTCGCCGCCCATTGTAACGCGCAATGGGTCACCCACCGTTGGTCATTTAATTCCGCCGACCCAGTTACGAACGGCATCGTCATTCCAGACGCTATCTCCGCTGCGCCGGGAGTCGTCGTCGGGACCGGAGCCACCCGCAACGGCACCATGCTGACTCTGCCGGGCAACACCACTGGCAACTTCGCTGCCAATGCGATATCCAGCTACTTAGATCTGCCCAATGGGATCGTTTCCGGTAAAACAAACATGACTGTGGAAATCTGGGCCACCGTCGTCTCGCCCAAGACTTGGCAACGCCTTTTCGACTTCGGGCGAATGGACATCATTGGCAGTGGCGGCGGGGAAATCAGCAACACCAGCGGTGCCCCCGGAGCCTCAGCCTCCAGTGACAACTTCATGCTCGCCGCCCAGCGCGACAGTAACATCAACGACCACCGCCTAGCCGCCCGCCTCAATGGAGCGACGGAGGTAGGAATCAATAACACCACCACGACCAGCCTTGGCACCCAATATCATTACATCGCCACGTTCCAAGTAGGCATCGGTGTCAATCCGACCACCGGAGGCCGTTTCGCTTACTATAGAAATGGCACTTTGACTAGCTCCTTCGATACTAACTTCCGCCTCAACCAAATCGAGGATGTTAATAATTGGTTAGGACGCTCGCAATACAGCGGAAATAGCAATTCCAATATCGCCTACAACGAAGTCCGTCTCTACGATTACGCGCTTTCCCAATCCCAGATCACCGCGAGCGGCATCGCAGGACCAGACAAGGTTTTTCCAGCCCCCACCGTTATCGCGGATTCTATAACCATGCATCGCGGCCAAAAGGCGAAGCTCAACGTCCTTGCCAACGATTCCGGCGAAATCGCGACTGCCAGCTTCGCCATCGACCAAGGCCCGCTAGCTGGCACCGCCATCATCACTGCTGATCGCCAAATCCTCTACACCCACACCTCCGGCACGCCCACCAGTGACTCATTCACCTATCGCCTCAGTAACACCACCGGCCAAACCACCACCGCCGTGGTAACCATTAACTTCGCAAATACCCTACGAATTGCGAACAGCAATCTCAACGTCCCAGCCTCACCTCCGTCCACCGCATTCGCTCTCGTCGATGCGTTTCCCGGACTCACCTTCTCGTCCCCTCTCTGCCTGCGGACGCCGCCCGGCGAGACTCAGCGCCTATTCATCTGCGAAAAAGGCGGGCTGCTTAAAGTTGTCCCAGACGTCACATCCGCCACTCCCACCGCCACCACGTTTCTCAACCTACCCGCTCTACTTTCATCGCGCGGGGAAACTATCGACACCGGCGGCGAGTGCGGCCTTCTGAGCATCGCCTTCCACCCGAACTACGCCACTAACCGCTATTTCTATATCTTCTATTCCGTAACCGCCGGCGGCATTCGCAAGGAACGCGTCTCGCGTTTCACCGCTCTGGCAGGAAGCCCCAACAGCGCCGATCCATCAAGCGAGCGCATCCTTATCAATCAAACCGACGATGCGGACAACCACAATGGCGGTGACATGCACTTCGGCCCAGACGGCTATCTCTATATCTCCGTGGGTGATGAAGGAGCCGCCAATGACACTCTGAATAATAGCCAAACTATTACTAAAGATATCTTCTCCGCCATGCTCCGAATCGATGTGGATCTCGAAGGAAATGAAATCGCCGGCGGAAATCCCAGCGACCCCGATGATGTCAACATCCCCCCTCAGAACCATCCTGCCATTCCGCTCTACAGCAGTTTGGCCGCGTTTGAGATTCCTTTGGACAATCCCTACGTCCACACCACCCGTGGCGGCACATGGAATGGCTCGTTTAATGGCACCGCCATCGCCACCCTCTCCGCAGTGAGAGATGAGTTCTGGGCCGTGGGACTGCGTAACCCATGGCGATTTTCCTTCGATGGCAATGACCTCTGGTGTGGCGATGTCGGCCAGGGGGCGTTGGAAGAAGTGGACATTATACAAAAAGGAAAAAACTACGGCTGGGCATTCCGTGAGGCCAATAACAACGGCGCGAAATCAGCCGCCGCTCCCGCCAATTTCAACACCCTTTATCACACCCCGCCGATCTATCAATACGACCGCAACACCGCCAACTTCAACGGCTACTCCATCACTGGCGGCATCGTCTATCTTGGCACCCGCATCGGCTCACTGACCGGAAAGTATATCTTCGCCGACTATGGCTCCGGCAATGTTTGGTCGCTCCTGCACAATGGAACGAACCTTCCCACCGTCGAGCGCCTCACCGGGGAAGGCGGCATCGCTGCCTTCGGCGCGGACCCATCAAACCAGGACGTCCTCCTCGCCGACAACAACAACAACCGCATCCTCCGCCTCACCACCACCACCGTCACGACAAGTTTCCCCACCACTCTAACGGCCACTCGTTTATTCTCGGATCTCTCAGACCTATCACCCGCACCCGGCCTGTTGCCCTATTCCGTAAACCTGCCGTTCTGGAGCGATCACGCGGAGAAAAAGCGCTGGTTCATCATCCCTGACGGCACATCAGCCTTTACTTGGGCGCAGGAAACTCCGTGGTCCCTGCCAACCGGGACTGTCTGGGTGAAACACTTCGACATGGTGATGAACCGCAACCCACTGGTGCCAAGCGCAGCTATTCTCAAACGCATCGAAACCCGCCTGATCGTCAAAAACGCCGCCGGTGCCTATGGTGTGAGCTACCGCTGGAACGACGCAGGCACCGAAGCCACCCTCGCCCAAGACGGCGGGGAAAATTTCGCAATCAACGTCACCGACGGCGGCAACCCCACACCGCAAACGTGGCGCATCCCGAGCCGCTCCGAGTGCATGATCTGCCACACCCCGCAGGCCGGATATGCCTTGTCATTCAATACTCGCCAGCTCAACCGAGAGCCAGGCATCCTCGGATTTCCCGGCAACCAACTCGACGTCCTTCGCCTAAACTCTTTCTTCACCGGCTCCCAGCCCGGCTCGCCAAATCTCCTCCCGCGCCATCTCCGGCCCACCGAAAATAGCTTCTCCATGGAGGCCCGCGTCCGCTCCTATCTCGCCGTGAATTGTTCCTATTGCCACAAACCCGGCGGCACCGCGCCATCCGCCTGGGACGGCCGGGCGGAAATCACCCTCGACGCCACCGGCCTGATTCTCGGCAACGCCACTAACAACGGCGGCGATCCCCTCAACAAACTCGTCGTCCCCGGCAGCACCGCCCATTCCATCCTCCTTCAGCGCATCGCCGCGACTAACGGCTTCACCCGCATGCCCCCGCTTGGCAGCAACGTGAGCGATCAATCTAACGTCACACTTGTCGGCAACTGGATCACCGGCGAACTACCCGCCCGCAAGACCTACGCCGCTTGGCGGTTGGAAAAATTCGGCTCATCCAGCAGCAGCGAAGGAGCACCGACAGAAGATCCAGATGCCGATGGCGCGGACAACCAGTCCGAGTTTCTCGCCGCCACCCAGCCGCTCGATGGATCCAGCACTATGCGTCCCCAACTAACAGGAAACCCGCCCACCCTCGACTTCACCCTCCCAGTGAACCGCTCGTTCCTCATCGAAACCTCCGCCAATCTCAGCCAGTGGACCCCATGGGACGTCCCAGGAAACCAGGGTCTCCCCGTCTCCGGCGACCCGATAAGCCTCCCCGTCCCCCTGGCCGATCCCAAGCGCTTCTTCCGAGTGAAGCTGTCAGAAAACTAACCCCGAACCGCCGGATTGATCCGGGCTTTCATTCATTCATCGAAAGGACGAGGTCCAAAAATCTGCTGCCGTCCCTGAATCTGCGGGAAACCATCTCCATTGATGATAGTAGCCGTTGCAAATGGCCAGATCCACCCGCTCCCCCTCTGCGATTTGCAATCCCTCGTCGGACCATCTCGGGAGACTTATAGTCCATTCATTAAAAAATCGCATTCCACCGCCGTCGAATTTGAAAAACTCCTGATTTCCGGCATCCAAATTGCAAATACGTCGAAGCACTTTCCCGCTCCGAACCGTCCCTCCGTATGACTGCTACCCTTCTTCGACATAAAACGAGAAATCCTTTGGGAGTCGCCCAAGCAACGATCATCATTGGTCTGCTCCTCTCGCCTGCATTCTTTAAAATTTATGATGACCATGCGGCCAGAGCCGCAACCATCAATGAATACCAAACCGGCCGATCCTTCATCCTTTCTAAGATCGATGCCGCCGTCGAAACAAACGATGTTTCCACACTTCTCCACCTGCACCGGAAATATGCCGGGTGCGTGACGGATACCAACTTCATGGGAGTCCTGAAAGAAGCATTGGCCAAGGCGACCGCCCGGGAAACTGAAGTGGAACTTACCGTTTCTAAGCACCTAGATCTCACCCGCCACCGGGAAGAAATCGGCTCCCGAAATGAGTTGGTGGAACCCATCAAGAGTGGGGCCGAGAAAGACAGTCAGTCACGCTTATCGCGCCTCCCTGACTGAGAGGGCACTATGCACGAAAGCTCGTGCAATTACTGGGGATCAGTGGGGTCCGTGGCCGCCGAGAACACTCGCAAACCCATACGGCATATGCAGTTCGTTAAATTGGCGCGATCTGTGCGAAGAGGCTTTTGAAGCCTCAATCAACATTTGAAACACCAATGAAAACCCTATCAAACCACCCAATCGTCCTTGGAAGCGTGGCACTCATCATCGGCACCCTCCTTCCAAGTTGTGTCGATCCCTACGCACAAAACCAGGGCGCTTCGCATTCTGTAACCACTTACCGCGTCGGTTATGAAGTTAGTAATCTGCCTCCCGGCTATCGGACTGAAGTGATCGACGGTAGTGATTACTATAAATACAACGGCACTTACTATCGTCCACGCTCGGGCAGATATGTGGTGGTGGATGCGCCAAGGAATCGTTATGAGTCCCGCCCTCGCTACGAGCGTTCTTCTGATCGTAAGGAAGTCATCATCACCAAGCTGCCGCGCGGCTACCGCCCGGTTGAGCATCGCGGCGCTCGGTATTATCAAGTGAACGACACTTACTATCAAAAGCGCGACTCTGGATATATCATAGTTGGTCGCCCGTATTGATCTCCCAACCCTATAACACTAACTCCAACTAACTACTCCCATGAGCATCGGAACTATACTTCTCATCATCCTCATCCTCGCCTTGGTAGGCGCACTCCCATCTTGGGGCCACAGCAAAAACTGGGGCTACGGTCCAAGCGGCGGACTAGGATTAGTCGTGTTAATTTTAATAATCCTGCTGGTTCTCGGTAAGATTTAGAATCGGCTTTGGCACCACCTCCTAGGGTTCCCCCCGGAGGTGGTCTGCGTTCTAATGAAAGACCCTCACTCTTGATTTCGTAGCCGGGGATCTGCATATTTCGCAGTCGCTATGGACTCATCACTACCTACTCGCCGTCATTTCATCGCCGCAGCCGGAGCCACCACCGCCATCGCGGGTTTCCCAGGTATTCTCAGAGCACAAGGAGGCAGCCCGGCCATTTTAAAAATAGGTCTCATCGGTGCTGGTGGCCGCGGCACCGGTGCCGCCAGCCAAGCTCTCAGCGCCGATCCTAACGTCCAGCTGTGGGCCGTCGGCGACGCATTTCCGAACCAAATCAACCAGAGCCTTCAACATCTATCGAGTTTCGGCGCAAAAATCGACGTTCCCGAGGCCCGCCGGTTTTCTGGATTAGATGCCTATCAGCAAGTGATCGCCAGCGGCGTGGATGTCGTCCTGCTAGCATCCCCACCGGGATTCCGGCCACTCCATCTCCGCGCTGCGGTGGAGGCCGGTAAGCATGTCTTCGCAGAAAAGCCCATGGCCGTGGACGTCGCCGGAGTGAAATCCGTGGTCGAGTCCGCCCGCATCGCCAAAGAAAAAGGTCTCACCTTGCAACATGGATTCTGCTGGCGGTTTGCACCTAACACCCGCGCAGGCTACGGCAAGTTACTCAGCGGCGAACTCGGCCGCACGATTTCCGTTTACGGAACCTATATGGGCGCTGTGCCTAAACCCTCAACCTCCATCGACCAACGCAAGCCCGAGTGGGCCGATGTCGAATGGCAAATCCGCAATTGGATGGGCCACCAATGGCTGTCCGGCGGACCGATCCTCGAACAAGCAATCCACACCGTGGATAAAATCGCATGGGCGATGAACGACGTAGCCCCAATCGCCGCGCGCGGTGGCGGAGGCCGTGCTCAACGCAGTGACGACGGCGATGTGTGGGATCACTACGAAGTGACATTCGAGTATCCAGGTGGCGTCTTTTGCCACATCGGGCAGCGCCAGTTTCAGAATGCCTTCAGCGAGGTGGTGGACCGCGTCTTCTGCGAAAAAGGAACGTTAGAGGCGCCCGGCCGCGTATTAACCAAGGATGCCTCAGGTAAAACAAATTGGGCATACCGCGGTGAAGAAGCTGATATGTATCAAGTTTGTCATAACGAATGGTTCGCGGCCATCCGCAAGGGTGACCCACTCAATACCGGCGATTACATGGCGAACAGCACCATGCTTGCCATCCTCGCTCGCGAGGCTGCTCATACCGGACAACGAGTCACTTGGGATGAACTATGGAAAGCAAACCAAGACCTCGCTCCAGACAATCTAAAGATGAGTGATAGCTTCCCGACGCAAGCCGTCCCAGTTCCCGGCAAATACGTGTTGGCGTGATTATGAATTTACCCCACGCGTTCACCACACTCGCTTGTGCCTTGTTAGCCACCCACGCCGTAGCCCAATTGCCGCATCCGCAGCTGCTCCCCACGACTCGGGCGATTCATGAATCAATCGTGAAATCGCCCGATCCCGAGCTGTCCACGATGAAGAGTTATGGCGAGAAAGTAAAACTCGCAAAGGACGCATCACTCGATCTCATCGCCATCCCAGGCGGGGAATTCACCCTCGGCTCGCCCGAATCGGAGGCAGGCCGTAAGCCGGACGAAGGTCCACCGCGTAAGCTTAAGATCGAGCCATTCTGGATGGGTAAACTTGAAATCACTTGGGACTTCTACCGCCCATTCATGGAGAACGGCAAGGCTCGCAACAAGGATGGCACCCTCAACCGAGACTCGGATCTAACGACTTCCGAACCGCCTCTCCCCACCGGTGCGGAAACCCTCAACGACACCGTCACCCAACCCACTCCGCCGTATATCCCGATGCACTTTCAAATGGGCGACGGCTATTCCAAAGAGTTCCCTGCCGTGGGCATGACTCAGCACGCGGCCAGCAAATTTTGCGAATGGCTCAGCGAACAAACCGGCCATTTCTATCGGCTCCCCACCGAAGCCGAGTGGGAATATGCCTGCCGCGCTGGAACCGCCACCGCCTATTCATTCGGCGATGATCCGGCTAAACTAACCGACTACGCTTGGTATGCGGATAACTCGGAATTCCAATATCAAAAAGTCGGCACCAAGAAGCCTAACCCGTGGGGACTTTACGACATGCATGGCAACGTCGCCGAACAAGTGCTCGATCAATATCTCCCAGATTCCTATACCAACTATAAAGACGGCGAAACCTCTCCATGGACTCCCGCAACTAAACGCTATCCCACCGTCGCACGCGGCGGTCATTGGGACGCGGACGCGGCGCTACTCCGCAGTGCCGCGCGCCTCGCAAGCAGACAAGCATGGAAAGTCTTGGACCCACAAATCCCCAAGTCGATATGGTATTTCACAAACGCACCCTGGCTCGGCTTCCGCATCGTCCGGCCTCTTAAAACTCCATCCGTTGAGGAAATGCATCGCTATTGGAACATGGGTCCAGGCCCAAGCGAGTAGCGATATGAATTGCAGGCGAGCGATAGTGTTATTGATCATGGTGGTCGCGCCTTATATAAATGCCGCCCAATTCACCTTCGAGCGCGGACTGATGGGAACCCGCTTCGCGATCAATTGTTATCACGAGGATCGAGATCAAGCCACAGCAGCTGCTAACGCTGCGTTTGAAGCAGCGGAACGCATCAACCAAGTGGCCTCAGACTATATCTCCGATAGCGAATTACTCAGTCTATCGAAACATCCCGCCGGAACGGCCGTCCCCCTATCACCGCTGTTATACCAATTGCTTTCGGAAGCCCGCGCCATTGCCGAAAAAACAGGTGGTTTGTTTGATCCTACCCTCGGACCACTCACCAAACTTTGGCGTGAATCCCGCAGGAGAAACTCCCTGCCAGATGAAGTCACCCTCACCGCCGCCCGCGCCGCGAGCGGTTGGTATAAACTCATTCTCGATCCACAGACTCACTGCGCGACATTGATGAAACCCGCCATGCGGCTTGACCTCGGCGGGATCGCCAAGGGCCAAGCGGCCGATGCCATGCTAGCCGTGATGAAGCAGCGCGGCATCCCCCGCAGTTGCATCACCGCCGGAGGTGATGTCCGGCTCGGAGATCCGCCGCCCAATACCCGCGGTTGGAAAATCGGCGTAAGGACTCATGAAAATAAAGATCAACCAAAGGCTCTCTTCCTCGCCAACTGTGGCGTTTCCACCTCGGGCGATCTCCATCAGTTCGTCGAAATCGGCGGAACGCGATACTCACATATCATCGATCCAGCAACCGGCGTCGGACTAACTTCAAGTATCACCGCCACAGTGATCGCGCCCACTGCTACGGTTAGCGATGCCCTAGCAACCGCCTGTTGTGTCGCGCCGACAGATAGGACCAAGACTCTCGCGCTAGCCTCAGGCGCGACGGCAGTTTATCTAACGTCTGACTCTGGCTTGCCGAAACGATAGTGAGACACAATCCATTCGTCGCCACTTCGATATCCCCACAATTCCGCGCAGGCCATGAAGAACACCCGCCAATAAACCCACCAACGAGTTTGTTGATCCTCACCATAAGTTGCAGTGATGATAGGCATCAGTTCATCGCGGGCTGCATCCATTCGTACGAGCCATGCTTCTGAAGTTTTTTGGTAATGACTTCCACTGACATGCCAGTGACCCTCGATTTTGAGATCACTCTGAAAATAGAGTAACAAATCATCCGACGGCATTTGTCCACCGGTGAAAAAGTAGCGCGCCATCCAGTCATCTTCGCTCTCCGCCTCATAGTGGTAGGCATACTCGCGATGAGTGAAGATATGCACAAACAACGCCCCACCGGGCTTAAGCCAGCGTGAAATCCGATTCATGAGCAACTCATAGTTTTTCATATGCTCGAACATTTCCACCGATACGACCCGGTCAAATATCGACTCACCCTCACCTTCGTATTCGATCATGTTCACCGTCCGCACTTCCACGTTAGTAAGTCCGCGCGCGGCGAGTTGGGAATCAATGTAGATCTTCTGCGTCCGTGAGTTAGACACTGCGGTGATGCGGGAGTTCGGGTAGTTAGCCGCCATCCACAGCGTCAGCGAACCCCACCCGCAGCCGAGTTCTAGAATTCGCTGGCCATCTCGCAGATTTGCGCGCTCGCAGGTGATCCCGAGCATCCTTGCCTCAGAATCATCTAGAGTCGTCACGCCCGCATCCCAGTAGCCGGAGCTATACTTCATGTGTTTGCCCAAAACTCGCTCGAAAAAGCGAGTGGGCAGTTCGTAATGTTGTTCGTTGGCCTCATCCGTCGCAATGGCGATCGGGCTTGCCCGCAATTCGCTTACATGTTGCATCACCAGATTCTGGCGTTGCTCGCAATCCAGCTTTTCAAAGGGTGCCAAAGTCCCCGCCAGACGATGGCGGATTCCGATACGGATCAAAGCATCCGGGATGATGCCCTTGGCGAGTAGGTCGTTGGTATGAATCATGATCAATGGGTATTATATCTCTTTCGGCGGCCACGGAATAAAGGCACTGGTGGATTTCTGATAGCGGCGGTAAGCATCGCCCTTGCGCATCACGGCGGCGGCTTCCGTGGGTGGAATGCCCGTCACACGCAGCAGCAAATAGATAATGACAGCCGGAGCATGCACCATCGCCCACCCCCATTCCGAGCCACAGGCGTATAGATTGAAACCGATCCAAATGATCGCTTCAAAAAAGTAATTGGGATGGCGGGAATATCGCCACAATCCTTCCTGACAGACCGCTTTCGAATCAGGGTGACTGGCCTTGAAGCTGGCCATCTGGGAGTCCGCCAAACCTTCCCCGAAGATACCGATCAAGGTGACGGCAAGCCCCACCGATTCCCAAACACTCCATGAGCCACCTGGGTCCACGGCAATCAAAAGAAACGGCAATGCCAGCAACACCACCGAAATTCCCTGTGCTTGGAAGAACCAAAAGAATGCGCTTGGCACCCGACCTTTCCATACCTCGCGGAGTTTAGCATATCTAGCATCCTCGTGGGGATGCGCCCGGCGAATCCGCCGCTGCAAGTGCCAGCCAAGTCGCAAACTCCACAGAGTTAGCAATCCGCCGGCCACCCAATGCTTTGTGGCTCCGCCGCCCGTTGAGACAAGCCACAACACTCCAGTTAGACCAATCCCGAATGCCCAGACCGCATCCACAAGCGAGTAGTTATCGCATCTCCGCGCCCAAATCCATGCAACGCAAAACACCAGCGCCATCATCCCGACTCCGCTGGCAAACGCCAACCACCCGCTCATGGCGCTACCTCCTGATGGCGATTCAATGAACCTGATAATTTCCGCAATGCCGGCATCACGGCCATTTTAATAAGCACTGCAGCAACGGGCGCGATCAACAACCATGCGCTCACGCCATGCCAGGCCGCCATACCGAAATCTTTCGCGAACTGGAGCGGATCCGCTTTAAATTTCACGATCATCTGCGGGATGGAAAACGCAATTAACGGAACACCATACAACCGCTCGCCCAAGCGAATAAAAACAAGGATCAGGGCAAGATGCAGCGGGTAAACCAGAGTCTTGAAAACATGCAATAGCGGCTGATTCAGATGCAGTAGCCAGCCCGCTAGCAAGCAGACCAATGTTGTCGAGCCCATGATTGGAAATACTCCGAGAACGATTCCAAGTGCAATGGTCCAGCCGATCCGCTCGGGCGAGATGCCGACGGTCAACTGCGTCACTACGGGAGCCACCAGCCACCGTCTCCACCAGCTTTCTTTAGCAGCGACTACCGTTGTCATCCGCGACCCTCCTTAAACTGGTGGTGCAGGCTGGCGTTGTTAGGCCGAGTGTAGATGGCTTGCACCACCGAGATGTTGCGCGTCACGAATGCCGCTTCGCAGTATTTGAGATAGTAGTTCCATGACCGGACGAAAGCTTCGTCAAAACCCATCGCCTTCACTTCGCCGCGGACGGCGTTGAAATCATGATGCCACGTCGCGAGCGTGCGCGCATAATCAGCTCCGAGATCCTCAAGATGATGCATGAATAGATCGCCCGTTTTTAATAACACCTCGTTGATCCGGCCAACACTGAGCAGAAGCGAACCGGGAAAGATATGCTTTTGAATCCAGTCCACATTCTTCTTCAAACTCCGATAACTGCAATCCGGGACCGTGATCATTTGGACTCCGAGCAAGCCATCGGGCGTGAGCACTTCGGCACATTTTGCGAAGAACGAATGATGATATTTATCCCCCACCGCCTCTAGCATTTCGATAGAAGCGATTTTGTCATAACTGCCGGTGATGTGGCGGTAGTCTTGGATGCGAATCTCGATTTGGTCCTGCAAGCCTTCGTCGCTGATCCGTTGACGGGCATACGCTGCTTGGGCTTCGGAGATCGTCACACCAGTGATATGGCAGCCATAATACCTCGCGGCATGTCGCGCGAAGCCGCCCCAGCCGCAGCCGATTTCAAGAACCCGATCCGTCGGCTTTAGCATAAGCTTGCGGCAGAGTGCATCGTATTTCGCGTGTTGGGCATCAGCCAACGATTGGCCGGCGGATTCAAATCTGGCACTGGAGTAGGTCATGCTTGGATCGAGCCAGAGTTGATAGAACTCATTCCCTAAATCATAGTGTTCCGCGATATTCTTACGGCTGGTGTCCACCGTGTTCTCACGGCGCAAGTGGCGAAACCAGTTGATGATATTTAGAAGATTCACTCCCGGAAGTTTCGATGACGACGACTCCGCGCCTTGGAGCGCATTCACATTGAGAATGAACCATGAGATCACTGCAGCGATGTCGTCTGCATCCCACAAGCCGTCGGTGTAGGCCTCGCCCATGCCGATGTTTCCATAGAAGGCGCAGCGCTTAAAAAACCCGGCATCATCTCGCAAAACGACCTTGGCGGTGATGGGTGCACCCGGTTTCCCAAAGTGACGAAGGCGACCATCTGCATATTCTAACCGCAATCCGCCACACGGCATTTTCTCCAGCAGACGAACCACCATCCGCTCCGCAAATCCTTGGGTGGCATGGGTGGCGACCTCGCGGGGCACTCGTTCATCATTCAGGTCGATCGCGGCCTTCATCGTCAGTTCTTGTTGGGGTTCGGGTGGGGGCGCATCACATCGAGTTGCACTTCGCGGCGCTCAGATTTGCGGAAGTAAGGCACCCGCTTGATCCATAACAGGAGTGCGTGCCAATGGATGAGGCCTATAATCTTCAGTGAAAGTAACGGGTATTTGAAGGCATAGCCCATGAGCCTCGCGGAGGTGAGTTTGCGCTGCTCGCCGCGCACGGCGCTGAGTAAAACTCGCTCGCCAGCATTGTAATCGTCGATGTTAACCCGCCACTTCTCGCCGGGTAGGCCGAGTTTGAAATCGAACTCAATCCCAGGATCGGAAAACGGCGAAACATAGAAGTTCTTCGCAACTCGCCGATGCCATATCCCGTCGGTGTCTGCGGTTTCCAGAAGATAAAGTTTCATCTCGCGGAAGGTATTCACCACCTCGGCCACGCACGCGAGGGGTTCGCCGGATTTCGTGTCGATGTAGTAAAACGAAACTGGATTGAATCCATATCCCAGCACTCGCGGGAAGGTGACCAGATGGATTTGCGTGTCAGCCGGGCAGGCCATCCCTTGAGTGGCCAGCCACGACGTTAGATTGGCGCGGATGCCAATATAGCCGACATTCACATGGTCACGGTCGTCTATGGAGAACAAGTTGAACCGATTGTGACTAAACCCACACAGCCGCCGCCCCAGGGCGGGGAGATCATCGAGATTTACGCAAAACATGAACACGTTATAGTTGAAGGCGTGGCGCTTCGGCTTGAGTCGGCAATGCATCACTTCACATTCATAGAGCGAGTTCATTGCCATGGATCCCTTCCTAAGATTTGGGTGCAAACATTCACTGCCGACCACAGGCCGTCCTCGTGAAAGCCATATCTCTGCCACGCCCCGCAGAAGTAGCGATGAGTTTGATCGCCTGCGGCGTGCAACTCCGGTAAGCGAACTTGTGCTGCTACGGCGGCCAAATCGAACAGGGGATGCTCGTAGGCCAGCCTCCGCTTGATCGATGCTTCGGCGGGCGGAGTGGATGGATTGATTGAAACAAAGTAGTGCTCCCGCTCGGAGACGCCCTGGAGCTCATTCATCCAGTAGTGGGTCGAGTGGCGGTCGTTCTCGATTCGATAGTTCCACGACGCCCAGCAACGCCGCGTCTTGGGCATGAAGCGAGTGTCGGTGTGGAGCACGGCTTCATTCTCCTGATAGTGAAAGCACCCAAGCAGATCACTTTCCAGCCGGGTGGGAGCGACTAACATCTGCAATGCTTGATCGCCATGCGCGGCAATCACCACCCGATCAAATGCGAATGAGTTTTCATCCTCAAGTATCAGCGCGGTGCCGACGACCGCTTTCACCGCTGCTCCTCGATGGATGCGATGGGCGAAAGGCTTAACTAACTTCTCCACATATCTCCTCGATCCACCTGCAACGGTCCGCCAAGGATGTTGAGTGTCTAATCCGAGGAAACCATGGTTGTGCCAGAAGCGCATGAGAGTCCGCGCGGGAAACTCCTCGATTCGCTCCGGTGGGCTGGACCACACGGCTGCCGCCATCGGCGAGAGATACCATGTTAGGAAATCATTCCCATAACCACGCGCGGTGACATAATCACGGAGTGATAGATCTCCGAAGGTGGGATTGACGAGTTCCTCAACGGTTTCCCGGTTGAATCGGTTGATTTGGGTCAACATCCGCCAATAGCGGAGATTCAGGAGATTGCGACGCTGCCCGAATAACAGATTGAGGCAGCCGCCGTTGAACTCCAACCCCTCGCCCACATGCTGCACACTGAAGGACATGGAGGTGGGTTTAGTCATCACTTCCAGCTCGCGAAATAGGCGAGTGAGAAGCGGATAGGTGATCTCGTTATATACCATAAACCCGGTGTCCACCGGGATTTCGTCTTGGCCTTCCGCCACCATCACGGTGTGGGAATGCCCGCCCACGCGGTCGTCTTTTTCGAACAACGTCACATCGTGTTCGCGGCTGAGAAACCAAGCGGAAGCCATGCCCGAGATGCCCGTTCCGACGATGGCGATGCGTTCCCGGCTCATACGCTGCGCGGTTGAGAAATCCCCTCCTCCAGCACCGCCTTGGGCACTGGCCGGAGATCCCATATCAGCCCGGTCCATGACAGAAGTTTGAGACCATAGTAAGTAAGGTCTATTTCCCACCACCGGAATCCCTGCCTCACGGAATGAGGATAGCGATGGTGATTGTTATGCCATCCCTCACCCAGAGTGATTAATGTTAGCAACCAACTGTTCCGGCTATCATCATCTGTCGCGTAGCGGCGGCGACCCCAGACATGGGCAAGCGAGTTGATGAAGAGGGTGCCGTGTAGCAAGACCGTAGTGCTGATGAAGAAGGTCCAAATAAAGAATTGGCCGAGGGTGACTCCCGATGCGGGGAAGTAGGATTCTAGCAGCCAACCGATTCCCAACATGATCAATCCATAGGCAAATGGCACAGTCTGGTCATAGCGGTTTAAGAAAACCAACTCGGGAAATTTACTAAGATCCGGGATCGACTTGTAGGCAGTGGGAAAGTTCTTCATGGAGGTCAACCAGCCGATGTGAGACCACGCAAAGCCACTGATAACTGGTGAGTGGATGTCGCCCTCGTGGTCGGAATGCTTGTGATGGTGGCGGTGAGTGGCAGCCCACCACAGCGGACCGCGTTGCATGGAACTATTACCTAACAATGCAAACAGGAACTGCACTGACCGCGAGGTTTTGAAGGTTCGATGGGAGAAATAACGATGATAGAAGCCAGTGATGGCGAACATCCGGATTACATAAAGAAACACCGCCGCCGCCACTGAGATCCAACTCACACCCACCCACAACACGGCTAGGCAGCCGAGGTGAAGGAAGATGAATGGCAATGTCCTTTGCCAATTCACTTCTTCAGGAAGGTTTGCGGGATCTGGTAGATCTTCGCGCCGGTAGTCTGAGTCCAGCCAGCGGCAAAGCGTTAGCATAAACACTCCCCACGGGCCGCGCTTTGCCTCTTCAGTAATAGGTGATTTAGTGACCATGAATGCGGTCCCTCAGTTGGCTTCCAAACGCTTGCGGACGAACCCGACTGCCCCACTGACTACTGGCAAATGTCCATAGAAATTTTTCCCAGAGTCCCAGAAGTCTTGGTGAAACTCCACCCTGCCTTCGCGGTTGAAGCGGATGTGGCTGATGCCGATGGAGTGCACCGGCTCGCCGCCGCTCAACGCGGGGGCGGAGAAGATCATCGTCCAGCGGACATAGTAGTTGTCACCCGATCTAGCAAGATCGTCGATGGTGACCTGATAGCTCTTCATCGTCTCGCTAGTCTTCACGAAGTAGGCCTCAATCTCAGAGGCGCCGTGGTGGACGACCAGCGTGTCGTCGAGATAGGCGTCCGCCGCATAGACCTTGAGCGTCTGGTCGCGGACGAATTTCACGTCGCCGATGCCTTGGAGAAATTTCTTAAACCGCTCGAGCGCGGCCTGCTCGCCGGGGCCACCTTCTTCGAGGCCGCTGGGGGTGACTTTTTCCATCCGGCTATGGTATTCTGAAACCGCAGCGGCCGAGCGATTAGGCGCAGCGTTAGATTTGAGCAGCAGGAAAACCGCAAGCACCGCCACGAACAAGCCTGCCACAAACGTGGCCAACGGGTGGGAGAAGATTGAGAACAACATGGTGATGCCCCCTCGCCCCGTATCGGGGACCGCGCAAGGGCTAATCCGGGGCTGGCAGGAATGGATTCGTATCCGGGTATTTCCAAATTGCCAAGGCAGGACCGCCGATTCACCGTGCTAACGCTGTTGAGTCCCGCACCTCCAAACAACCCCACGTCCCAATGAGCTACATCATGGTCGATATCGAAGCCGATGGGCCGATCCCGGGAGATTATTCGATGATCAGCTTCGGCGCGGTGGTGGTGGAGCCGGGATTAGGCCGGACGTTTTACGGCGAGCTGCGGCCCATGTCGAAGAAATTCATTCCCGAGGCGCTGGCCGTTAGTGGGTTCACCCGCGAGCACACTTTGACATTTCCCGAACCCGAGGAAGTGATGCCCTCGTTTGGTGAATGGCTCGCTGCAGTTTCGAGTGAGCGGCCGATGTTTATCTCAGACAACAATGGTTTCGACTGGCAGTTTATTAACTACTATTTCCACCACTTCACCGGCCACAATCCGTTCGGATTCTCATCCACCAATCTCGGGAGTTTATACAAAGGCTTGGTCCGTGATACTACGAAGAATTTCAAGCATCTCAGGAAAACCAAACACACCCACCATTCGGTGGATGACGCGAAGGGAAATGCCGAGGCGCTGCTCGCGATGAAGGATGAGATGGGGCTAAAGATCCGGTGGTGATCTAATAGTTGGATTGAATGGCATTATTCGTTCGACCAATACCACCGATCCGCTGACTGGAAACGTCACTGTAAGTTTTCCGACAATCGTCGGATGGACAGACGACGCCGGAATACTAACCGGTGATGGAACGTCCAAAAACTGGAGGATGAGGGCCGCACCACGGGCGCTAGGATAACTTCGCGCACTCTTGTCAACCCTTCGCCAGCGCGACGACTTTTTCTTGCTTCGATTTCACCACGCCGCCGGGTTGTTCGAGGGTGATCACGAACGCTTGCGGGTTTGTTAGAGCAAGCTTGGCGGCGATCGGCACCACCACCGGCGAGCCGTCGGTGGGGATGTCGAAGACGCCGCCATCGACGGGTGCTTCGTCGCGTTTGGGATCGACGATCCAGAGTTGGTATTGCGCCTTTTTCGGATCATTGGCGGGAATGCCGGTTAGAGTCATGTAACCTTGTTGGAGTTGGTCACTCCAGATGACCTTGCCGCCAGCGGCATTGAAATCGCCAAGGCCAGCAAATTTCCGCTCGATGAAATCGCTGGCTTCGCCGCGAAGCTTGGCTTCCGCTTGGGCAGGAGAAATCTGAGGATCTTTTTGGGTAATGATCACCGCGATGATCGCGATGGCAGCCGCAGCAGCCCAACCGATGAGCGGATTACGAATAACTCGCTGCCAAGCCTGGACTTGTGGGGTGATGATGACCGCCGTTCTTGAGATTTCATCAGCACACTGATGCAAGCGCGCGGCCAAGCTGGCAGGTAACGGCGCACACGTAGTTTGAAGAAACTCCACCTCAATGGAAGCCGCTAACAACTCGAACGCGAGATCGGGATCGATGCCAAGTTGCTCGCCTAACAAGACCAACTCGCGCTCTTCTTCCAAGCTCAGATCCCCCATCGCGCGGCCGGCGCTGAGCTCGTCAAAACGGAGATTTTGCTCGGAGGAGGTCATGATGCCGTTTGGCTGTTGGAAATGCCGATCCGCTGCAATTGCTCGCGCAGGGTGATGAGACCGCGCCGGAGGCGGGTCTTGACGGTGCCGAGCGGAAGTCCGGTCTTCTCGGCGATTTCGGGATGGGTGAAGCCGTCCTCGAAAAATAGGTGGAAGAGCTGCCGGGTGTCGGACGGAAGGTTGGCGAGTGAGGATTTAACAGTTTCTGGATCGCAGGTGATCGAGGAAGTTTCTGAAGTGGGAACTGGCAGTGATTCAGCCACTGCAAGCGGTTCGAAGCCGGGTTGGCGACCCTGGCGGCGGAGAAAATCAATCGCCCGACGGCGAGCAATCAGGCCGACGAACGTGGACTCGGAGGCGATAGCGGGATCGAACGACGCCGCCTTTTTCCAAATCTCTGTGAAGACTTCTTGGACGAGATCCTCGGCTTCCGAGGCGTCTTTGAGATGGCGCTTGGCGATGGCCCAGACGATCCCACCGTAGCGCGTGATGCAGAGATTCATGGCACGGGCTTCTCCAGCCGCGACTCGCGGCAAGATCTCGTCAGGTGCTGTTAGCTCGGGCGGATTCACCAGTTGCGGGGGATGGTAGGCAGCGCAGCGAGTTTGTCCAAAACTTCTTGTGCGGATCTGCGGGGAATCTATCAGCAACGACAATCTAAAGCCGCGATGCGGTTTGAGAATTGAAAAAATCCCCCGCTCCCAAGCAGTGACTGCTTGGAAACGGGGGGCTGTAACGCGGTTCCACATGGGAGAGAGTCACAATCTAACGCTTAATCATTTCGCAGCTGGCGGCATCAAAACGGTGTCGATGATGTGAATGACACCATTGGTGCATTTCACGTCGGCGGTGGTGACCTTCGACTTATTCAGATAGAGCGCGCTGTCTTTCACTTCGAGCGCGATCGCCTTTTTGTTGAGTGCGGTCGCTTCTTTCATCTTCATGGCGGCTGCGGCATTCACATCTCCGGCGACGACGTGATAGGTGAGGATGTCAACGAGCTTGGCTTTATTTTCCGGCTTCAGCAACGTCTCTACGGTGCCAGCAGGAAGCTTCGCAAAAGCTTCGTCAGTGGGTGCAAACACCGTGAAAGGACCTGGCCCTTTCAAGGTATCTACCAGTCCAGCGGCTCCGAGCGCAGCTGCTAGAGTCTTGAACGAGCCGGCCGCGACTGCGGTATCGACGATGTCTTTCTTCTCCGCAGCTGACAACGAGCCGGCTGATAGACCGACGAGGCCGAGCACACAGACGAGTGATTTGAACAGAGGTTTCATGCTTTTCATCTTCTTGTAGTTTTGGGGTTGTGTTACGAAGCCTGATTAACCTCAGGGGAGGTCGGGCTTCACACAGGCTTTCGGTGGCGAACCGGAAATGGATTCAAAAAACGAACTGGAAAAAAAAATTCGTATGCGATTCACTTTTTTGAATCCAAATCCACTGCCCCAGCGAATCCACAATCGTAACCACCAATTATCACCATGTCCTACGACTCTGACAGCAGTTTGAAACTCTATCTGCGGGAAATTTCAAAGACCCCGCTCTTGACGATCCAGGAGGAGAACGACCTCGCGGAACGCATCAAAAATGGCGACAATGAAGCGCGCTCGCACATGATCAAGGCGAACCTTCGGCTAGTGGTGAAGATCGCCCACGACTACTCCGGCTATGGATTGTCATTGGGCGATCTAATCTCAGAGGGCAACATCGGCCTGATGAATGCCGTCGAGCGATTCGATCCAGAGAAAGGCGGAAAGCTTTCGACCTACGGCGCGTGGTGGATCAAGCAGTCGATCAAGCGTGCCTTGGCGAACCAATCGAAGACGATTCGTTTGCCGATTCACATGGTGGACAAGATCGCCCGGATGCGCCGGATTTCCTCGATTCTAGCAGAGTCGCTGGGCCGCGAACCGACCGATGAGGAACTCGCAACCGAGCTTGGATTGCCCCGCCAAAAAATCGCGATGCTTAAGCAAGCGGCCCAGCGCCCGACCTCGCTCGATGCCCCGGTCAACGACGGCGAAGCCACGGAGTATGGCGAAATCATCAGCGATGAATCCGCTTCCGATCCGTTGGAAATTCTAACTGACAAGAACCTACACGATCAGATTGGAGGATTGCTATCGCTGCTCAACGAACGCGAGCGCCGGATCATCGACGAGCGATTCGGCCTCAATGGCCTAAAGCCTATGTTGCTAGAAGATGTAGGCCGCGAGTTCGGGGTTTCGCGCGAGCGCATCCGCCAATTGCAAAACTCGGCCCTCGCAAAGATGCGTAAGGCGCTCATGAAGAAAGAACGGCCTATGCCAGCCAGTCTGAGAGCGGAAGCATAAACTTCACTCAGTGAAAGCGGGAGGCTGACAGAGAACACCGTTCAGCATTACATTTTTCAAACTCAAGTTTTTCACCTCACCGGGGTCGAAGCGTGGGTCTGCCAACTTTAAGTCGATGTTTTCAAGAGTGGTGTCACGCAAAGTGCCACCCGGGTTTCCACCCAGAGTTCCTAGTGAGAGCAGTCACATTGCGGACGAGTGTTGCCTCGCTGCCACAGGTGATCATTCCATTGCCATCTCCAAACTCGCAGTCCTCGATAAGTATATCTTCCACCGGCCGGCTGTCCTTGTCTTCGCCAGCAAGCGGGCCCTTGCTGCCTTTGAGGGCGATGTTGTCATCGTTCACCGAGATATAGCATTTTCGCACGGTGACTTTCTGCGAACTATCGATATCGATACCGTCGGTGCTGGGGCCAAGAATATTATCCTTAATCGGAGTTCTCTTCACCTGCGCGTCTTCCTTCATTCCCTTGAAAATGTTTCGCTTCATCGGCGCAAGCCAACGTGGTCACTAGCAGAAAGAGGCAGAGTTTTTGTGGAAACACGGGCCAACTTATTCAACTCAGGCTTGCGATGCCCATCATCCAAACGGGTTAGGGAGGGAACTTTCGTTAAAAGACTGCTGATCCATTTTGGCCCATTGCCCCCGCTTCAGTGGCTTGAATGCCCGCTACGCTCCCCCACGGTATGAATTGGATCTTCAGCATGGTTAGATCGCATGAAAAACCTCGGGCAATGGGATGCATACCGGCGAGTTGTCTGGATTCACCTCCATGATGTCCGCCATGAAATCCCACCATTTCTGAACTAACGGATTACTAGGAAGGTGGTCGGCGGTGTGGCCGTCCGCCAGTTTTTGCACAGCGAATAAGGTCAGCGTTTCCTCATCAAGGAAGATGGAATAATCGGCAACGCCGGCAGCAGTTAGAGCCTGTGAGAGTTCCGGCCAGATCTCGTCATGGCGTTTTTTGTATTCCGCCTCGAAGCCGGGTTTCAGCTTCATTTTAAATGCGTGCCGCGTCACTCGGGGAGTGTGCGACCACACTTGGGCGGCGTCAATCACCCGCCGGGAGTCGCGGTCCTTTACGGGAGATCCGCGTGGTCGTCGCCGACTTCGTCGAAGTCGGTCTCGCGGACGCGCTTGCGGTCGCGCTCGAGTTCGACGTGCTTGCGGAGCAGCTCGCGAACATTCTGCCCGCCGTGGATGGCGGGGATGACGAGGTGGGGCATGGTGCGGTCAGAAGTTTCTAGAGTGATGGATGCGAGGCCTGTTAGGCGCATCCACCACGGGCGGATCATTTGCGAGTCTTTGACCCGATAGAGTTCAATCTCATCGATTTGCTGGTTGATGATTCCACGGGTGATGCGGAGGCGCTCGCTGGTGAGTTCAAAAATCTGGGTGCGGACGACGAGGTAGCGCCAAAGCATGTAGGCGGCGGGTAGGACGAGGGCGATCCAAGCGGGCGGAAAAAACATGCCGCCGACGGCGATCCCAGCTGCGACTAACAGCGCGACGGTGAAGGGGCCGAGATTGAGCCACTGCGAAGGACTGCCTTTCCAGAATGAGTTTTCTTGGTTCATCGCCGGAGCATGGGCGCGGTCCCCCGCCCTTCGCAAGTGGAGAATGGGCTGGGGGCTTCCAAGCCCCCCCGTTAGAGCTTCTTCCACTCGCGGGTGACCGTGACTTTGGCGGAGCCTTGGCCACGGGTCGCAGAATTACCTCGGGCACCGGTGCGGGTGGACTGGATGGTGTCTAACTCTTCCTTGAGGACGAGCGGATAGATGAGTGAGAGCCAAAGCTTGCCGGACTGGATGGCGACCTCTTCGTCTGCTAGAACTCCTTCGAAGTCGGGGGCTTGGTTGCGGTCGTAGTTCCCCGTGACCTCGAACATGCCGCAGGGGTGGCCTCCTACGGCGTCGAAAGATTTGAGCGTCAACGTCAAGGTGCCCTTGGCATTTCCTGCGACTAACATCGGCAGCAATTTATCCGCAACGACGAGCTGATCGCCGAGCTTGAGGCGCTTATTCCCAAACCAGAGCGAGCGTGGCGCGAGCGCGTTATCGATGAGAAGTTCATCGAAAACGGGTGAGAGGTTTTGCGAGAGGGAAACGGCCCGGAAGCCCTGACTGTTATCGGCCTTCCAAGCTGAGCCGGCTTTGTGAAACACCACGGGCTTGGATGGCGGGGCAAGCTGCTTGACGACGGGCTTCTTGGCCTCTTTGGAGGCCTTGGCCTGTTCGATAACCGGCTCGACAAAGGCGGACTCTAACAGGCTGTAGCGCACTTGATCGCCAGCGCGCTCGATCCGGGTGACCGTGGTGCGGGTGCCTTTGATGGTGACCACTTGGTTCTCGATGGCGGAGGATTGCACCACCCGTTGGGACAATTCTTGGACGCGCGTGGTCTTCACATCGAGCTTGCCGGGGAACGGCAGATCCTTGCGGAAAATGACGCCTTCTGGAGTTTGATCGACGAGTTTTTGCAACTCGGGATCGGGTTTATTTTCGGCGGGTTTGGCGTCTTTTTTAGAGAGCTCGCCCTCGACTGCTGAGCTGGCTTTGTTGGCGAGGTTTTTAACTTTATCGCAGGAAAATGCGGCGAGGCAGAGGAACGAAAGCGGAAGGTAGTGGAGTTTCATGGGGTCAAATGTGGCCGGAGCAATCGAGAGTTTGGTTCATTTCTGAGGCAGGATTTTCCTCGCGGGAAACGCCGACGACCACGGCAGGCACGCCAGCCACGGTGTTGTGCGGCGCCACGTCATTGAGGACCACGCTGCCAGCGCCGACTTTAGCACCGGTGCCGATTTCCACGCGCCCGAGAATTTTCGCGCCCGCGCCTAGCAGGACGCCGGAACGGATGATCGGGTGCCGATCGCCGGTGGCCTTGCCAGTGCCACCGAGAGTGACTTCGTGGAGGATGGAAACATCGTCCTCAATGATCGCCGTCTCACCGACGACGAACGAAGTGGCGTGGTCTAGCAGAATGCCGCAGCCGATGCGGGCGGCGGGATGGATGTCCACGGCGAAGGTCTCGCTGGCGACGCTTTGGAAATACAATGCGAGCCAGCGGCGCCCGTCGTGCCAATATTGGTGAGCCACCCGATAGGTCGTTAGAGCGAGGAAGCCTTTGAAAAATAACAGCGGCTCCAGCGGGGAAAAGCACGCAGGATCGCGTTCATACATGGCAACCAAGTCGCGCGCGGCGGCATGAACGGCGTGAGGGTGAGCCTCGAAAACGCCTGTTAGCATCGGCTCCATGGTGGCCCGTGGCATGTCCTCGCGGGCCAGCCGCCGGGCCAGCCGGGCACCGAGAGCAGCGGCGAGAGTGTCGCGAGAGAGGATCACGTCGTGGACGAGGTGTTGGAGGGTCGGCTCCTCCAAAGTCACGCGGCGGGCCTCGCTGCGGAGTTCTTCCCAGACTTTGTTAACGTCCGCGATTTTACCGGCGCACAGCGTGGCCGTATTCTTGCTCGCCGGGAGAAGTCCGGCCTGTTGGGATTCGCTCATGAAGATTTCACAGAAATTGGAATACGCCTGCCGGGCGATGACCCAGCTGGCAAAATTCCATGACGGACGGACTCTTACACGGCTCGAGGAACTTGCGCAACGCGAAGCAGTGTCTGGAAATTTTCTGGTGCAAATCCTCAATGACCTGCGCCGCGCTGGTCTGATCGAAAGCCGCCGCGGCAAGGCTGGCGGCTACCTGCTAGGTCGCAGTGCGGACCAAATCACCCTGCGGCAGGTGGTGGATGCGGTGGATCCGGCACTGTTGCAATGCTCGGTCACCCGCGACGGAGATTCCGGGCCAGCGGTGCGGCGGGCTTGGGAGCAAGTTTCTGGAGTGCTTCAGCTAGCGCTCGATCAAATCACGGTGGAGAGCCTGGCTAACAGCCAAGGCGACCCGATGTTTTATATCTAACCACTCCGTCCGGGCCACGTCCGCCGTGATCGCGATTTTGTAAACCAACCTGAATTATTTAGCTGGAAAAAAAATTTCGCTCGGGGTAAGGAATTTCAGCTTATTCAACCTTTTTCCTCCCATGGCAGCCTCCGCCGAACACACCCACCACATCAAAATCCGCTCCACTCAGATGGAAATGGCGTCCGCTGGCTCTTCTAACCGCGACGAGGATTACGATCGCAAGCTCAAGGACGCGCAAGACGAGCTCGACCGCATCCAACTCCAGCGCGAGGAACTCGAACGCAAGAAAAGCGAGCTTGAGGAACTCACTGGCCGCAAGCGCGCCTTCCTTTCCCAACAGGCCGAGCTGAGCGAAAAGCTCACTTCGTCGCTCACGCTGATCGACCGCGAGCTGTATGAAATCCGCAAGGAGTCTGAGGATCTCGAGCAGTGCCGCGTCTGCTTCGCCGCGCATCTCGACAAGATCCAGAAATTCAGCCCCGAGAACTGGAGCCGCGAGCAACTCTCCGAGAAACTCGAAAAAGCCTCAATGGCCATCGACATCGCTGCGGATGAATACGACCAAGCTGCTGCGCATTTCGTGAATGGCCGCAGCGGCGCGATTTTCGGACGGCCCTCGAAGCGCAGCCGCAGTGCGAACAGCCGCAACGCCGCCAGCTCGGAGTTCAGCGTGAACCTCCGCAACGGCTTTGCCTTCAATCTACCGATCCTCATCCTCGGTGGACTCGCACTCGCTATTTACCTCGTTAGATAACCACCACCATGAGCCGCAGCACCCTCCTCAAAGAAGACGTGGAATTGAACCAACTCCGCGAGGCGGAGCAACAGCTTCTGCAACTCCACAAGGAATGCGCGGAAATCCCAAGGAAGCTCGCCCTCGAACTCAAGGAACGCGAATGCACCATGCCGCCACTGGCGGAAATCGAGGAACGCCGACTCCGCCGCCTCCACGAAGACATCGTTTCACGCGGCCAAGTCACGAACATCCTCCGCGATCAAAGCCGCAGCTTTCTGTTACTCCTGCTACTTCTAACCGCCACCGGCACCTTGATCTGGTGGGGCATGAAATTGATGCAAGGGTGAAATTATAACAAAATCGCGCATTCCGCCCCTTGCGGGATGGCCGCATCTGCTCCAGTCTCGCAGATGTTTAAAACGACCATAGCCGTCGCAGCTTCCTTGGGCTGCATCATCGCCGCTTCCGCCGAGACGAATCTGCCCTCCGTGCCGGAGTTCGATCCCGCGAGAGCCATCTTCAGCTACTCCGGGGACATGGACTTTGACGGCGGTCCCGGCAGCCTCGACGTCTCGCGATTCGAAATGCGCGCCCTGCTTTCTAGACCGATCAAGGCTCTCGACGGGCTGACCGTTCTGCCGGTTTTCGAATACAAGGCGACATCGCTCGACTTCAGTGGCAACACGGCCGGCTTCCCGATCGGCGATGAAGATCTTCACTCGGTAAATCTAAGCGCCTTCGCCATTTCCGCCCGCGACGGCTCACCGTGGGTCTATGGCGGCTGGGGCCGGGCGGAACTCGCGAGCGATTTCCAAGATCTCGGCAGCGACGATCTCACCTTCGATCTAGCAGCCGGTGCCGGATACCGGTTCAGCGACAAATTTTTGTTAGGCGTGGGTGGCGCATTGGTGAATCTCAATGGCGACGCGCAGTTCTTTCCAGGCATCGCCTTCGATTGGATCGTCACCGACTGCCTGCGACTCGGGCTGTACGGGCCGACCTTCGTCGCGGCTTACACGCCCCATGAGGACTGGGAGCTAAGCATCCGGGGAGATTCCGGCGGTGGAGTCTGG
>JAYTLO010000170.1:0-2187 GCA_043729385.1 Akkermansiaceae bacterium
CACCAGCGACATTAGCAGCGAGGCCATCCGCACAAAAGCTCCCTGACCCGCCTCGCCAGCTTGCAGATAGACATCCCGCGCATCCGCTTGGAAGTGACCGATGAAATAGATCAGAAAACTGATGATGGTGGTGAACAGCGTGCTCGTGGAAAACGTGGAGATCAGCAGCGCCAGTGAAGCCATGATCGAGGCCCGCAAGAACACCGCAAACACCGCGCCTTGCAGCGACCATGTCGGGCCGTTAGCTGCCGTTTCCTCTCGCAGCGAGTTGATCGCTTCTTGCGGCCAGCCTTGCGCTTGGGCCATCGCGAGCTGCTGGCTCAGGACCATCGTCGAGCGGATTTGCAGCACCGCAGTCATCAGCACATCCATCAGCGCAAGCGAGACGAAGACTAACAACAACACGCCAATCAGTTTCCCCGCTAGATAGTCGATCCGCGGCACCGGCTTCGCCAAAATCGTGTAGAGCGTGCGGTCTTCCACATCCTTCGGCAGCAGCAAAGCCGTCGCCACGATGGATAGCACCACGGAAAACAAAGTCATCGTCCCCAGTGACCAACTCTTGATTGAGCGCAGGACATTGAGCCCGACGGATTCTGGCCCCTCGTGCTGTGGTAAATCGAAGAAATTACTGGCGATGGCGATCACTGCGAACACGCCGAGGAAATAGAACACCTTCATCCGCACCAACTGCGTGAAAGTGTGGCGGGCGATCACCAGAATCCGGCTGAGATGAGAACCTCGTGAAACTTTTGCGGTCATACTGCTCATCGGTCGTCGGCGTGGGTGGTTTCGCGGAGGAAAAGTCGTTCAAGCGTGCCGCGGGCTTTGCCGCTGCGCACCAGCGAGGCACCTGCCGTCGCTCCGATCAGGGCGGTGATTTGGGAAATCAGCTCCGGACTCGCGTCTTGCAACACGATCTCCGTCTGGTCCTCGATTGCGATCAAGTCCTCCAGTTTTCCTTCCTTCACCATCTTGCCCTTGAAAATAATCCCGACGTGGTCGCACACTTCCTGCACCTGTTCTAGCAGATGCGAGCACAGGAAAACCGTGATCCCGCGCTCCCGCAGCTTCAGGATCAGGTCGCGGATTTGCCGCGAACCAATCGGGTCCACGCCCGCCGTCGGCTCGTCGAGAATCACTAACCGCGGCTCTTGCACCAGTGCTTGCGCCAGCCCGATGCGTTGCAGCATCCCCTTCGAGTAGCCGCCTAACCGCCGGTCGCGCGCGCCTTCCAGATCCACCAAGTGCAGCAACTCGGCCACTCGGTTCTCCAGCGTTTTGCCCTTCAAGCCGCACAGTTTGCCGTAAAACCGCAACGTCTCCGCGCCGCTCAGGTGTTTGTAGAAATACGGATTCTCTGGTAGGAAACCCACGTCGTTGCGCGAGTCCACTTTGAGCGAATCCTTGCCGAAAATCGCGCAGCTTCCGGCGGTCGGTGCCACCAGCCCTAGCAGCGCCTTCATCGTCGTCGATTTTCCCGACCCGTTAGGCCCGATCAAGCCATACACCTCGCCCGGCATGATCCGGATTGAGACCCCGTCCACCGCCCGCAGCATCTGTTTGCGGAACGACGTCTTGAAGTCCTTCACCAGGTTTTTGATTTCGACTGCTGGAGTTAGATCGGCCATCGGCGGCAGATTCTTGATCAGCCTCGCGGTGCTGGCAAAGGAGAATCTTGAATGATGTCATAAGACTCATTGAGAAAGGCGTCGCTGGTGGTAGGAAATCACTTTCTCGGAAATTCGAAGTGAGCTTGTGATTCCTCACAAATCCGTCAGTGTGCGCCGGTCAATCTAACCACCCCACACTTATGAAACGCCTCTTCCTCGCCTCCGCTTCCGCACTTATCGCCCTCGTTCTGCCCGGTTGTTTGCAGAGCGAAACCACCATCCACCTCAACAAAGACGGCAGCGGCACGCTTGTCGAGCAGACCACCCTCGGTGCCCAGATGATGGCCATGCTTGATCAAATGGCCGCGATTGGTGGCGACGAAGGCAAAGACCCGATGGCCGAAATGTTCTCTGCGGAAAAGGCCAAGGCCAAAGCCGCCACCCTCGGCGATGGCGTGACCTTCGAGAAAGTCGAACTGAGGCGGACCCCGAAATTCGGGCCAGGGGTTAAGCTTTGATTGTGGTGGTCGGGGGTGGGTCTTGAACCCAACCTAAACCACACAAAATGAAAGCA
>JAYTLO010000171.1:0-1104 GCA_043729385.1 Akkermansiaceae bacterium
TATCCCTTCTTGCCGCGGTCTTTGTATTCCCAGAGCACTGCGCAGAGAGCTTCATCTGGGATCGGGCGTGTGGTAAACGCCGCTTGAACTTCGGGAACCGGGCGAAAACCTTTACCAAACTCCTCACAGATTTTCGCGGCTTTCGATTTCTGCTTCAGCATTTCCACAGGTGTCTCGGGACTGACGTATTTGCGAAAAACCCGAGCGAGTTGAACGCGCATCCAGCCATCCGTCTGCTCGGCAATCAGCATCAGCAGTCGGGTCGAGGATTCCGATGAACGCAGGAGTTGCCCGAAAAGCACGAGGACCGGCTCATAGAGTTTGCAAGCGTCTTTGAGGATGTCGGGAAAGTATTCGCCGGTCGCGAGGGTGATCCAATTGCGCCCGTCCGGCTTGTAGTCGGCGAAGGTCGTTGGCTTGGGCGGTTTCGGTTGCGGCACAGCAGGAGATTATTTGATTGGAAGTTCGCCGTCGAGGGCGGACGAGCGATTGGTGGGCGCGGACTTCATCTCGCTTGCCCTGGGCTATCATCTGGCGGGCTTACGGCCCTTGCCGACGAGATCGCGCACACCGCCGTCCCGCATGACGAGATCAGCTTCGGCACGAACGACCTCACGCAGACCGCGCCCGGCATGTCGCGCGACGACTCCGGCAGCTTCCTGCCCCGCTACGCTAAACTCGAGATCGTGAAGAAGAAGTCCTTACGGACGGCCACCCTTCACCACGATTGACCAGACCGGCGTCGGCCAGCTCATGCAGATCGCGATCGAGAAGGGCCTCAGCTACGTGAGCTGCTCGCCCTACCACGTCCCCGTTGCCCGCCTCGCCGCCGCGTAGGCTGCCATCGAGGAGAAGGCAAGACTGCCGCTCCGGGAAACCGGGCGGCCATATTGCTTTCCGTCACGGACAAGCGATAGCCTGCGCCTGGATTTGCCACTCCATGCTTTTCAATGTGGAGCGGTTTCAGCGTGAAGATTCGCTGGAGTGCCTTCGTCTGCTTTTCCCCTGATTGACTGACTTGATAATGAATTGTTTCCAACCTTGGATTTCGTTTTGACCCCATTACGCTCCGCCCATCCTATGCAACGACGTTTCCTCTCCATG
>JAYTLO010000172.1:0-1267 GCA_043729385.1 Akkermansiaceae bacterium
GGTTGGTGCGGAGGCAATTGTCTCGCCGAGCATCCCCGCGAGGGCAGTGTAGTCAAGTTCATCGGTCATGGGCACTCAGGAGAAAGGCCGGCGTTCCAGGTCCTGACACACTCTATCTATGGCGCGTCGGCGGCCACCACTTCGCGGGGGAGGAAGAACTCTTCGCGGCTGCGGGCGAGGATTTGCCGCAAAGGAGCGCAGTGAGCACAAAGAGGACAGGTAGTGATGATTTCATGGTCAATGATTGGATCAGGGCTTGTTTACATTGGCCCCGACTTCCGTCATTGGATGGCTCTGAAAAGCACTTATTCTAGTTCGCGTTCAAATTGAGGTGAATTTTTTCTGTTTTTGGATTTTCTAGTGAAATTAAAGGACTCATCTTGAACGCGACTTGGAATTACTTTCTTAAAAAAGCCCAAAAACTGAGGCTGCTGCTACGATGCCGGTGCCCGGAGCAATCTCGGGGCATCATTCGACGTTAAAGAACGCCTGCTCGCGGAGATTACCTTAACGAGCACTTATGTCACCGACCGAAACCCAGCGCCACATCCGATTCCTCCGCAGCTTCACGGCAAACGAGTCGGCTATCCGTGCCTATGTCCGGCGGATGGTTCCGACTCGTGCGGATGCTGACGATGTCATGCAGGAGACATCGGTCGTGCTGTGGAAAAAATTCGACACCTTCCGCGAGGATGGAGACTTCCGGGCGTGGGCGTTTGGCGTGGCCAGATTCGAGGTGCTGGCGTGGCTGCGCGACAAAGGACGGGACCGGCTGGTTTTGAACGAGGATGTGATCGCCAGGCTCGCGGACGCAGCCGGGGACGATGAGCCACGGCTGGAACGGCAACGCGAGGCGCTGGAGGATTGCCTCGCGAAGGTCGCGCCGGACCAGCGTCAGTTGCTGATGCAGGCTTACAGTGAGGACTCCCGCATCCAGGACGTGGCACGGAATAGCGGACGCACGGTGCCGGGGTTTTACCAATGGCTGCACCGGATGCGAAAGCTGCTGCTCGAATGTATCCGCCGCGATATGGCCCGGGAGGTTTCGCTATGAACGTGGAATTTAAAACGCTGGCCCAACGCTATCTCGACGCAACGATCTCCGCCGACGAAATGGCGCGGCTCAATGCCTCGCTGCTGGCCGATGAAAACGCGCGCCGCGAATTTGCCGACCTGCTGAATCTCGACTCCGCCATCGCGGCGACGGCGGCGGGCTGGACGAAAAATGCCGGCCCTCCGCGCAAGGTGCTCGCCTTTCCAAAAGCGG
>JAYTLO010000173.1:0-19573 GCA_043729385.1 Akkermansiaceae bacterium
TTATGAAGTCGTCACTGGCGAGCGCACCACGCTCAAGGCCAAGCCGAAGTTCATCGACGGCCGCTCGGTCCTCACCGACCTCAAGCGCGTCTCCACTCCTGGCCGCCGCCACTACATCGGCGCCGGTGAAGTTCCACGCGTCATGTCTGGCCTCGGCATATCTATCCTTTCCACTTCGAAAGGTGTTATGTCCGGCGGCTCCGCCAAGAAACAAAACCTCGGTGGCGAGCTACTCGCCAACGTCTGGTAAACCTATAACTCGTAAAAGGAAACTAACACCATGTCACGAGTCGGACTTAAACCAATCTCACTTCCCGAAAAAGTGGCTGTCAAACTTGATGGCCGCACGGTGATCGTCGAAGGCCCAAAAGGCAAACTCGGCTTCCCGCTTCCCGAAGGCATCTCGCTCACCAGTGCGGACGGCACCGTCGTCGTCTCCCGCGCCACTGAGCTTCGTCAACACAGAGCACTCCACGGCACCGCTCGCAGCCTCGTTCAGAATATGATCGTCGGCGTCTCCACCGGTTTCGTGAAGGATCTTGAAATCATCGGCGTCGGTCTCCGCGCAGCAGTGAAAGGTTCCGACCTTGACCTCTCGCTCGGTCGCTCGCATCCACTCCTTCACCCCATCCCAGCGGGTCTCAGCGTCACAGTCGTTGAGAATACCAAGATCAAGGTTGAAGGCATCGACAAACAGCTTGTCGGTCAGTTCGCTGCCGAAGTTCGCGGCTTCTATCCACCCGAGCCATATAAGGGTAAGGGCGTTCGCTACGTCGGTGAGAAAGTTCGCCGCAAAGAAGGCAAGAGCGTCGGCAAATAAACCAGACCCGTCGTCCACTACCTCAACTCAATTACGGCACCATGAGCACCATCAATCGCAAGTCGATCCGTCGCAAGATCCACAACCGCATCCGCCGGAAAGTTTCCGGCACTGCCGAACGTCCTCGTCTCGCAGTTCACTACTCCAATCAACACATTTACGCCCAAGTCATCGACGACGCGGCTGGCAAGACCCTGGTCTCCGCCTCCACGCTCGACAAGTCTTTCGAAAACGCTTCCTCGAACGTCGAGAGCGCTCAGAAAGTCGGAGCACTCCTCGCCGAGCGCGCCAAGGGTTCTAACATCAGCGCAGTGGTCTTCGACCGCGGCGGTCACCTCTATCATGGTAAAGTCAAAGCCCTCGCCGATGCAGCGCGTGAAGCCGGACTCCAATTCTAACGCTCTGACCTGACACATATCATGGTAACAATTCCAGAAAATCAAACTCCGGCCGCTCCAGCAGAGGCCAAGCCAGCCCTCGGCCCGATCGCCGGCTCCGCTCCTTCCCAAGGTGGCTATCAAGGCAATCGCGGCGGTCAAGGTGGCGGTGGTGGCGGTGGCTATCAAGGCGGCGGTGGCGGTGGCGGACAAGGTGGTCGCGGTCGCGGCGGCCCACGTCGTGAAGAGCGTGCTGCTCCGACCGATGCCGATGGCAACGAGCTTTCCGAAAAGGTCGTCTTCATCAACCGTTGCGCCAAGGTCGTCAAAGGTGGCCGTCGTTTCAGCTTCTCCGCACTCGTTGTCACTGGCAACAAGGCCGGTAAGGTCGGACTCGGTTATGGCAAGGCTAACGAAGTGGCAGACGCCATCAAAAAAGCCAGCGAAGGTGCCCGCAAGGTGCTCGTCGCCATGAGCATCGTGGACGGAACGATCCCACACGAAATCTACGCCGAATTCGGCGGTGGCAAGGTTCTCCTTAAGCCCGCGTCTCCGGGAACGGGCATCATCGCCGGTGGCGGTGTGCGCGCCGTTTGCGAAGCAGTCGGCATCCGTGACATCCTCGCCAAGTCGATGGGTTCCTCCAATCATGCCAACGTGGTGAAAGCCACCCTCAAGGCGCTCACCCAGCTCCGCACCCGCGACCAAGTCCTCGGCGCACGCGGCAAGAAAAAGCGGGAAGCGGCCATCTAAAGAATCATCGGTCGGATCCGACTGATCCGACTGATCTCTAACCAATAACTCTTCAATACAATGGAACTTCATTCATTCAGCCCGAATCCGGGATCCAAGCACCGGAACAAGCGTCTCGGTTGCGGCGAAAGCTCCGGCCGTGGCAAAACTGCCGGCAAGGGCAACAAGGGTCAAAAGGCCCGATCCGGCTCCGGCACTCGTGTCGGTTTCGAAGGTGGCCAGATGCCTCTTCACCGTCGTCTCCCGAAGCGTGGTTTCAATAACTACGACTTCCGCGACAAGGTAGCCGTCTTCAATGTCGGTGAACTCGACGATCTCTTCGACGCCGGTGCCACCATCGACGAAGCCGCCCTCAAGGGTCAAGGTCTCGTCAACGGCACCTACGACAAGATCAAGGTTCTCGGCGTGGGCGAAGTCACCAAGGCATTCCACCTCGTGGTCTTCAATGCCAGTGCTTCCGCTCGTGAAAAGATCGAAAAAGCAGGTGGTTCCGTTAGCGAGCCAGCAGCAAGTGGCGCAACCACTGAAGCCACTGCTTGATCACTCCAATTGATCTTTGATTTCCGACGAGGAAGCGCATCCCGCGCTTCCTCGTCGTCTTTATAACACTTCGCGTCATTTTTCTCACCCTTCTGCCATGATCTCAGCGTTTACCAACACTTGGAAAATCCCCGAACTTCGGGACCGGATTCTTTTCACTCTCGCTCTCATTGTCATCATCCGGCTCGGGGTGCATATCACAATCCCCGGCGTGGACGCCACAGTCATCAAGGAGTGGTTGGATACTTTGAAGAACCAAGATCCAAAGACCGGTGGCGGCATCACTGCACTACTAACGGTGTTCTCCGGTGGTGGCCTGCAACAAGCCGGAATTTTCGCGCTTGGGATTATGCCCTACATTTCCGCATCGATCATGGTGCAGTTGATGACAGCGGTGGTGCCCAAGCTTTCCCGCCTCGCGCGAGAAGATGGGGGTCGCCAAAAGATCACTCAATACACTCGTTATATCACCATCGTCATTGCCTTGGTCCAAGGCTTCTTCGTTGCTAAGTCGCTCACCAATCCGGGGAACATTCCCTACATGAGCGGGATTGAAAATATCGGTCGTCCACTGGTACCTGATCCATCCACCATGTGGATCGGTCTCACCGTTCTAACCATCGTCGCTGGCACGGTCCTTCTGATGTGGATCGGTGACCAGATCACGGAGAAAGGTATCGGCAACGGCACCTCGATCATCATCACAGTTAACATTATTTCGGCTCTGCCGGGTGCATTGATCCAAGCATGGAACTACTTCGTCACCGGTAAGGGTGTTAGCCCATTCAACTCGATCATGATGGTGGTGATGATTGCCCTGTTGTTAGTCGTCATCGCGGCAACCATCGCAATCACCCAGGCCCAGCGCCGGATCGCCGTGCAATATGCCAAGCGCGTCGTCGGTCGTAAGCAATTCGGCGGACAAACTCAGTATCTCCCGCTCAAAGTCAACTATGCCGGAGTGATGCCAATCATCTTTGCCTCCGCAGTCCTATCACTTCCTCCGATGATGTTGCAGTGGTTCTTCGCTGGCCAACCATGGGCCACCAAGCTTTACGGCGAGCTCGTTGGCGGCGGCACGTGGTATTATATCTTGGGCGGCATCGGTATCTTCTTATTCTCCTACTTCTGGGTGGCGATGATGTTCCAACCCTCGCAAATCGCGGAAGATCTTAAGCGCAATGGCGGCTATATCCCGGGCGTGCGTCCTGGCAAGCCAACTGCGGATTTCCTCGATTTCACGATGACCCGCCTGACCTTCGCCGGTGCGTTCTTCATGGTGGCATTGTTCGTCCTACCGGTGCTCACTGGCAAAATGGTGGGTCTCCCGCCAAGCTCGTTAGTCCTCCAATTCTTCGGCGGAACTTCCCTGTTAATTATGGTTGGAGTGGTGCTCGATGTGATGCGCCAAGTGGAAACCCAACTGCTGCAAAAGCATTACGACGGTTTCCTCCGCAAGGGTAAACTCAAGGGCCGTTACGACCGCCTCAATCAGAACAGCAACGCGGCTCCCAAGACTGCCATTGTATATCTCTGGACGGTGATCGCAGTTCTCATCGTGATCGGCATCACGGCTTACATTTACCAGAAGTAACCGTTGATCGCTCCCGCCGCCAAGCCGCTCCGGGTCGTGCTGCTAGGGCCTCCGGCATCCGGCAAGGGCACTCAGGGGCGGCGGCTCGCGGTGAGTCTCGGCCTCGGCTATCTCAGCACTGGGGCACTGCTCCGGGAGCAAGTGGAAGCTGCAACGGAGCTGGGAAAACAAGCACAGCCCATTCTCGCCCGCGGCGAGTATCTGCCAGATGATCTGATTTGCCCTATCCTCGCGGATTGGCTCACCCAGCAGACGGGCGGCTGGGTGCTCGATGGATTCCCCCGCAGTTTGCCGCAGGCGACGTTCTTGGATGATTGGCTGGCGCAGCGGGAACTAAAAATCGATGCAGCCGTCTCGCTGGAAGTGCCGTTTTCCGAACTCGTCGCCCGCATCCGGGGTCGGGTGGAATGCCCGTCATGCCGTTGGTCCGGCCAGCGAGAGCAACTCACACCCGAGGCCAGAATTCACGTAACAGAAGGCTCAACGTTGGAGCATAATATTACAACCGCTGGTGACTGCCCGGCCTGTGGCCAGCCCGCCGGTCCGCGTGCCGACGACTCGGAGGAAAACTTCCGCAGTCGCCACGCTGAGTTTGTGAGTTTGACCCAGCCTGTCATCGACCACTACCGGCACCTGAATCTTCTTTCTCCTTGCGATGCCACCGCTCCAGAGGATGAAGTGGCAGCCCGCCTGCTTCGGCTACTCCCTGCTTGAAAATTCCCTTCTTACATTTCTGTTATAAAATCGTGTCCCGCCGAACTCGCATCCCTATCAAGACCCCGCGTGAAATCGAATTCATGCGCAAAGCTGGCACCATCGCTTCCACCATTTTACAGGCGCTTGCCAAAGAAGTGGTGCCCGGAAAGACCACCGGCGAGATCGACAAACTCGCCGCAGAGATGATGCGTGAGTACGATTGCAAAAGCGCCTTTCTCGGCTACCGCGGCTTCCCCGGCTACACCTGCATTTCCGTGAACGAGGAAGTCGTCCATGGCATCGGCGGGCCGCGCAAAATCCGTCCGGGTGACATCGTCAAGATCGACGTTGGTATTATCAAAAGCGGCTTCATCGGCGACAACGCGACCACCGTCGCCGCAGGTGATATTCCGCACGAAACAAAGCGGCTGTTAGCTGTGACCGAGCAAGCGTTGTTCGAGGCCATCAGCCACGCCCGCGCCGGTCGGAAGCTCGCTGATCTTTGCGGTTCCGTGGAGGCATTCGCCAAACCGCGCGGCTTCACCATCGTCCGCGAGTTCGTGGGCCACGGGGTGGGGCGCCGCTTGCATGAGGAGCCGCAAGTGCCGAACTACCGCCCGCAAGGCAAGTCTCCCACGCTCGAACCCGGCATGACTCTGGCCATCGAGCCGATGGTCAACGCCGGTGTCCCGTCCGTTAGAATACTCGACGACGGCTGGACCGTCATCACCGACGACAAGAAGCCCTCCGCCCATTTCGAGCACACCGTGCTAATCACCTCCGGCGATCCAGAGATTCTAACATGGCGGCCGCGTGAAGCCCTCCCCGAAATGTTAGGCCTCCCCCCGTGGTAACGAGCGCAGACATTTTCTCCGCATAAGGAGCGCAGACACTTTTGTCCGCGAAGCCAAGGCGCCGAAAATGAACAGTGCGAAGCTCTCCTCTTCCCCATCTCAGCGCCAAAGCCCACCCTCCATTTTCCGCTTTTTACGCTACCTCCCACCCCACGGCGTCTGCATGATCCCAGCGTGAATCCACATCTAAGCAGCGCGAAACGCCTATTCCGCACCCAAGGTCTTCTGCTGGTTTTGATCGGCGTAATGTTCCTCATCTATTTCGCCCAAGCCGCGTTTGGCTCTAGCTGGTATCAAGGGCTGATGGTGGTCCCTGTTAGGGTGCTCGAAAGCTGGCAGCACCTCCTCGATGGCCAAGTTTCCGCAGCGGATTGGCGAGAGTTCGCCACTCTCCTAAGCTGCGCGTTCCTTCATGGCGATCTCTCGCACGTCACATTCAACATGCTTTATTTCTGGATTTTCGGCGCTCTCATCGTCGAGCTTCTCGGCTGGCGCTGGATGTTGCTCACCTTCGGAGTGACCGCAGTCGGCGCGTCGATCTCCCATGTGGTGTTAAACCGCGGCGATTTCATTCCGATGTTAGGTGCCTCCGGCGCACTGATGGGTTTGGAGGGTGCCTACTTGGGGCTGGCCATACGGTGGACCCTTCCCGATCCCCACGTCTGGCCGCTTGCCCGGCCCATCCCGCCCGGCCACCTCGCGCTTTTGGCGGTGATCGGAGTGAGCTTTGACTATTTCTCGATCATGAACCGAGAAGACATGGGCATTGCCTATGGCGCACACGTCGGCGGCTTCACCGCCGGGCTGTTGTTAGCCGCCATCGCCGCGCCCCGCCCACGCGGACGAGGCGTGATGAAGCGGTGATTACCGAGCCGGAACTGTTGGCACAACGCTGGCCTCTTCCTTACGCAGGGCATGGATGGTGCGGGCTATTTTTTCGAATATCGTTAGGAAAAGCTCCGCCTGCTTTGGGTCTGGAGCTTTATTCGCCCTGAACCGATAGGTGAGCCGCGCCCGTTCAAAGAACTCCGGCCCTGACTCTCCTTCGCCCCGCCAGAGCTGATGGTTTCCTCCATCGGACGCCCAGTCGGCGATGAGGTTCAAACGGAAAAAATCTCCCCGCTCATCGAGATCGAAGGAACAATCGATGCCCTCCTCCACCAGCTTTGCCGGATCGGCGGGACCGATCATCCACTCCACTTTGTGAGGTTCGTCATAGGGATTCAGGATCGGGCGGGTGGCGCAGACTTTCGCACCATTGATCGGTATCAAGGCGAGCGGCCGCTTCAAATAGACATCGATGTCTAAATGGGTGGGAAACGGGATGTTGAATTTAATGTCCATTTGCTTCTCCAGCCGCGCCAGTGCGCGAATCGTTAGAGGATCTTGGACGACCTTTTTCACCATCCGATCCCTAACCGGCTCTCGGGAAACTTCGTCCTCCGCGCGGATAATCATGGGTGAACTCAAGACGAGCAGGGCGAGGAGAATTCTCATGACGGGGAAGGGGATGAATATCTGGACCGGCGGACGCTCACCGGCAATGCGCGAAAAAGTAGGAGAGGATGTCAGTCTGCAGCTTGTTTTCCTGCTCGCGAGATGCGCCGCTGCCGTGGCCAGTCTGATAGTCGATCCGCAGAAATACGTCCGCCTCGTCTCCCTGCGCAGCGATCAGGCGGGCGGTCATTTTCAGCGATTGCCATAGCTCCACGCGGGTGTCGTTCGCTCCATGATAGAGCATCGTCGGCGGGTAGCGGGTTCCCGGCTTCACATGCTCGTAAGCGCTCATTTCGCGCAGCGCTTCAAATCCTGCCTGCGTCTTGACGCTGCCGAACTCAGGAATGTTGGGAACTCCGTTAGGCGAATTTTCCACGCGGATCGCATCCGTCACGCCCACGCCGATCAACACCGCGCCAAATGCTTCTGGCTTCTCCGTCATCGCCCGGCCCGCAGTGATCCCTCCGGCGCTGCGGCCGTGGATGCAGATTTGCCGCGGGGTGGTGTAGCCTTCGCGCACTAGATTTTCCGCCACGGAGATCATATCCTTCCAAGTGTTAGGTTTCGTTTTCTGATAGCCGGCCAGCCGCCACTCGTCGCCCAATTCCCCGCCACCGCGCACGTGGGCGACCACTTTGATCCCGCCCATTTCGAAAAGCGCCGTCTCTGCCGCGCGAAATGACGGTTCAATATTCAAGCCATAAGCCCCATAGCCGATCAGCATCACCGGGTGGGTCTTGTCGCGCGGCAAGTCCTTACGATGGATGATAGAAACAGGAATTTTCACCCCGTCGTGGCCGGGCATCATCACCTCGCGGCTGACGAGATTCGCGGAAATCGGCGGCTCGGGGATCTGCGGCAGCGCTGCGAGTTTCGGGACCGGTTCACCCGGCGCGGTCTGATAGTGGCGAGGCGGGCGCGTCCAGGAATCGAGGGTGAAATTCGCTCCATCCGCCTCCGGGTGGCCCGGCATTCCGCCATGCAGGGAAATGCGTCCCTCCTCCGCAGTCGTGATGCTTTCCGGCTTGTCCAAGGATGCCCATGGCAATCTAACCAACCGGCTTGGCCCGCCGTCCAGCACCCGAACGTAGAGACCGTCCTTGCTGCCCGTGATGCCTTGGATCGCCCCCCGCGGCGCGGTGTAAACGGGCTGCATTTCTCCTAGGCTGTTGCCCTCTAGCGTGCGGCGGACGATCCGGCCGTTAGCCGCGCCCTTGCGGGTGAGTAGGAAAATATCGTCGCCATGAATCACCAGTGAGCCACCGGACATCGCGCCGACCAGATCCGCGCGATCACTCACCTTCCGCCAGTTAGGCTTGCCGGCGACGATGTCCTCCACCCGCGCCAGATGATGGATAAAGTCCGCCGAGACTCCCCGGTCGTTCGTCGCCACCGCCCAACCGGTGTCCGCCAGCGGACTCACGAAGACGATTTCCTCGGGCTTCACCGGCACATCCGGGTTTACGCCCTCGCCGAAGATCGTCCGGTCCTCCGCCTCGCCCGTCCCGAGCTTGTGATAGTAAACCTTGCTCCTTTGAAACGTCTGTAACGGATCCGCATCCGGCCCTAACTTCTGTAACCGGTTGTAGAAAAATCCGGAACTATCCGGCAGCCACTCTGCGGCGCCCCAGCGAGCACGGTCGTATGGTCCCTCGACCATTTTCTTTTGTCCGAGATCGAAAATATAAAGACTGGCCATCTCGCCGCCGCCTGCCGTGATCGTCACGCCCAGATGCTTGAAGTCCGGTGAAATCGTGAACGTCTTGATCGTCACTGGCGACCCGTCGCCCTTCACCACCTGCCGCGGGTCAGGTATCAGCTCCGGTTTGCCACCGGGCTTCTGATGGAACAACAGCTCGATCGCATCTTCCTGCCTCCGCATCAGGAAATAATAGTCCCCCGGCGCAGGCTCTAACATCCAGCCGACCTTGTCTCCCTGACGTTGATCCGCCTCATCGATCCATTTCGCAATCCGCGCCCGATCCGGGAGCTTCCCGAGTTTTTCTAACGTCTGATCCGAGAGCGCTCGCGCCCACGCCGCCACTTCCGGCTGATTCTTCTCCTCGAAATAGCGGTAAGGATCCTCAAGGGTCGTTCCGAAATAATCCGTCTTCACTGGCCTAGCTGCCGGCAGCGGGACGGCAGTGGCTTGATGGGCAAAAGCGAGAAGCGAGAGCAGATGGATCGGTTTCATGGAAGGAAAAGTGGGTATGCTCTAGCGGAGTTCCCTGTCTGCGCCAATCCGATTCTGCGATCAATCGCTGCTCGTGTTGGAGAGCCACACGGAGCCACCACACTCCTGTGGTGGTGTGAATGCGGGTGCGCAGCTCTGCTCAATGACTTTCCATTCGCACCACGACAAGAGTGTCGTGGCTCCGTTTCGTGGCCCCGCACTCACATCATTTCCCGCTCCAGCCGCCGCCTAGGGCTTTGGCGAGGGCGGCGAGGGTGATGCGTTGTTCCGCTTCGAGCTGGCTGAGAGTGAGGCGGGTGCGGAGTACGGTGCGGTCGGCATCGACCACGTCGAGGTAGCCGGTTAGACCTTTGTCGAAGCGGTCTTGGGAGAGTTGCTTGGTATCGCGCGAGCTGGCGAGAGCGGCTTCTAGTGCGGTGCGGGAGCGGGCGAGTCCCTTGAGATCGACGAGGGCATCCTCCACTTCCCGCAGCGCGACTAACAGGGTCTGGCGGTAATTGGCGAGCGCTTCGTCATAGCGGCTGCGGGCGGCCTGATAGTTGGCCTTGTTCGTCCCGCCGTCGATGAGCGGGGCGGCCACGCCGGCTCCGAGCGAGAGCACGCGGTTTTCCCAATCGAGGAAACGTTTCACATCGAGCGACTCCAAGCCGGCACCGGCAGTTAGGGAAAAGTTCGGATAGAATGCGGCTTCGGCGATGCCGATGCGGGCATTGGCGGCGCGGAGATCTTGCTCGGCGGCGCGCACGTCTGGACGGCGGTTGAGGACATCTGCGGGCAGTCCGGCGCGGATAATCGGCAGCGAGCTAACAGACGCTTGGCGGGACACCGAGAAATCTGCGGGACGTGCGCCGCAGAGGACGGCGAGGGCGTGCTCGGCGGAACCGCGTTGGCGCTGGACGACGGCGAGATCGTTGTTTGCAAGCTCCACTTCGGTGCGGGCACGGCTGGTGGAGAGTCCATCGATCAAGCCGGCGTCGGCCTTGGATTTCTGGATTTGGAGTTCGTCGTTCCGACCTTTTAGCGAGTCATTGAGAACGGATTCCTGCGCGTCGAGGCCGCGGAGGAGGAAATACTGGCGGGCGACTTCGGCGGCGGTGCCGAGACGTTGTGAATCTAGCAGCGCATCGCTGGCGGCGGCTTGCGCGGAGGATGCTTCGATCTGGCGTTTGTTACGGCCCCAGAGATCGGGATCGTAGGCGAGATCGAAGGTGCTGCGGTAGCGCTGCCGCTCCAAGTCGAAGGAGTTCCCGGCTGGCCCGCTGCCGCCGGATGAGTCGGCCGAGCTACGGGAAATCCCGGCCGAGCCTGATAGATCGAGCGTGGGGAAAAGTTTTGCCCGGTCCACACCGACGAGGGCGCGGGCGGTGTCCACGCGGGCCTTGGCGGCGGCAAGGTCGTTGTTAGCCGTTAGAGCGCGGTCCACCAGACGGTTCAGCTCGCGGTCATTGAAGAGCCGCCACCAGTTGTCGGGCAGGCGCGTGCCGGACGTGGCTTGGCCTTCTTTCCATTTCGTGCCGCCGGAAGCGCCGGGAAGCTGGAAGTCTGGCCCCAGCGTGCAGGAAGCGAGAAACAAGGCGGCGGGAAAAATGAGCAGGCGTGAGTTCATGGTTTCTTGTGGCGATCAGGTGCTGCGATGAATACATCAACCTGCTGGCCGACGTAAAGCGGCGGATCTGCAGGACGGGTTAGAGAGTAGATGACTTGCAGGACGCGGGTGTCCACGCGCTCGGTGCTGGAGCCTGTTAGCGAAATTTTAGGAATCACGTATGGCTCGACGCGGATGAACTCGAGCGGAAAGGTGACGGTGGGATCGCCCTTCAAATAGCCGTAAGCTTGCTGCCCGGCGCGGATGCGAGTGGCGTTCTGTTCGTCGATGTCGGCGCGGATTTGGAGCTTGTCCGTATCGCCAAGAATCATGGCCGGCGTCTTGGGCGAGGTGGCGGCATACTCGCCGGCGCGGATGTTTACCTGGATGATCGTGCCATCGCGCGGTGCTCTAACGGTGAGGCGCTCGATGAGCAGCGCGGTGCGCTTCAACGAAGTTTCCGCTGCCACGAGCTGGGCCTTGGCGGCGGCGAGTTGCGCTTGAGAAACGGCCACGTCTTCCTTGCGGTTGCCGAGGTCGTCGCGGCTCACGGCGCGGCTGTCTGAGACAGAAGTGAGACGGGCGAGTTGGGCTTCTAGCTTGGCAAGCTGGGCCTCGCTGACACCGATCTGCGCTTGCGAGATTTCCTGCTGGGCTTGCAATGAAAGTTGCTCAGCGCGGAGATCCCGGTCGTCGAGTTTGAGGAGTGGTTGGTCCTTTTTGATCGAGTCATTGACCTTTACCAAAACCTCGGTGACCAAGCCGGGCAATGGCACGCCGATGGCCACATTTTCGCTCAGCGCCTCAAGGATGCCGGTAGCGGCAACTGACTCTGCATAAGGTTTCTGCGGCGGCATGATCGGCGGATCACCCGGCGGGGCCATTTGCCGCTCCGCCTGCGTGCGGGACACGAGGACGATGGCGACGACGCCGCACAAGGCGAGCAAGAGCGAGCCGTAGCGGAGGAGTTTTGAGAAGAAGTTCATGGGAGAGAGGTGATGGTGGATGGGAAGAGGAAAGAGAATGAATGAATGAAAGCCCGGATGAATCCGGCGGTCCGTGAGGCGGGTCTTTCTATCAACCAGCAACTTATTCAATGTGCGTGTTCGTGCTCGAAATGGGCGGGGAGGGTGTGATCTTGTTCCTTCACCTCCACGATCGCGCCGTCGTCCATGCGGGCGATGCGGTCGGCGTAGGAAAAAATCCGGTTGTCGTGGGTGACGATGATGACGGCGCGGTCGGACGAGCGGGCGACTTGGCGGAAGAGATCTAGCACGATCTCGCCGTTCTGCGCATCGAGCGCGGCGGTCGGCTCGTCGCAGATGACGAGTGGTGGTTCATGGACGAGGGCGCGGGCGATGGCGACGCGTTGTTGCTGGCCACCGGAGAGTTTGTTAGGGCGCGCATTCCATCGCTCGCCGAGGCCCACGCGCTCGAGGATTTCGCGCGAACGCTTGAGTGCCTTGCCGGTGGAAATGCCTTGGATGAGCAGGGGAACACCGACGTTTTCCGCCACCGTTAGAGTGGGGATGAGGTTGAACTGCTGAAAAATGAAGCCGATGTTTTTCGCCCGGAAGCGGGTGAGCGCGCCGCCCGACATTTTTTCTAACGAGTTTCCGAAGACGTTGATCTCGCCGCTCTCGATCTTAAGCGTGCCGGCGATGGCGCTGAGCAAGGTCGTTTTCCCGCAGCCGGACGGGCCGACGAGCATGGTGATCTCGCCGGTGCGGGCTTGGAAATCCACCTGCTTGAGGACGTGAATGCGGTTCGCCCCGTCGCCGAAACTTTTCTCGACGGCGCGGACATCGACGACTGGTGGTGACGTTAGAGATTCAGGCACGGAAGACCATGGCGGGTTCGTAAAGACTGAGGCGGACGATGCCCATGAGCGCGGCGAGCATGCAAATGACTTGGATGACTAGGAAGGCGACGACGGGAATTTGCCACGGCATGTAGAGCGGCGGCTGGCCGTTTTTGATCGCCCCCATGGCGAAGGCGGAGGTCGCTAACAGCCCGAGGCCGAAGCCGATCAGCCCGACGGTGAGCGCTTGGAAAAGCAGCATCATGCTCAGTCGGAAATTCGACATGCCCATGGCTTTGAGCGCGCCGAGGTGCTTCAAATTATCCAGCACGAAGGCGTAGAACGTCTGGCAGGCGATGGCCACGCCGACGATGAAACCGATGACCACGGTGGTGCCGAAGGAAATGGGGATGCCGGTGTTTTTGACATACCACCAGACGGTCGCGGTATTGAAGTCCTTGCTGTTATCGCCGAAGTCGCGGTTCACATAGGCGCGGAGGCCGGTGGCTTTTTCGATAGCTGCGGCCGCGTCGTCGCTGCTCATGCCCTCGATGGGAGCGGCGATCACGGCGGCTAGCATTTTACGCTGTGGCGGGGTGTATTGCAGGGCGCGCTCGTAAGTCGTCCAGACGTATGGGCCGCCGGTGAAGGAGCGCATCGCCTTGCAAATCCCGACGACGCGCGCCTCGACATCGTTGATTTCAAACCGGTCGCCGACCTTGATTCGTTTCGTGGGATCGTTTGGATTCGGGGACAGCCGCTCGGTGGCGAGTTCGTCGATGACGACGGTGTTAGGCAGCCGCAGGTCTTCGAGATTTCCCGCCACCATCTTGCTTGGCGCACCTGCGAGGGATGCAGCGTCAATGCCGAGAAGCTGGATGGTTTTGAAACTGCCATTATCTAACCGCACGCGCTGAATGCCCGAGTAAAGCGGCATCGCCCAGCGCACGGCGGACACGGAACGGACGCGGGCGACGTCGGTATCGCGCATCGGGTTGGTCTCATTCACCTGCTCCACGCGCTCCTCGACGACGAAGATCGGGGCTGCGACATTTTTCAAAGTGGCGGTGGTCCAGCGCATCAGCCCGCAGAAGACGGACGCTTGTTGGACGATGAGGAAGGTGGCGAAAAACAAGCCCGCGACCAGCATGAGGTATTTGGCGGTATCGCCGAAAAGCATTTTGAGAGCGAGGCCGATCATGCAGGGAAAAAAGGAGGGAGCGGGCTGGTGAGGGAAATCCGCTGGTGGATCTTACCCACCAACGGCGACCACGCAACCTGTGACACGGGATCGAGCGATTTTTTGATGCGGAGGTGCTAACAAGCTACCGCTAGAAACTCATCCACCTCACGAGGCTTCTTCCGTGATTTTCCGTCCGCCGCTCAGAGACAAATCCGCCGGAACAGCACGTCTAGCGGGAGTTGCATGCCGATGTAGAAATCCCCGAACTCACCGTAGCGGGCGGTCACTTCATCGAAGCGCATTTCATAGACGATCGACTTGATCTCGATGGTGTCCTTGGCAAGCAGGGTGACGCCCCACTCGAACTCATCAAGGCCGGTGGAACCGGTGATGAGTTGGAGAATCCTGCCTGAGTAAGTGCGACCGACTTTGGCGTGGCCAGCCATCAACTTTTTGCGAGCTTCGAAATCCAGCGCATACCAATTGTCGCCACCATTCCGGCGCTTGGACATCGGGTAAAAACAAACCACCGGCCAATCGGGAAGGACCGGATAGAGGCGGTGTTTTAGATAGTGGGCCATCCGCTCGTCGAAGGCTTTGAGGCCGGCTTCAAACTCGGGCGAGCCTTCGGTTAGGCCATCTTCGGCGATGAGCGTTTCCGCCGCGTATTGCTCGCGGGTGGTGGTGTATTCGGAACTCTCAGTTTGCGAGAGATAGGAATAGGTGGGGCTGAGGATTTCCGCGCCGAGCGAGAGGCTGAGTTGTTTTTCAAACATGTTAGCCACCTGCAAGTCTGGGGTGAGTAACATGAATCCGATGTCCGCCTTGGGGGTGGCGATGGAGAAAATTAACAGATGAGTGTCCGGGGTGGCGCGGATTTCCTGCACCAGTTCGGTGAGCCGGGTCTTGGCCTGGCGCTTTTCCTCGTCGCTGTAGAGCGTCCATTGCGCGTGATCGACATGATAGAAAAGATGCATGACGTGCCAGCCTTCGCGGGGCACCAGTGGAGTGACTTCTTGATTCGACATAGAGGGTGATTTTCAGCGGCGGTCAGTGGAAATGTTCATTTCGAAGAGTTTCCTAAACTCCGGTCCAGGGGCGTTTTCCGTGGCCGCCTCCAGCACTTCGATGGTCCACGCTTTGTTCTGACCGGTGCGGTAAGCGGCGTGCATCCCCACATCGTCGAAGCCAGCGGTGGCGGCGATTTCTAGCTTGGCACCTGGCTGAAGGTAGCGGGTCACGGCGTCGCCGATGACATCACCGTCGCTGTTGCGGAAAAACACCCGGATCGCCGCCGGTCCGCCGGTGGACCTGAGATCGACGACCGGCACGAGCTGGGTGCCGCGGCGGGCGGTATCGGCAGCCTTAGGCGTGCGCCAGAAACTGTCAGCGGAATTGATGGTGATAAAGCTGCCGCGAATCGGGAAATCATTGGCTTTCACTCGACCGGAATCGGTCGGCAAGCGGCTGATGGTGTTGAGAAAAGCCATGGTAGCGCCGACGAGTAAGAGCACGGTCAAAGCCACCAGCCCGATCCGTTCGAGCTTGGTAAGATTCAACCGCGGGCGCAGCGGGAGGGGTGCGGCCGGGTCACTCACGGGCGGTGAAAATTCGTCCCGAGGCTCTGCCGGAAGCGGTGGAATGACCGCCGCCACGGGAGGTGACTCGATTTTCGCAGGAGTTTGTAGAACCGGGACTGCGGAGTCCGGCTCAGCCCAGTTGTCGAGATCATCGAACTCGTTGCCGGGTTTCGACTGGCCCGATGTAAGCGGCGCTTGGATCTTGGTTGGGCCTTTACCGACATTTACCCGGACGCTGTCATGACTGGCACCGGCCTTCGAGGATGCTTGGTCTGCAAGCGGGCGGACCTTCATTCTTTCCGGTTCGCGGGGATCGGGAATCTTTTGGTCGGTGGATTTAGGCACGCTGGCGGTGATTTCCTCGTCCATCGGGTCGATGTCGTCAAAGGCCCACAAGTCCTGCTCGGTCGTGTCCTTGGCTAGATTCCCCATATTCGGCCGATGCCGGGGCGGGAGGGCGGATCCATCAGGGGATGCGGGGGGATTAGGTGTCATGTGGCGCAGCTCGGGGAAACTTAAAGCGCGGACTCGGACTTTGGCCAGTGCGAATGCCGAATCCGAAGTTCTGGAAAATTCCAGTTGCATCCTAGTTCCGGGAAAGGCATCGAAGGGCTTGTAATTCCCTTTATTTACCATGGCTGACCGCGAAGACAAAAATGTGGAAAACGTGCCCGGCAAGTTCTACGTGGACAGCCAGTGCATCGACTGTGATCTCTGCCGCGAGACCGCGCCGAACAATTTCACCCGCGCCGAAGACGAAGGTTACTCCTTCGTTTTCAAACAGCCCGAAACCCCCGAAGATCTGGCCCAATGCCGCGAGGCGATGGAAGGTTGCCCGGTGGAGGCGATCGGCGAGGATGGCGAAAGTTAGACCGCACGCGGCCATGAAAAAGCCGCCACGCCCCAGCAAGATCCGCGAGGAAATCCTCCGCGAATGGCGCGGTGCCGACGAACCGGCTGACCTCAATGCAGGCATCCACCTCGCGGAAAATTTCGTTGCCGCCATCTTGCGGGCGGCCGGTGCCGAGGATGGCCTAAACGAAGACCAAGTCCGCGCGACTTGGAAGGAACTCGCCGGAGATTTCATCGCCCGCCACACCGAGCCGATCTCCGTGAAAGGCGGCAACCTCGTCCTCCGAGTCACCCAGCCCACGCTACGTTTCCAACTCGAACAAATGAAACCCATGCTCCTCACCCGCATCCGCGAACAGCTCGGCGAAGGGCGGGTCAAAACGATCAAATTTCAGATCGGGTAAAAGCATTTTCTCCCACATGTTCCGCAATCTTATATTCGACTGGTCCGGCACCCTGGTGGACGACCTCGGCCCGGTCATCGAGGCCACCAATGCCGTGCTGGCGAAATACGCGATCACCGCGCTCGACCGCGAAAGTTTCCGCCGCGTCTTCCGGCTGCCCTACCGCGAGTTCTACGCCGAGCTGCTTCCGGACATTCCGCTGGAAGAGCTTGAAGCCCATTTTCGCCCTGCCTTCGATGCCGCGCTCACGCCCGTCACCGTCCTTCCCCACGCCCGCGAGAAGCTCGAATGGTGCACTGCCCTCGGCATCCGCTGCTTCGTCCTCACTTCCATGGACACCCTCGCCTTCGAGCGCCAAATGGATGAATTCGGCCTCCGCCAGCATTTCGAAGCCACCTACTCCGGCGTCCTCGATAAGCGGGAAATCATCCACCGCATCCTTCATTCCCACCACCTCAACCCCGCCGAGACCGCCTTCGTCGGCGACATGACCCACGACGTGGAAACCGCCCGCCACGGCGGCATTTCCTCCATCGCCGTGCTCACCGGCTACAACCACGCGGAGATCCTCGCCGCCGTACGCCCAGATCTAACCGTCCCCGACCTCGGCGTCCTTCGCACCCTGCTCGATCGCCGGCGCAGCGTTTCCCGCCCCATCGCCACCGTCGGCGCACTCATCCACGACGGCGCGGGCCGCGTCCTCATGATCCGCACCCACAAATGGGGCGACCGCTGGGGCATCCCTGGCGGGAAAATCGAGCGCGGCGAGTCCTCCATCGCCGCCCTTGAACGCGAGATCCTCGAGGAAACCAACCTCTCGCTAACCGACGTCCAGTTCGTCCTCGTCCAAGACTGCATCGACTCCCCTGAGTTCATCCGCCCCGAGCATTTCCTGCTCCTCAACTACCTCGCCCGCGCCACCTCCACCACCGTCACTCTTAATGACGAAGCTGAGGATTTCCGCTGGCTCTCCCTTGCCGACGCCCTCGCCCTCGATCTCAACCAGCCCACCCGTATCCTCCTCACCGAGGTCATTGACCGTGGCTTCCTCCCCCCTTGATTCCGGCCCCTGGTCTCTCAAACCCCATGCCCGACACCATCGAGATCCGCCGCCTCCGCGTCACCACCCTCATCGGCGTGCCAGACGAAGAGCGCGCCAATTCGCAGACTTTATTAGTCACCATCCAGATGACCCCCGCGCAGAATTTCGACGGACTTGCCGATGAAATTTCCCGCACCGTTGATTACTATCAGATCTCGCTGGAAATCGAAACCCTCGCCGCCGCCAGACCGCGCCGCCTGATAGAAACCCTCGCCACCGACATCGCCAGCCACCTGCTAGGAAATCATCCGCTGGCTCACGTCGCCATCACCATCGAGAAACACATCCTTCCCAACACCGAGTGCGTCGCCGTGCGCATCGAGCGCAGTCGATAGGGGGCAGTCAGTAGATTGTGTTCCGGCTGTCTCAGCCGGAAGCAGAGAATCCGGCTGAGACAGCCGGGACACTTTTTAGCAACCGCTCCGTTAGTCCCGGGTGACTTGACCTGAGCACAATTCGAGTACAGCCTCCGCCCCAAGATGAAATCAACTTTCCTTAACTACCTGCCCTTCGCCGGACTGGCCGCCATCGCCTTGAGTTCATGCGGGCCTTCCGGTCCGCGTCGTTCGGACTATCTCGCCGGCCTTGGTGGCACCGTCCATCAGCAGACCTCCGGCGGTGCCTCGCACCCGGCACCTGCCATCCCGGACGACGTTTCCTACTGGGATGGCGACGGAGCGCAAGGCAGCCCGCTGATCAAAATCAACCGCGGCCAACAGAAAGCATTCTTCTACAAAGGCGGCACGCTCGTGGGGATTTCCCGGATCTCCAGCGGCAGCGAAGATCACGGAACTCCCGCAGGCACCTATAAAATAAGCCAGAAAAACAAGGACCACGTCTCCTCCGCCTACGGCGTCTTCAAGGACCGGGCCACCGGCATGACCACCAACGACAACGTGGACATCCGCGTGGACAAGCCGAAATCCTCCGAGATCTTCTACAACGCTCCCATGCCGAATTTCATGCGCGTCAATGGCGGCATCGGCATGCACACCGGCTACCTACCAGGCTACGCAGCCTCCCACGGCTGCATCCGCATGCCGCATCACATGTCGGAGCATTTCTTTGCAAACGTCCAAGTCGGCACACCTGTGATCATCGAGTGAGCACGCAACTCCCGGACGCGGCGGCGACGCTGGAAATCACCGCCCAAGCAGTCGCGGAATGGCTTCAACTTCCACCCGACCAACGCCCGCGCTTGATCGACTGCCGAGAATCAGACGAACTAACCATCTGCCAGATCGCCGGCAACGAATGGTTTCCGCTAGCGATCTTCCCCACCGCTGGCCCTAGTCTAACAGCTGATAACACGCGAGGCGTCGTCGTCTATTGCCACCACGGCATGCGCTCCTTGCGAGCGGCGTCGATTCTGCGAGCCCAGGGCGTAGAGAACGCGTTTTCCATGAAAGGCGGAATCGAGGCCTGGTCTCAGGTCATTGATCCGACGATGGCGCGCTACTAAGTGGCAAATCTGCCACAACAAAGTAGCTGGAGCGTCCCGCTCCAGACCGTTGTCCGGGCGTCCCGCCCGGACTCTTTACCAAGTTTCTTCATCTGCGTTCATCCTGTTCATTTGCGGTTAAAATAAATCTTCATTACCTCCATATCCCCAAGCGTCAAACCTCTCACGTCAGCCCATCAAATCCGCGGCACACCCCAGCCACTATTTACCTAAACCACTCCACAACTCTCCATAACTAACAGCATTCTCCGCGAGCAGTCATCATTTGTGAACCACCAT
>JAYTLO010000174.1:0-7101 GCA_043729385.1 Akkermansiaceae bacterium
CCGTTACTGTTTCCGGGATTCACATTGGAAACATCTGGTGGCGCGATAATCACAGGTGGCAATTGTGGAATGAGCGGCATCCCGCCTGGGCCACCCGGCGTCGGTCCGATTTGTCCCTGGCCAGGGAAATCTAGAGGATTTGGCATTGAAGAGACTTCTGCAACTTCACCCTTGGCGCTCTTTGAACTCTTAGCGCTGGAACCAGAGTCTCCGAGATTCGGATCAAGCTTGGCGACCACTGCTTGGACAGCGGCCAAGGCGTCTGGAGCAACTGCAACCGCACACTGAGAAACTAAGCGCATTTGATCAGGTGCCGAGGTTGCTGCAGCTTCAACAATCGCGGCGACAGTCTGGATAGTAGCATTGGATCCTTCAATCGCAGCTTTCACGATTTCACACGCACAACTCGGGGTGGTCGCTACTTCGTTCGAGACAATCTCAAGAACCTTTGATTGCTCGGCGGCGATGGATGTTTTGACCGCGAGTGAGAGCGCGATGCAATCCACGGCGGTGTTGGCGGACAGTGACCCGAAGGAAGCACTGAAGAGGACGAAGAAAACAGTTTTTTTCATGGTGGAGATAAGTTGGAGACCTCGGAAATTTAAGTGGAGCGGGCAGCGGGAATCGAACCCGCATGTCTAACTTGGAAGGATAGCGCTTTACCACTAAGCTATGCCCGCGACTTCGTTAGCAATAAAACTCGCAGTTTCGCTCCCTAGCAAGACTTTTTTGGCAAACTCCTTAATTTATTCAAACCATGATTGGGAGAGAGATTCATATTGATTTACAATGAGATGCAAACACATCCGCTCATTACGCTGACTCTTCCTAGGTGAAATCCTTGCGTGTTGCCTACGTTTGATAGATTGAAACCTTGGCCATGCAAAAGCATGGAGCTGATTCGAATTTTCGATCAAGGGGTGGTTAGCCGCGAAATCTGACTAAACCACTCAAGTTACAGCCCTGACGGATGATCCACAAACTCCCAAGGAACCGCGAAATGATCAGCCGCTGCCGCGGAAATCGCCTTCACCCCAAATGTTTCCGTAGCGTAGTGCCCCGCGTAAAAAACGTTTAAGTCGAGTTCTTCAGCGAGCGGATAACTCCAATGCGGCCCCTCACCTGTGATGAAAGCATCCACTCCGGCAGCGGCGACTTTTACCACTTCGCTGCCAGCACCGCCGGTGACTAGCCCCACTGTGGAAATGATTTCCGGTCCTCCTGGGCATACATGAACCTGGCCTTCCACGGCTTTTTTCAAGGCCTCCGCCAGGTCGTTTCGAGTCCCCGCCCAAGAGCCACGGAGACCGAAGAATAGTCCTTTGTGATCCAAAAACGGTTCCGCGTTTTGCAGTCCGATCGCCCGGGCTAGCAAAATATTGTTCCCCCACAGTGGATGGACGTCGAGGGGAAGATGAGACGAATAGATGGCGAGTCCGGCGTCCATAGCGATCTTCAATTTCTGATAGAGTGGCCCCGTGACCGGCTGCACGCCTTGCCAGAACATCCCGTGGTGAACGATTAACAAACCCGGCCCTCCGCCCGCAGCGGCCTTGATGACCGGGAGCGACGCGTCAACGGCGGCGACAATTCTGCCGACTTGCCCGCCGTTGGCCAATTGCAGGCCATTCATGGCTCCAGGGTAGTCGGGGATTGAAACTGTTTTCAGTTCCCGATCTAAATATGTGACCAACTCGTCGAGCGAAACCATGCCCGATGCTAATCATCCCGACTCCAAATGACAACATCGGGAGTCGAACTGATTTCCTTGCCCTCTAAAAACTCCACCAGATCTGTTCCCAGATCGGCTTCCCAACGGAGCCATTTTCCGAGCCATGAAATCTCAAGAGCTGCTGCATGTAGTGCGTGACGGGGCAAAATTAACCCCTCCTCAAGTTCCGGCGTCCAACCCTTGGCCATCCATTCCAAATACTCCGAACCGTCTCCCGAGTAGAGTTTATCACCCACAATCGGGAATCCGCAGCTCGCTAAGTGGACTCGGATTTGGTGCATCCGCCCTGTTTCAGGAAAACATCGGACCTGTGAAAATTTCCGGCCCCTCCTCTCGAACCGGCGTTCTACTTTGAATCTCGTCAGGCAATCTCGGCCGAGTGGGCTGATGACTTGCCGGACCCAAATTCCCGAAGATCCCAAGTCACCTGCGCGGATGATCGGCTGGGCGCATTCCCACGAATTCAGCTCTGGCCAGCCGGAAACGATCGCCAAGTATTCCTTCTTGGCCTCTCGCCTCTCAAAAATCCCGCCGAGTTCACGGGCGGCGGCTGTGTGCTTGGAGACCAGAACCACGCCGCTTGTTTCGCGGTCCAACCGAGTCACGATGCCAAGGCAAGCACCATTGCGGATCTCGTAAGCGAGGAGCTGCTCAATTCCGCCGAGAAGGGTGGGTTCCGGTTTATTGTTCGCCGGATGGACGATCAATGGCGCAGGTTTATCGACCACGATCCAATCCGCAGACTCATCGATTACCCGGAAACTGACGACGACTTGAAGGCTCATGGCCGGGCTAACATGGAGCCAATAGAAAAGCCAGAGACCCGCAAACGAGTCTCTGGCATTTGTAAAAACCGATCAATCCCAGTGACTAGGACTTGTAGCGGAGACGCTTCTTGTGGCGGTTCTGCTTCATGCGCTTTTTGCGCTTGTGCTTATTGATCTTGGTCTTACGGCGTTTCTTGATGGAGCCCATGGCAGTTTCGGTTAGGTTGAGGTGAAAGGATCAGGGGACGATTTTGTTGAGTGGATATTCAATGATCCCCTCCGCCCCCAGGCGCTTCAGTTCGGGGATGATGTCCCTGACGACGACTTCGTCAATCACTGTCTCGACGGCAAGCCAACCTTCTTCAGAAAGTTGGGAAATCGTGGGACGGCGAAGCGAAGGGAGTTTTTCGAGAAGCTCGGGCAAGCGGGCGCTCGGGAAATTCATCTTAAGTCCCACTTTGCCGCGGGCGCAGAGCGCAGCTTTGATGAGCATGGCGATGCGATCCATCTTCTCCATTTTCCACGGATCAACAGCAGCTACCGGGTTCGCGTAGAAATGGGGGAAAGATGTTAGCAGCGTGTCCACGATGCGAAGGCGGTTGGCCTTGATCGAGTCACCTGTTTCGGTGACATCGACGATGGCATCGACCAGATCGGGCACCTTGACCTCCGTGGCACCCCAGGAAAATTCGACTTCGGCTTGGATTCCACGCTCTTTTAAATAGCGTTGAGTAATCCCCACGCCTTCGGTGGCGATCCGCTTGCCTTCGAGATCCTCGGGCTTGCGGATTGGTGAATCTTCCGGCACGACCAAGACCCAGCGGGTCGGACGAGTGGTGGCCCGCGAGTAGGGCAACTCGGCGAGGTCGATCAAATCTACATCATTCTCATACGCCCAGTCGTAGCCAGTGATTCCGCAGTCGATGAATCCTTGACCGAGATAGCGCCCGATTTCCTGCGCCCGGATCAAATAGAGATCGAGTTCCGAATCGTTCGAACTCGGACGAAGCCCGCGAGAGGAGACATGGATCTCGTAGCCGGCCTTGGCGAGGAGTTCGATGGTGGGATCCTGAAGGCTGCCTTTGGGGATGGCAAATTTCAGAGTGCGTGATAGGTCCGGCATGAAGGGGCGCGGTTTTAGTCACGAATCCCGAGGAATCAAGCCAAGTTTTGAGGAATTTCCAGAAATCCCATGATCAACCGGGATTCGCCTTTTCCGCAAACCACTCCCAGCCGGGATGGCGGACGTAGGCGAGCGCTTCCCTCACGTCCAATCCGGCTTTCGCTTGGGCGACTTGCTCGCGGCGGTGGCTGTCCCAAATCGCGCGCTCCCGCACGGTGGCTGGGTGACGTTTGCTATACGCCACTTGGTCTCCGATGAGCATCGTGAGATAGCCCTCAATGCCGAAGTCACTTTGGCTGGTAGGCATGCGGTAGCGGCATAGACCGGTGGGGCCGTTTTCCCCGTAGAACTCCAGCATTTCTCCGATGCCAGTTAGATCCGTATCCGCTACGCAATGTTTCCAGAACGGCGTGTCTAGCAGCGTGTTCACCTTATAGTGCAGGCCGAGGAAATCCCGGATAACAGCCGGATCGAAATTTAACCACCCGCGGCGCTTCGGAGACTTTGGGATTCTTGCGCTTGAATTCCGCAGCCGCGTCATCATCGGAAATGAATTCTGACGAGTAAACATAGCCGCGATTGATGTGGTGCTCATGCTCGATCTGCCACGCCCACCCCGAGTCCATCGTCTCGGCGGTTGTGTAGGGTAAGATCGGTTCATCAGTCCGCTCCCAGCCACCGACCACCGCGCGATCGCAGAACAGAGTCTTGTCAAAGCTGACGAACGGCTCGTCCAGCGTCATCCCTAACAACTCGCTGCGAAACCCGCTCTCATTGATGAAAAAGTCGGCCTGCATTCGCCGTCCGTCCTCCAGATGCACCGCAGTGATTCCCTCTGGCCCGCGATCCGCGTCGATGACTCTGCCGTCGATGATCTCGACTCCGGCATCTCGCGAGACTTGCTCCAACATTTCCACGAAAAGCTTGTTCTCGATGTGAAATGCGTGCCACGGCTGAATGTCCGGGCAGCCGTTAGCTTGGCGCGGAAACACCTTATCCTGACGCATCAGCGCTGTGGACAAATGATTGCTGGAAAATTCCTCGTCGCAGTAGAACCCGTGCGGTTTGGGTAAATCCGACAATGAGAATCTAACTGCGGCGCAAATGAATAGTCGAAGCGCCCGCGCGGCCCCCACAGGAACTTGATGCCTAACTTCCACGTCGGTCCGGTAAGTTCATAGAATTTCTTTCGCGAGATGCCGAGGTGGTCGAATAAATGGACCGGGAAAATTCGGCGTGGTCCCCTCCCCCACGCCGATGACGCCGATCTCCGGGCTGCGAACGATCCACACATTAAGTTGGGGAATTTTGCGCTTGCTAGAAAGCCCCGCGATCAGGCCGGCACTGCCGGAGCCGACCACCAGAATGGATTGGATCATGAGATGAGTTAGAACGTGAGTTTGAGGAAAACGATTCGTGCGATTCTGGATTCGGATCACACGAACTCCATCAAAAAAGGCAGGCCCAGGAACTTCTCGGGCCTGCTTCATGGATTGAATAGCCTACCCGCGATTCTCGATTGGATCACTAGTTGATGTCCACCCGGAGGAAGCCCTTGTTAGGTGTTCCGTCCGAGCCATCTAGGCTGAAGGTGCGGTATTTATAGCCGGTGAGTGGCGTTGGATTATGTCCCCAACATCCAGGAGCGTCATGAAACTTGCACTCGCCGTAGCGCCCGCTTTGAGCAATCCAAACAGACGCCGTCGAGACTGCATATTTCTTGCGTGCGACCCTCGCAGACCGCCGCTACGGTTTCGCCCATGCCACGCCTCGCCCTGCTCCAATCCGGCACTTTCGCCAGCAAAGCCGAATCCTTTGACCATCACGAAACCCTGATCCGCCAAGCTGCGGCGGAAGGCGCGAACATCGTCGTCACGCAGGAACTTTTCCTAACACCTTACTTCTGCACCGTCGAGGATCCCGCGCTGTTCGACCTCGCCGATCCCCTGCCTGGCCCGGTCACTGACCGCCTCGGCAAGCTCGCGGGCGAGCTTGGGATCGTGCTCGTTTCCTCGTTGTTTGAGCACCGCGGCCCCGGACTCTATCACAACACCGCCGCCATCCACGATGCAAACGGCTCGCTGATGGGACTCTATCGGAAGAGCCACATCCCGCAGGATCCCGGCTTCGAGGAAAAATTCTATTTCACCCCCGGCGACAGCGGTTGGCCGGTCTGGGACACGCGTTTCGGAAAAATCGGGGTGCTCATTTGTTGGGACCAATGGTACCCCGAAGCCGCCCGCCTGATGGCCCTCGGCGGTGCGCAAGTGCTCGTTTATCCCACCGCCATCGGCTGGCTCCCTGAGGAAAAACCGACGCTTGGCGACGCCCAACATTGCGCGTGGGAAACCGTCCAACGTGGCCATGCCGTCGCTAATGGTTGCTATCTAGCAGCCGTCAACCGCACCGGCTGCGAGGGCGATACCGAGTTCTGGGGCCGTTCGTTCGTCGCGAATCCCTATGGCGAACTCGTCGCCAAAGCCTCCACCGAGAATGAGGAAATTCTTTATCACGATCTCGACTTCCAAGCCGTCGAAGACTTCCGCCGCATTTGGCCGTTTTTCCGCGACCGGCGGATCGATGCGTATGACGATCTAACGAAGCGCTGGCGGAAGTGACGCGCAGCTCGACTTCAACTCATGGCGGTGACGGTCAGCTTCGGCGCATCGAGCGACTCGCCGACGCGCATGCCTAGCAGCTTACGATAGAGGCCACTATCAGGTGTGAGCAGGGTGACTTCCAAATCTTCGTGCGCCACGACCAAGCCCCCAGACGCAGGAACGAGAAGGAACCACGCGGTCTCGCCATTCAGCTCCACTTCCACCAAGGCACCGGCATCGATGGCGTCGTCCATTTCGAAATCTGGCAAACTGAGCGTCTCGAAGATCCGCACGGATTCGGCGAGTTCATCCACCTGCCGTGCTTGGCCGGCGGCGAGATAAGACGCCTCCAAACTACGAGTGTCGTATTTCCCCTCCGCCTTGCTGCCGGGGTCGGTGGCAGCGGCGTGGGCCTCGCACGCGGCTTTGGAAAGGCGATCAAGACGGGCGCGGAGTTCGGTGCGGATTCGGGTGAGAAGGTCGGATTTCATCAGCGGGCGGCGAGTCTTGCACGGAACTGCGCTGGATGCCAAGCTCCCGCAATGCTAACCGTTTATGGCTACCAAAAATGCAGCACCTGCCGCGATGCACTCAAATGGCTGGACGCCCGCGGCCTCGTCTATCAGGTGAAAGCCATCCGCGAAACTCCGCCCACTCCCACCGAACTGGCGACCGCGCTCAAAGCCATGGGCGGCGATCTGCGGAAACTTTTCAACACCTCCGGCATGGACTACCGCGCCCTCGGCCTGAAGGACCAGCTTCCCGCGATGAGCGAAGCCGCCGCCTTCGAGCTAATGTCAAAAAATGGCAACCTCGTGAAACGGCCGTTTCTGATAGGCGATGGCAAAGTGCTAGTCGGCTTCAAAGAGCCGGAGTGGG
>JAYTLO010000175.1:0-12938 GCA_043729385.1 Akkermansiaceae bacterium
GTCGCTGGTGAGGGGGCGGCCGAGGAGGGCGGACTCGCGGTAGCTGAGCCACTTTTTGAGGACTTGGTAGCCGCCGAGGGTGTAGGTCCAGACGGGTTCCGGGACATCTTTCCAGCGGGTGGTGGCGTTGAGGTGGATGTCGAGGAAGCCTTCGCCGCGGGTGCCGGAGGTGGTTTTGCCGGGGCCGGGCATGACGGCTCCGGCGAGGCCGCTGTATCCCCAGCGGGCGGCAATGGCGAGGTCGGGGGATTTGCCTTTGCTGACGGTGAGTTCACCGAGGCCTTTGAGATTTTCCCGGACTTTGAGATCGGTGACGCCGGGGACGGGTGTTTCGGGATCGAGCAGGGCGGCGAGCTGGCGGCCGAGGGCGGCTCCGGCTTTGAGGGTGGCGGTGTCCTTGGGCAGCGGGACTCGCGGCCAATCCTGCCGCAGGGCTCCGGCGTTCTCCTCGCGGTAGAGCGGGGAGTGCAGGACGGCGACGATGTGGAAGAAAAGATCTTCGGGTCCCGCGCCGATCTTGGCTAGATAGGAAAGGGCTTGGTCACTGAGATTGGGTTGCGGGCCGGATTTTTTGGCGGTGCCGAAGAAGTCGAGTTCGGGGGTGGCGCTCGGGGCTTGCTCGGCGTCGGCGAGGTAAAGCGGGAAGAAGAGTGAGACGCTTTCGATGACATGATAGGAAGTGATAGCCGAGCTGACGACCGGCGGCTCGAATCCTTTTCTCGTCCGCTGGGCCATCACCATTCCAATGTTGGCCCCGAAGATATGAGGCCGGAACTCAGCCCGGCGCTCGTCGAGAAGTTTTGTTTCTCCCTCCCAAAACAGCCAGCGGACATCGAAGGGGCGGTAGCAGTAGCGAATGAATGAACCCGGATTCATTCCGCGTTTCGTGAGGTAGCCCCGAACTTCCTCCGCTTTGAAACGATTGTCGCTTCCCATGATTTCGGGCGATTCCTTGGCGATGACCGCATGCGGCAAGCCGCTATCGAAATAACGCCCCATCTTTGTTTCCAGTGACGGAAGGTCGAGGGAGACAAGGTCTCTATCACGAGCGGTTTTGACTCCGGAGAAGGATCGACCTAGTAGATCCGTTACTAGAGGCCAGCCCTCATAGTCTTCGCTCACTCCGACGGGATGAAATGGCAGTCCTAACTTGAGAGCGGGTTTAATGCTTTGGGTTCCGAGCGGCTGATCGAGGGAGGCCACCAGTTCGGCACATTTGTTTTTTCCCCACCAGTTGCGGAAGTTGATCCGGGCGGCAGCGGGTTCTTCATGCGCTTCCTTTTGGAAACGCTCCATCAATGCGATGGCGGTGCCCACCTGAATCCCGACGGGACTTTTGGCGGTGGAGAAGACGCTGGGATCGGGTTTGCCATCCGGAGTCTTCTTGCCGGTTTTGTATTTGTCGCCGTTGAGGCAGTCGATGGTGACGCGGTCGAAAACTTCGAGGTAACGCTCCCGCATGCCGGTATGCGAGCTTCCGTCCAGCCATTTTTGATTGGAGATAAAACAGACGATCCCTTTTGCCTCTTCGCGGGGTGGTCCGGGTTCAGGATCATCAGACTGCGGAACTCCTTCTGCGATACGGCGCTCGGCCATGCGGAAGAAACGGACATACAGGTCGTTCAAACCCTGACCCTCCGGCCGCGCCACTGCCTTAACCGTCCTGTATGCTTCCGTAAGAGAGCGCTCTTCTTTCACGGCAATGCCTGGGTAGCCGTCGTAGGGCGGATTGCCGATGATGACGAGGATCTGCTCCTTTTGTTTCACCTGGTCGGCGGCGTCGCGTTCTTCGGTGAACTCGGAGAAGGGCAGGTCTTTGGGCGCTTTGATGGGGACCCAGCCGGTGAGGGCGTTGGTGAGGAAGATGCCGGCGCGTTCGTCTTGTTCGTGATCGAGCTTGGCTCCCCAGCGGGTGAGCATGAGATCGATCTGGAGGTGGGAGACGACGTAGGGCGCGGGCAGGAGTTCGAAGCCGTAAAGGTTCTTTTTGGCGATCTCGCGGATTTTCAGCGCGGCCTGGGCAGGGCCGTACCCTTCGACGAGGCGGGTGTGGATGAGCCGGAGGGTTTCCACCAGATAGGCACCGGTGCCGCAGCAGGGATCGAGGACGACGACGGAGGGATCGGCGAGGCCATCGGGCAGATCGAAATTTTCCCGCAGGGCTTTATCGACGCTGCCAACCATGTAGCGGACGATTTCCGGCGGGGTGTACCAGACGCCGAAGTCCTTGCGGAGCTCGGGATCGAACTCGGCGAGGAAGGGTTCGTAGAAATACTGGACGGCATCGCCCATGTCGTAACGGGCGAAGAAGCTGGCACGGTCCACGCGGGCGAGGCATTCCTCGGTCCAGTCGAGGACTTCCTCCAAATTGAGGGCGCGGATCTTCCGGCTATCGGTGAGCTGGATGAAAAGGGTGCGGAGAATGGGCAGGCCGAGGTGTTGGGCGGAGAGCCGCCATTGGAAGCGGTCGCCGGGTTTCGGGTGCTCCTCATGCCAGAGGACCCAGGCGGAGAAAATGCCGTAGAAGAGCGTCTGAATGAGGGTGGATTGGAAAAAGTGGGTGCCTTTTTCACCCTCGAAGTGGATGCCGAGGGCTTCACTGAGGGCTTTTTTCACCGGCTCCAGCGTGCCCATGGGTGCGATCTCGATGCGGGCGCGGGCCTCGCGGGCATAGCTGGCGAGGAAGGCGGCGAGATCCTGCGGAGTGGTGATTTTCGCAGTGCTGAGCAGGGCGCGGCGGAGGAACTGCCAGAGGCGCTCGTATTCCGGGTGCTTGGGATCGGCGCGGAGGGCATGGGCTTTTGTCCAGAATTCCTGCTCGCTGGGAGCAAAGTGGTAGTGCTCGCCGCGGACGGGCTTGCCGCCGACCATGGACCAGATGGCGTAGGAGCGGTAGTTGGTGAGGAGGATTTGGCCGTAGTTTTCTAAATAGCTGCGGACTTGGTCGCTGGACTCGAAGGAAGCCAGGTCCTTGTCGAGCGGCTTCACCTCGATGACGCCGCGCTCGGGCTTGAGCTTGCCGAAGAGGGTGTTGGCCTCGTGGCCGTGCTTTTTCAGTTCCTTGGAGGAGAAGAGCCCGCCATCCGGGATGCCCGCGCCATTGTTGGCCGGGTGGATGACGGCGGTGATTTTTGGTTTCAGCGTGTCGCCGATGGCATCAAGGAGGGATTTGAGGGCGGGATAGCCGGAGGTTTCGGGAGTACCAGCGCCGAGGGAGGAGTGGAGACTGGAGAGGTAGGATTCAACCGGATGCACGGAAGTATGCCTAACGAGGATGAGGGGGAGTGGCAGTCTTTTTTTCGGAGAATGTCGGGTGAAGGAGTAGATAGGCCCTCAACCGCTTCACATCGCCTCTGTTCGGTTTCGTGCAACTGGCCCTTCCCGTTCATGAGCACGGGGAGCAGCCAGTCTCGGAGGGTGTGAGATGTGCCCCGTCGTCGCTATGCTATGCCGGGCAAGCTGAGTGTGATCAGTTCTGGGCGTCGCCTTTCGGCTATGCCGGGACGAGTAGATCAGGGAAGAGGCTGATGCTGGTGTTTAGGAAATTTTCGCCACGCGTCGCTTTTTTGCCTTTGGAAACGTATCGTGAAGTGTGCCCTCCAGTTCACGGCCAGCCGCCTTCTTGTTCCGGCCGCCCCACTGCTTGAAGAAAAACGCCACGTCGTGCTTCCCGCACTGGTCGCGGATTGAAGTCGCCCATTCCGGCTTCATTGGCCGAGGGTTGGCTCCGCTCTCGCCTCCGACGATCACCCAATCGATGCCTTTCAGGTTCAGCTTGGAAAGCGGACCGATGAGCGGCTCGCAGGAAAGGAATCGTACCGCAGCAGGAACCTTGCGCAAATCGTCGATCCGGCAGGTGACCAGACCTGGATCGCGTAGCGCGCTTTACAGACATTCACGCAGCCGCGAGTTTCGAATTAATATATTTCCACGAGACCAGCAACGTAGCGACTAACAGGAGAATCCATACGCGCCAGAGGGGATCGGGTTTGGTGTGGCGCTCGACGGTGGATTGATTGGCGTTCGGAGTGGGATCGGATTTGGCGCAGGCAGAGAAATCGGCTTCGCGGGTGTCGGCGAAGTGGATGGCAGCATCCAGAAGTTGGACTTCGTTCTGGCGGATAGTTAGAAAACAGGGGCTGACCGGCGCGTGGCGGGTGGACTGGGGAGCGGGGAGGGGTTTGCCGGTTAGGTCGGTGGGAGCGATTTGCAGTGGGATGTTAGGGGCGGCGGTGATCGTGATCGGCTGGCCGGTTTCGAGATTTGCGGAGGTGGGCGCGACCTTGGCTTCGCGGATGGATTCGGCGAAGCGGTGGAGCAGGACGATGAAGGCGGGCTGGATTCCGGCGTTGGAAAGGCGGAGGTCGAAGTTGAAGCAGAGCTGGCGGCTGGCGGCTTGCTTGTCGCGGGCGGGCTGCTCGCGGAGAAAGATGAGCGGGCGTTTTTCCTGCCACAAGATCACCGTGTCGCTGGGCAGCCGGTCGAGCTGGAGGGTTTCCCGCACCAGCAGCGATTGCCAGTTCAGGCCGTCTAGCAGCGGGTGTGGCTCGGCGAGGATGCCGCCCTTGAGATAGGCTCCGCTGCGGGTGCTGTCCTCGACGAAGACGATGGAGTTTCCCGGCGGCAGCACTGGATCGAGCGGGTCATAAGAGGTGATGGTTAGATCGGAGGTGGCGGCATCTTGCGTTGGAACTGCGGCGTCGAGGGCACCGAGGAGTTTGGTAGTGAGATCGGCAAACGCGGGGGAAGTGGCGGTGAACAGCGCAAGGGTCTTCGGCTTGGGGGCGACTAACGGCAGCGTGTCGTCGAGCGTGAAACGGTCGGGCGAGAGGACGAGCCGGACGTTTTTCGCATCGGCGGGGAATGCGGCTTGCAGGGTGACGAGTGCGTTGGCTTCAAGTTGCAATGCCCGCGGCGTGGTGCCACCGGTGGCGGTTTGTATCGACCAAGTGCGATCCACTGCGGACTTGCTGTAATTTCTAACCAGTGCCCGCCAGACGAGTGCGCCTTCCTCAGTGGCGAAGGTCACTCCGGTGAAACCAACGTTTTCTACGGGATCGCCCACCGCGATCAACCGGGCCTCGAACGGCAGCGACGCGGCGGGCGTATCGGTTAGGTAAATAACGGTGCCCTCGCGGGAAACCAGCGACCGCGCGAGACGCAGCGCTTGGGTAGGATCGGTGAGGCCATCGAGCGGCTGCCATTTTTCGAGGGCAGCCTTAAGTTCATCGACCGATGAACCGGCGAAGAGCCGCGGTCGGCTCGGTGCGGATTCGATGACGGTGATCTCGACCGTGGACGCCGGGCCTTGGAAACGCGGCAGCTCGGCGGCGAGCCGGGCGATGGCTTCATTTTTGAAAACCCCCATCGACGCGGACGAGTCGAGCACCACCGCGATCAGTTGGACGCTGCCGGACTTCTGGAACCGCGGCTCCGCAAGAAACCACGCGAGTAGCAGCACCGCCAGCAACTGCATCCACAATGGAACGGATGGAATGATCCGCTCTAACCGCCGCCCACTGGCGGCATCCCGCTGAGTGCGCTCTAGCAGGAAGAGCGTGGAGACCGGGAGTTCGATCGCTTTCCGCTGGAGAAAATGAATCGCCAGCACGGCAGGAATGCCAAGCAGCGCGAGCAGGCCGAGGGGATTTGCGAGGGTGAACATCGATAAAGGCAGAATCATGGACAGCAGAATCATTAAAGACCTGCTATTTCTTCAGGGTTTTGATAGTGACGCGGCGTTGATTGAGATTGATCCAGTGCGTAGCTTGGAGCGGAGTGTTCATGAGGAGTCGCGTGATATGGACCTCATAAGAGTGGAGGTTCACGCGGTTGGCTGAGAGGTGCCACGCGCATTCGGGATTGAGAAGGCAGAGGTTTTGATAGCCTGCGATCCGTTGTCCAGACATGACGGGAACAGGATGGACGCATCTGCCAGATGCTTTTGTCAGATGGAGCAGGACTTCTTTGTAGAGGGCCGCGTCCAGAAATAATCCCAAGTCGTTGAGCAATCCGAAAAACAATTCTATGAGGGATACGCCCGAATCGTCACAAGGCTGCCAATCGCGGTCGTCCACGGTCCAACTATCCCGGTCCTTGCGGGTCAGCCGGGTGGAGATGAAGCAGCTTTCCACGGATGGCGGCCGCATGTTTACGAGTTTGCCGTGATGCAGGCCGGTGAGCAGCAGATAATGTATCAGTTGTTTGACGTGTTTCGACACGAGGGAGTTGGTGGTCTTCAATTCGTAGAGGCATCCACCGTTAAGAAGTAGATCGAGGAAATGCGACTTTTGGAAATCCTCGTGTTTTACCCTGACTTCGACCTTGCGCATCACCTCCAGCCCAAGGTGGGCGCAGCGGTGGGCGAGTTCATCCTGATAGATACGCTCGTCCAAAAAGCGCCCCATCGAATTGTGAATTGCAAACACTTCGCCCATCACGATGCGGTCGATCGCGTGAAACCCCTCCTGCTCCATCACCACGAGAGCAGCCGCGCATTCAACAGGCATCCTTAACCTCCGTCTTCAATGTTCTGCTGTCCATGATTCTGCCATAATCTTTATTATTATCGAGCCACCTCCAGCGCCCCAGCGGGCACGGCTTCGCGAAACAGCACGGTGGTTAGATCTTCCTCCGCCGGGATGCGGGCAAAGGCGGTTTGATGGCGGCGTGCGTGTTGTTTCCACAGCGCGAAGTGATTCACATAGGCTTCCTGATAGCGGTGGAGCGTGGCCGGCTCGATGCGGTGCGGGTGGTGCGAGTTTTTCTCAGGATCAATGAATTCATAATTCCCGGACCACGCGGGGCGGGCTTCGGTTTCTAGATATGGCGAAAATATAACAACACTGCCGTGGCGTTGCCCGAGGTGGCGGAGGAGCGGCTCGGGGTCGGCGGCGAACAATAGATCGGATAGAAAGACCCGGATCGCGTTTGCTCGCAGCGAGAGGCGCGTGAGATCGGGAGCTTTCGCGGAATCCGTGGCAGGCAGGGCGCGGGCAGTGGCCAGCCACGAGTGAGAGCGCAAGGTCGAGGGATCGAGCGCAAGTGTGGCATCGCCACGGACGGCGTGCAGGGCGAGCGAGGCACCGGCGGCTTGCGAGCTCTCGGCAATTAGATAGAAGAGCTCGGCAGTGCGAGCGGCTTTCATTTCATCGAAGAACATCGATTCCGAAGCATCAAGTATCAGGTCCACCACCGGTCTAACTTCTTCACGAAATAGCTTCATCGTATAACTGCCAGTGCGGGCATAGGCTTGCCAATTGATATGTCTTGGATCGTCGCCCGGCGAGTAGGCGCGGTGGTCTTGGAAATCCATCGACAAGCCAGTGCCGCCACCGGCGAATTCTCCGGCTTGGCCGCGCCACACGCGGGCGCGTAGCGGCAGGCGCAGTCGTCCGGCTGCGGTGAGGGCGTTCGCATGACATTGCTGAAGGGCGGGGAGGTTCATGATGGGGTGATGACGATGAATGAAAGCCGGGATAAATCCCGCCGTCCGTTAGGTTGATGGCGCGGTGGGCTTTGCCAGCTCGGCGTCAGCCTCCTCAATGACTCGCCGATAGCCACGGAATGCGGAGCCGGCAGTGACGAGTAACATCATGAGAATGATGGCATCTACAATCACCACTGCGGCTAGCACCTCGCTTTTGATGAAGCCATTGCTCACCGCCATGAATAGGCTCACCGGTGGATTCCAGATGAAGAACCAGAGATATTTTTCGTGATTGTTGATGCTGGTGAGAATCATCGGGATCACCGCAAACAGAATCGAAACTAGCAGAAACACCATGAAGTTGGTGAACCTCCTGCTTTCTTGTTTGGTGAAAATCGCGGCTAGCAGGGCGGCGAGGAGGATGCCGCCAATGCAGCCGAGAGCGCCGATTGAATTCTCGGGCATGAGGCTCGGGGACGAGCGGGAGCTGCCCGCGAGCGAGAGGCCGCCGATGCTGATAGATAGGACTAACGTGGCGTAAAACACGCCGGACGGCCAGCCCGGCAGCAGAACAGTGCTCGCTACCCTTCCAATCAAACCATGTCGCAAAAAGGGTTTCCACATGGGAGGTAGTAGGACGGATGGCTCCGTCAATGCGGTGACGACGGCAGGCGCCAAGATGATTCCGAAGACCAGTGCGAGCACATTGAGATCTACTGGATAGCATAACCCGATGACTGTGGTGACTATTACCAAGCCCAGAGAGATCAATCGCCGCACGGTTGAATGATTTTCCGAGATGGGGGCGATGACGGAAGTGCCGTGAGAGAGCGCACACCAGCCGATGTAAATGATAAAGATTCCATAAGATGCAATTATTAGTCGAGATTCACTATCTGCTAGAGTGCAGAAGGTCATGAAGCTTTTGAAGCCATCGCGAAAGAGGAAGTCCGGCACGTATCCGACCAAGAAGATAAAACCAAGGATGGGCAGCATGCGCACGAGTTTGGTCGAGTTTCCCGAGAGTCCGACCATGATGGCAGTGAGAGCCATGGACGTTAAAAACATCAGACCAAGGAACACCATCTCACCTGCTAGTATCATCCCACCGAAGAAGTAGCGTAGGATTAGGAAGGGAATGATGGTGACTAGGATCAGCGCGGTTTGGCTGACGATGGCGATCCATTTTCCGAAAACGATGAGCCAGGCACTTAGTCGAGTGAGTGCCATCATCTCGATGGTATTGCCGCTAATTTCCGAGGAAAGTGCGCTCACTCCTCGCATCGGCTGAATGAATAATGCGGCTCCGGCAAACATGATAAAGATCACGCCTGAGGCAAATGTGCCTGCATCGTCAGAGCTGGTGGCTGCCCCTGCGGTGAGTAGGATGAAGGCGAGAAGGCCTTGGAATGTGAGGAATAATAGCGTGAAACTTTTCGCCCGCATTCCTTGACGCAGTTCCTTGACCAGCATCGGCGAGAGCCTGTCCGGGAAGTCGGTTAGGTGAGTGAGTGACATGGAAGAAGTTGATGGTTGATGGGAAGAGGAGAGATGAATGAATGAAAGCCGGGATAAATTCCGCGGTCCGTTTTGATGAATCTTTCTATCAACTCTTAACCATTAACTCCTCTGCGGGTAGCGGTGGTGGTGCGACGGCGGGTTTGCCAGCTTCGAGGCGACCGATGATGTCGATGAAGGCATCCTCAAGGTTGCGTTGCTCGCGGTGGAATTCGGTTATGCGCAGGCCGTCCTTGATCATGCGGGCGAGCACGTCGGCGGCTTTGGTCGGGTCCTCGGTGTCGATGCGGATGCGCCCGCCTTGTTTGCGGGCTTCGAGGAATTCGACGTTAGGCTGAAGCACGCACCAGTCGGAAACGGAGTTAGGTTTGCCATCGACTTGCACATCATAAAGCACGCCGCCGAGCGTATCGGAGCCGCGGCGAAGGGTTTCGGCATCGCCGTGGTGGACGATGCGGCCTTTATCTATAAATAGCAGTGAGTCACACATCTCGCCAAGTTCGGATAGAATGTGTGAGGAAATGAAGATGGTTTTACCCTCCTTGGCTAACACCCGGATGAGATGCTTGAGTTCCACCCGCGCCTTCGGATCGAGACCGGCGGCGGGTTCGTCCATGATCAGCACCTGCGGGTCATGCAGCAATGCGCGACCGAGGCCAAGGCGTTGAGTCATGCCTTTAGAAAGCTTGTTGGAGAACCGTTCTGCTAGCGGCACGAGGTCGGTGAAGTCCATCACCTCTTGAATGCGTTGGCGGCGTTCCTTGCCTTTGTAGCCGAGTGCGCGGGCATAGAAATCCAGATACTCGAGCACGGTCATGTGCTCGTAGTTTCCGAAATGGTCGGGCATCCAACCGATAAGTCTTCTAACTTCCGCCGGGTGGTGAACCACGTTGATTCCACAAACTTCCGCCGAGCCGAGCGTGGGATAATCCAATGTAGCGAGGATCCGCATGGTGGTGGTTTTACCAGCGCCGTTAGAGCCTACGAAGCCGCACACCGAGCCGTGCGGGATTTCAAAGGTCACGCCATTGACGGCCTGAAGATTGCCGAAGTAGCGGTAAAGGTTATGGACTTTAAGAGCAGACATGAGGTGTAAATGCGAGGTTCATGTTAAGGAAGGTGGACTTGCAGTCCACCCTCCTTATGGAGAGACGATCGGCCCGGTGATGACAGTTCGGGTTTCCTTCCAGCTGATGCCTGGGTTGGTGGCGATGCCGGGGGCGTGGCTGGTGATGGCGATGAAATGGCCGGGGCGAGTGATGGCGGTGGTTAGAAACTGCTGGTTGCGGTTCGCAAAAGCATTGGCCTCTTTAGTGAGTGCGGGCATTGCCATGGTGATATCGACTGGGGTTAGGGCAAAACTTTGACCCGCAGTGATACCGTCCGCTCGATGCCATTGTGAAGATTCATCGATATAATAGAGGGTATCGATAGGGAACTCGAAGGTAGATAGATAGCGTGACTCGGCCCGCTCGATGCGGCCGCGAGTGGAGATGACAGCAGATAGAATGTGGCCATGCTCGGAGCGGCTTTGGAACCAGTCGCCGGAGACTAGAAGTTTGCCATCGGCGGGTTGGAGATTGAAGTTGCCTTTTGCGCCGGTGCCATCGGTGAAGCGTGCCCAACGGCTGGTGGCCAGCGGCACGGGCTGGAAGTTAGCGGGAGTTTCAATGGTGAAATTTGAACCGGTGAGAACGCCGGTGCGGCTGAATTGTTCCTGATGGAGATAGGCCGCGTTCACGCCGCCGTCCGGGCGCACTTCCATTAACACTCGGCGCATTCCATTACCGCCGAAGCCGTCTTGGATAATAATCAGCACGATGAGAATCAAGCTGGCTCCTAACGAAATGATAGGGGTGGTGATGAAGAGCCGGTGACGTTGGCCGGACTTCGCGAAAACAAATAGATTCACCGGGCCGACGAGGATAGCGAATAAGATGAGGACGATGACAAATAATGCATACCTAAATGTCTGCGCACCGAACAACCGTTGCAACGGCCAACTGCCTGCGTAGTCATTCTGCTGCGATACCTTTTGCGGCTTGGTCGGGTTCTTAGTGATGAGTCTAACCACGGCCGGTGCATCCAATTTCAAATCCGAAGATATCGATAAAATCTCGATATTTCCAAAGCCCGGCTCGGCGGGCAAGCATCATGGATGCGGCTGTGGTAGAGCTGGTCGAATAGATAACTAATTGGCCGCCGAGACGGACCCATGAGAGAACGGCATTGCGTGCTCCGGGTGGGATGTCCGACCAGTCGCTATCAGTGAGGATCAGGCTGTCATAGCCGGAGAAAGCTAACCAATCGGCGGGAAGTTGCTTGGGATCGAATTTACCTGCAAACTCATTCGACCCACTGCGGTAGCCGGAGGTGGACTTAGCATTCACTTCTGCATCCAGCGCAGAGGCGTTAGGCGTGAAGAGCGACTCACTGAGCAGCACCGCCGGGTGTGCTCCGTCGTGGTTGGAGCGAATGCTGTTAGCCGCCATTCCAAGCGTGCCGCTCAAGCGGGCGGTCACGTTTGGCCGGGTGCCCGAACTGGAGCCGGGCGGACTGAGCGGCACCAGGATGTCGCGCGTCACCGATTTGCCAGCAGCTGAGGTTAGAGAGAAGGATGAGTTGGCTTTGAGGTTGTCGTTGTAGTCATCTGAGCATTCGAAATCCAAGCGGATCATGCGCTCGGACTTTAGGTTGTTTGCGATTTTAACGCGCACCGGGAAATAACCACCGGGCGCGGGTTTGCTAAACAGCGCAAGCACCTCGACGTGGGTATCCGTGGCCGGATCGAAGACCTCGCGGATCATCGTTTCCTGGGCGGAAGCGGAGAGAGCGAGGGCGAGGAAGAAGAGGAGGCGGAGCATGGGGGTTAGAATTAGGCTTGGCGGTTGGAAACCGCCGCCACGAGATTTTTCGGCGTCGCCGTGGCTTGGAAGGGGACTTCCTCTAGCAGCGCGCGGACGATGTCATTGGTCGTTAGACCTTCGACGCGGGCGTTGTAATCGAGCACGATCCGGTGGCGCAGCACGGCGGGGGCGATGGCTTTCACGTCCTCGAAGCTGGCATTTGTCCGCTCCTGAATCAGCGCGCGCGCCTTAGCTCCTGACGCCAGCGCGAGCGCGGCCCGTGGGCTGGCTCCGTAGCGGATTCCCCGTGCCGCAGCAGACTGGCCGGGGTGGCTGGCATCCACGAGGCGGGCGATGTAGTTCGCCACCACATCTGGCAGATAGATGCGGCGCACTAGCTCTAACAAGGTGTCGAGGGTTTCCGCACTCATCACCGGATTCACCTGCGGGTCGGTGCCGAGTTCGCGTTGGGAAACGATCCGCTGGAGCGTGGCCACGTCGTTGCGGGTGACTTCGAGTTTAAACAGGAAACGGTCGAGCTGCGCCTCGGGCAGCGGATAGGTGCCTTCGAGTTCGATCGGGTTTTGCGTGGCGAGGACGAAGAACGGCTTCGGCAAATCATGGGTTTTTCCTAACACAGTCACCCGTCGCTCCTGCATCGCTTCTAGCAGCGCGGACTGGGTTTTCGGCGAGGCGCGGTTGATTTCGTCGGCCAGCACGATGTTCGTGAAAAGCGGTCCCGGCTGGAAAACAAACTCGCGGCGACCGTCGATTTCCTGAAGCACCGGGTTGCCCGTGATGTCGCCGGGCAGCAAGTCGGGCGTGAACTGCACTCGCTTGGTTCCCAGCATGAGCAGCTTGGAAAGCCCTTTCACCAGCTCGGTTTTCCCCAGCCCGGGCAGGCCTTCTAGCAGAATGTGCCCGCGCGCCAGCACGCCGGTGATCACCAGGTCGATGAGTTCTTCCTGGCCGAATAGGACTTGGTTAAGCCCGCTGGCAAGCGAGCGAAGGTGTTTGGCGGCATCGGCGACTTCCGTTTCGGTGGCATTTTCCATGAATTCCCCGTGAGGCTAACGACTCCGCCGCGCATGGGAATGACGAAGGTGTGAAATTTGGGTGAAGACTCAAGGAGCGTGGGCGTCTCG
>JAYTLO010000176.1:0-1042 GCA_043729385.1 Akkermansiaceae bacterium
GGAAGTGGGCGGTTACGCCATTTTTCAAATTCTGAATCGAGCTGTTTGTTGAGGTTTGAGACTTGGCCGGAGGAGACCTCGAAGCCGCACATTTGCTCCATGATCCGGGTGACTCGGCGGGTGCTCACCCCTTCGACATACATGATGGCGATGGCGGATTTAAGGGCACGGTCGCTGCGTGAACCTTTTTCTAGCAACGAGGTGCGGAAGATGGTGTCGCTTTCACGGACTTGGGGGACGGCAAGTTCTAGGGGGCCGATGCCGGTTTGGAAACTACGGGGCTTGAAACCGTTGGCGTAGCCGTTGCGTTGTTCGGCACCGCGCTGGTAAGGAGCGGCTCCGATGTGCTTTTCGCGTTCGAGTAGCATGGCGGCGTTCATGAGGATTTCGGCGATTTTGGGGAGGGCGTCGTGAAGGCCGCCGTCGAAAAGGAGATTGATGAGTCGATCTTGGTGGGTAGTCTGTCTTTGTTCGTCCATGATAGGTGCTGTTTTGGTTCAAGCACCTTCAGTGTCCGGTCTTGGACGGGCACCGGCAACCCCCGGAAAGCGGGAAGGGGCCGGCGCACCGCCGCACTGGCAGCCGATTCCGCTACGCTCCATCGGCTGCCAGTGCGGCGAGCCTTTGCTGTGTGGCGGGCTTTTACAGATGAATCTTTACACTACCGCTAGAGATTGCCGGCGTCAAAGACGAGACGCTTCTTCTGTGAATTTGGATGCCAACCTGCCTCCTTAGCCTGAATTAACCAGCTATCAAGCAGATGAAAGCGTTGATACTGCGGCATGTCGCCGTGACGCCTTCGCTCGATTTCGAATTTAAATAATAGTTCACTTCGGCGGCTCGGCCCTAATGCCTCAACGAGAACAGCAAGTCCTAAAAGGTAAGCACCCGAGCGTCCGCCGTTTGAAAAGTCTCGGTCGCTGGGATCTCCTAACGAGGATTACCGCATGTCACGCAGACACCACACCGACAAAGACAAGGCCCGCATCATCCGAGAGTTTCACCATCACCACGGCACCACCGCCGACTTCTGCCGCCAGCA
>JAYTLO010000177.1:0-1142 GCA_043729385.1 Akkermansiaceae bacterium
CGGAGATCGCCACTCCTTGATTTATGGACCGACGTGGCGGCACAGTCCACATCGTGGTGACTCCTCACAAAAACGCCCGGCTCCATGACGGAGACGGGCGTTTTGAAATGGAAACGTCGTTTGTTTACTCGCCGAGGCCGAAGCGGACGAAGCGGGTGACGGTGAGGGTATCGCCGAGGTCCTTGCCTTTGGCTTCTAGCAGCTTGGCGATGGTGATGTCTGGATCCTTGACGAAGCCTTGCTCGAGGAAGCAGCTCTCGGCGAAGAACTTGCCGATTTGCCCGACGAGGATGTTCTCAATGATGTTGGCGGGTTTGCCGCTATCGACTAGGCGGGCGCGGAAGATTTCGCGCTCGGCATCGACGATTTCCGCCGGGATGTCATCGCGGGAAAGTCCCTTGGGCGCGCAGGCGGCGATGTGGAGCGTGAGGTCCTTGATGAGTTCCTTGAAGGAATCGGTGCCAGCGGTTTCCGGCTTGGTGGTGCCCACTTCGATGAGCACGCCGACCTTGCCACCGAGGTGGATGTAGGAGGCGACGACACCGCCTGAGGCTGCGTCGAAGCGGACATACTTGCGGAACTGGAGGTTTTCACCGACTTCGCCGACCTTGGATTTGATCGTGTCTTCGATGGACTGGTCGCCGTGTGGGTGGGCGAGGGCGGCGGTGTGATCGGCTGCTTCGGAAGCGGCAAGCGCGTCTGCGATGTCGCCGACGAAGGCTTGGAAGCTTTCGTTTTTCGAAACGAAGTCGGTCTCGCAGTTCACTTCTAGCAGCAGGCCGGAAGTGGCAGCGGCGTTGATGCGGGCGGTGATGACGCCTTCATTGGCGGCGCGGTCCGACATCTTGGCGGACTTCATGATGCCCCGCTCGCGGAGGAGCTTGATGGAGGCTTCGATGTCGCCGTTAGTTTCGGTGAGGACTTTCTTGCAGTCCATCATCGGGGCGCTGGTTTTGTCGCGGAGTTCTTTGACGATTGAGGCGGTGATCATTTTTTAAAAGAGATTGAGGGTAGAGAGAGAAAACGGGCGGCCCGTCGTGAGACAGGACGCCCGTGTGACAGATTCGTTAGTTTTTGCGGGCAGCGACCATGGCATCGACCAGATTCTGGAGGATGAGGCGGATCGAGCGGATGGCGTCGTC
>JAYTLO010000178.1:0-2162 GCA_043729385.1 Akkermansiaceae bacterium
TCTGGCAGGCGTTGCGCGGTGAAGAGCGCGGCCTTGGCGGCGATGAGGCTCTGGATGGCTCCGTGGGTGCGCTTGTCCTCGGCGCTGACTTTACCGAGATGCACCGGCTCGCCACGGATGTATTCGATGAGGGAGTCGGCACGGTGGATCTTGTAATCGAGGTTGGGCAGCGGGCGGGGCTGGTCTTCATCCACGACGAGGGCGAGCCAGAAGCGGAGGCGGGCGATTTCCACGGCCCCGGCATCCAGGTCCACGCCGTGGATGCAGTGCTGGATGATGCTGCGCTTGGCATGGGCGCGGTCGAGCGAGGGATTGAGGGTGAGCTTGGTCCAGTAGATTTCCTGGAGCAGGCCGATAGGGAAGGCGCCGGAGCCGATGGCGGGATCGCAGATGCGGAGGTCGTCGAGGTGATCGGACAGGCCGGTGGCGTGGCGGGCGAGCCATGAGTTCTGCATGGCGTTGACGGGTTCCTTGAGGCGGACGAGTCGCTCAATTTCCGCCGGGGCGGCCAAGTCCCCGGCATAGCGGCCGCTGAGGGCGTGGATGAGGCTCTGCTGGCACATGTATTGGACCACGGGCTTGGGCGTGTAGTAGGCGCCCTTGTCCTTGTTGTCCTCCAGCAGGTTTTCGAAAATGCGCCCGAGCATCTCGGGGTCGATGCCGATCTCGTGGTCCTCGGGATCGTTTTCGTCGATGGTGAAGTGGTATTGGCGGAAGAACTCCAGCAGCGCGGCGAAGAGTGGTGCGGGGAAATCGACGGCTTCGACGCCGGGGAAGTCCGGCTCGAACAAGCCGCCGTTCAGATAGGGCACGCGGTTGCCGGTGATGGGGAACACGAGGCCCGCGCGGTCCGGGGCGTTGAGCGTCTGGAAAAAGAGAGGGACGAGGCGGGAGGAGTGGAAATTTTCCTGCTCGGCAGGTGGGGTGCTTTGGAACATTTCCCGCAGGAAATCGGCGGAACCATGAACCCATGGCATAGATTCCTGAGGGAGAGAAGCGTCATCGCCGGAAAGCGCCGGACACCCGAGCCAGCCTTTTTTCTGGATGAAGTGGAGGAAGACTAGCCGGCCGAGGAGTTTTTTGACGAAGTCGCGGAGCGGCTTCAGGGCGCGGTCGCGTTCCTTGCCTTCGAGGCCGGTCTGGTCGATGCCGAGGACTTGGGCGAGGGCGGAATTCTCGATCAGGTGATGGCAGAAGTCAGCGTAGTGCCGCTTGTAGGTGGTGAAGAATTCATCGCTGAGTTTCTCGACGGAGAAGGCGTCGAGGATGTGAGCGAGCGTCGTCGAGCCGCGATGCCGGGCGAGAAGTTGGAAGCGTGAATCGGGCGTGCGGCAGCTCTCGTCCGGGCCGAGGACGTAGGTGAAGCGGCGAGTGGGAGTCTCGACCCGTTCGAGGTCGCCGTCTGCGGTGAAACGGGTCTCGCGGTGGACGAAAGTGAAGCGCCACGAGTCATTGCCCGGCTGGATGGTGGCGATAAGTAGTCCGTCCGCCGTGCCGGGAGCGAGTAGCCGCGCAGCGAAGTTGCGGATGCCGACGCGGTTGCGCAGCAGTTCCACGGTGTCGCGGGCGGAAATTTCTATGACTGCGAGTGAGAGTGATTCGCCGTTCTGATTTCCCTGAATAGTGACGACGCCAAGCTGGTGAATGGAATCGGCGAGGCCGCCCTCGGGAACCGGGATTTCCAGCGGGACGGCGTTTTCCTGATAGTCCTCGAATAACTGACGTAAGAGGCCCGACCAGCGGGGACGGGCGAAGGGAAGCGTGATCAGTTCGAGCATGGATTAGGGGTCAGAAGGAATCAGGAGTTCAGTTGAAGCGAGAATGCTCGTGGCGTTTTTAGACTTTTCAGATTTGGTGAAGTGAAGTCACAGGAAATGACACCCAGAGTTTTCAATTTTTTAATCACTGGAGTTGCGTGAGTGGGGAGCATTCCGTTTTCGAGGCAGTAAAGGTAGAGTGCAGATTCTGAGTTCAGCTCTTCTTCTCTGATGCCTTTCTCAAGCGCGGCTTCGAAGATTTGCTTTTTCTTCGGCTGGAAGATATCAAGTTGAAGATAAGGTGCGAGATTGAGGTGCAACTGATTTCTGGACCAAATTTTGGTTAATTGTTAGAGTGGTTTTTGGCCTCGAATTGGGCCGGGGTTTGGTAGCCGAGGGCGCTGT
>JAYTLO010000179.1:0-19554 GCA_043729385.1 Akkermansiaceae bacterium
GCATTTGATCCCGACCCGAGGCACGTTGAACGGGACAAGAGAACCCGAAAATCTCCTGTAGAATCAGGCATCCTAGCCTTAACCTGACGCAAATGGCCACTCGCCAAGAAGATCGTGGTTTATGACATCGTGCGGTGAGAGGTTTCCGGGCTTGAACAACCCGGAGATCCGCCCGCAGACTCCGCCCACTCCCCGCGAGCGCTTTCCCTATGTCCAACTCTCCTGAAATTCGCGTGTTTGCCCCTGCCACCGTGGCCAACGTCGCCTGCGGCTACGATGTTCTCGGTTTCGCCATCGATGCTCCAGGCGATGAAATCGTCGTCCGCCTTTGCGACAAACCCGGCCTGCACATCACGAAAATCACCGGCGACAACGGCAAGCTCCCGAAGAATCCCGCGCAAAACTGCGCCGGCGTGGCCGCGCTCGATTTACTCAAACACCTCGGCATGACCGACCGCGGGATCGAGATGGAGATCCACAAGAAAATGCCGTTTGGCTCTGGTCTCGGATCGTCGTCCGCGTCATCCGTCGCTGGTGCCTTCGCCGTGAACAAACTGATAGGCGATCCGCTCAGCAAGAAACAGCTCCTGCCCTTCGCCATGGCCGGAGAAGCTTCAGCCGACGGCGCTTGGCACGCCGACAACGTTGCCCCTTGTCTGTTCGGCGGCATCGTCTTCATCCGCTCGAACGACGAACTCGACTTCGCCCAAATCCCCGCGCCCAAGAATCTCTGGGCCGCCGTCGTCCACCCCGACATTGAGATCCTAACCAAAGTCGCCCGCGAGATCCTACCCAAGGAAATCCCGTTAGAGAATGCCACCCAACAGATCGGCAACCTCGGCGGCCTCCTCTGCGGCCTCATCCAAGAAGACTACGGCCTCATTTCCCGCTCTATCCACGACGTCATCGCCGAGCCGCGCCGCCAAAAACTCATCCCGGATTTCTACAAAGCAAAACGCGCCGCCCTCGCCGCCGGAGCACTCGGATTCTCCATCTCCGGTGCCGGCCCTTCCGTCTTCGCGCTCTGTGAAGGCGAGGAAATCGCCCGCAAAGTCGCCGATGCCATCAGCAAGATTTTCTCCGCCATCCCGATCGAGAACCAGGCATACGTCTCAAGGATCAATCCGCGTGGGGTGCATGTGATAGAGTGAAACCTTCCAAATTTTATAAACCTGCTTACACTCCCGAAATCATGCAGCAAAAATTCAACGTGGTCATCGAGCGCGATTCTGAAGGCTGGCTCGTGGAAAGTGTGCCGTCACTTCATGGTTGCCACACTCAGGCACGTTCCTTCGACGAGTTAGATTCTCGCATCAAGGAAGCAATTTCACTTTGCCTTGAAGACGCCGGTGAATTCACACCCTCCGAGTTCGTGGGAGTTCAGCAGGTCGCCGTGGAGGTGTGAGTGGGTGTGTCCGTGCTTTCACCCGTTGCGTTTCCGTGGTTTGAAATGGCACGGGCAATCCAATCTGATGCCGAATTTGATTATGAAATGCTCCCGGCGTTTTTAGTCGGCGGCATTTTCGCCCGTGAACTCCTCCCATTTGAGTATCTCACCCGCATGATACTCCAGAACCGGGAGTTCAGCGACGATGTCCGCGTGGAAGGCTATCTCGATGCCTCCGAACCAAGCCTCGTCATCTCCCAACCAAACCTCAAAGGCCAGCCCGCCACTGCCGATCAAATGTCGGCCCAAATGCTCCACTTCGGCTACCTTCCGCTTGGCAATCTTGAGGTAGGAAAAAAGAATTCCATTTTCTTCTATCAACCCGCCTGCCGCATCGCGGTATTCGACGCACACCCCGGCAACTTCTTCCATGAAAACGGAATGACGATTCCCATCGATGGCATCCTCGCTGAAATCACTGCGGATGCCGAGCATCACTGGCTTCTCCAACACATCCGTTCCTGACAATTTTCCGCAAGCTCAACCGAAGCTTGGCATTTCGCTTTCAGAGTCCAATTCTCCCGCCCGCCGTGCTCTACCACTCTACCACCACTCCCTCTCACCGCGTCGATCTCAAGGAAGCCATCTTGCGTTCGCTGCCGCCGGACAACGGGCTTTACATGCCGGACAGCCTGCCTGTGTTAGACGAGGCTTTCTGGGAAATCTGGCGGGATCTCACGTTTCCGGAAATCGGCATCGCGGTGGCGGATGCGTTCTTCTGCGAGGACGTCCCACCGCAGGCGCTGGTGGATATCGTCGAAGGCGCGATCTCGTTCGATGCGCCGCTCGTCGCGCTCGGACCGGGCGATCACGTTCTCGAACTTTTCCACGGTCCCACGCTCGCTTTCAAAGACTTCGGGGCGCGTTTCATGGCCCGCCTGATGGCGTGGCTTACCCGTGGCGAAGACCGCGAACTCACCGTGCTCGTCGCCACGTCCGGCGATACCGGCGGCGCGGTGGCTTCTGCTTTTCACAACGTCCCCGGCACTCGCGTGATCATTCTCTATCCGCAGGGCAAGGTTTCCGGACTTCAGGAAAAACAACTCACTGCCCTCGGCGGCAACATCACCGCGTTAGAAATCCAAGGCTCGTTCGATGATTGCCAAGCACTCGTCAAATCCGCCTTTCTCGACCGCGAGCTCGCGGAGCGTCTCAATCTAACGTCCGCAAACTCCATCAATCTCGCGCGCCTCGTGCCGCAGAGTTTCTACTACATCCATGCCGCTCGACAGCTCCCTGAAGGCGTCCTGCCCACCTTTGTCATCCCATCAGGAAATTTCGGGAACCTAACTGCTGGCCTGCTTGCAATGCAGTTAGGCCTGCCCGTCGATCACTTCGTCGCCGCCACCAACCGCAACGACGTGGTCCCCGAATATCTCCGCCTCGGCCAGTACGCGCCGCGCCCCAGCGTGCCGACTATTTCTAACGCCATGGACGTAGGTGCTCCCTCTAACTTCGTCCGCATGCAGGCGCTCTTCGGCGGCTCGTGGGATGCCATGAAATCCCGTGTCTCCGGGATGACCTTTAGCGACGATCAAACGCGTGCCGCCATCCGCACCGTCAAGGCGCTTTACGATTACGAAATCGATCCTCACGGCGCAATTGGTTGGCTGGCTGCCCAGAAATGGCGGGCGGCACATCCGGGAAGTGCCACCATCACCCTCGAGACGGCGCACCCAGCCAAGTTTCTCGATGTGATGGAGGCCGAGCTCGGCTCTAACTGCGTCGAAGTTCCCGAACGCCTCGCCATTCTCGCGGCACGCGAAAAAGTCGCCACCCTGCTGCCCGCCGACAAAGCGGTCTTCCGCGACTGGCTGCTTCGATAAGGGGAAGGGAGGTCTGCTCCCTTCGCATGGACGAGACGTCCATGCCCCCTTATTTCGTCGTTTGACAATCGCCCGTCCCGTCGTTTTCTAACGCCCAACTCTCCACCAACAAACAACGACCATGAACACCGCCAAAGACCTTTCAAAAGAAGCCCCCACCAGCCCTCGCACCCGCACCGGAGGTTACGCCATCCTCGCCCGCATGGCGGACAAAGGCCGCGCCGACATCGCCGGAACTATCGGGGATTTCCACTTCGACTGCCCGCTCGACAACTTTCTCTTCGGCTTCAAAGGCGTGAAGGGTGACGATGTGAAAAAACTGTTGGAAGCCGGTTCCGGCAACGACGAAATCGCCGCTTGGCTCGATGCCAACGGCGAGCCGAAAACTGAAGAAGAGAAGAAGGCTTGGTCCGATGGCATCGAAGCCGCCCGCCCGTATGACAATCCTGAGAAAAAGGATTGGTTCATCGAAGTCTGCGGAGAAGCCGGTTGCGATCCAGCGACGAGCACGCTGTTCGACTATCTCGAAGCAGACGACAAAGTGAGCTTCGCGCAGTGAGTCCATTTAGGGAGGGTGGACACTCGTGTCCGCCAGCCAATGAGAGGCGAAAGGAAAGAGCCTTCAGCGCGTGCTCTTTCTCCTCTCATTGGCTCCACGACAAAAGTGTCGTGGCTCCTACGCCGCTTCTGCGATGACAAGCACCTCCGCGAACGGCAGATCCGCTAACAACCCAAACGCGTTGTTTCGCGTGAGTCTCGCCCGGGTGGCGGCGGGACTGGCCATGCCGCAAAGGAAACGCGCGAGCTGGCGTGGGGTGTTGAGCGCGGCGTGCTTTTCATCGACCAGCTTTCTAACGGCGGCGATGTCGTCATCAGTGACGCGGCGGAATTTGGGCGGCTTGATCGTTTTAGCCGGGACGCCGCGGCAGCGGTCGCAGTGGCCGCAGGGTTTTTCTAACTTTTCGCCGAAGTGTTTGGTGAGGTAACCCGTGAGACAACCGCGATGAGCGGAGAGACCTAACACTTGGCGGAGGCGGGCGAGATCGGCGAGTTCGCGGGATTGGAATTTCTCGACCAGCGAGGCGGTTAGAAGTTTGAGATCGCCGGGATTTTTTTTGAGTTTGTAGCCGTGGCGGACGCCCCAGACGCTGAGAATGGCGTCACCGGCGGCTTGCAGACCGTTGAGGGCTGAAACGATTTTCTCGCGCGGGCAGTTGAATTTCTCCGCAAGCAGGGTGGGATAGAAATAGAGCCACCAGCGTTTCATTTCTCCACAGTCGAGGATCTGTTGGATGAGTTTCCGCTCGGCGGGAGCGCGGCCTGCTAGAATTTTCTCCGGCTTGTTGAGCAGCTTGGCGCGGTAAGTGGCGTAAAATGTGCCGGTGGCTTCGATGATGCCGCCGATCTCCAAATAGGTCATGATGGTGGCGACTACGCCGGGGCGGATGTCGCAAATGGTGGAGAGTTCGTAGGGCGAGACGTCGAACACGGGGCCGAGGCGGAGCACGCGGTCGATTAGATTTTCCAAAGCCCGCGGCGAGGGGGCGTCGGAGTAAATGAAATTCTCCAGCATGGTGAGGTCATCGCCACAGGCTAACATCTCGCAGACGGCGGGCAGGCCGTCGCGCCCGGCACGGCCGATTTCCTGAGTGTGGTTCTCGAGGCTTTTTGGCAGGTTGTAGTGGAAGACGGCGCGGATGTTCGATTTGTCGATGCCCATGCCGAAAGCGATGGTGGCGACGATGATGAGGGTGCCGCCAGCCATGAAGGAACTCTGGGCATCCGCGCGGAATTCGGCAGGCAAGCCGGCATGGTAAGCGCGGGCTGATAGACCGCTCTTGGCCAGAAAAGTGGCGACTTCCTCGGCAGTTTCCTGACGAGTGACGTAAACGACGGCGGCTCCATCGACAGCAGTTAGTTTATCAAGCAGCAAATTTTTCCGCTCGGCAGCGGTGCAAGGAGTGACGCGGAGATCGAGGTTCGCGCGGTGGAAGCTGAGCTGCACATGGTCGGCAGTGGCGATGCGAAACGCCTTGCGGATATCGCGCGCGACCTTGGGCGTCGCGGTGGCAGTTAGACAAAGCACGCGCGGAATTTTTAACCGACGACAGATGCTTGCGAGCTTAAGGTAGTCCGGGCGGAAATTGTGGCCCCACTCGGAGATGCAGTGCGCTTCGTCGATGGCGATGAGCTGGATGGGCAGGCGCTTGAGGCGCTGGCGGAAGGCTTCATTCGCGAAGCGCTCGGGGGCGATGTAGAGGAGCTTGAGCGTGCCGGCTTCGAGGCGTTGGTAAACGTCGGCGAGCTGCCCAGCATCAAGCGTGGAGTCGAGGCGGGCGGCGGAAATCCCCTTGGCGGTGAGGGCGTCCACCTGATCGCGCATCAGGGCGATGAGCGGAGAAACGACGAAAGTGAGGCCGTCTAGCAGGAGCGCAGGCAACTGATAGCAAAGCGATTTCCCGCCGCCTGTGGGAAACACGGCGAGGGCGGAGCGGCCTTCGAGCAGGGCGCGGATGACGGGTTCCTGGCCCTCGCGAAAGGCATCATGGCCGAAATGAGCGCGGAGGGTGGAAAGCACGGGCGCAGTCTCAATTTCACCTCTGGAAGTGGCAAGGCGGAAGCGGTTGCTTTGGCCGATGGGACTGACGTCGATCCAGTACGCCCATGGTCGGGAGCAGCTTATCGCTAAATCCCCTACGGAACAACTGACACTTTTTGCTGGTCCAGCTCAACCAGAGTGCAGTGCTGCAAGGCCGCTTCGATCGCAGGAAGGTGGTTCTCAAACATCAGCTTTGTCTCCTTTAGTCCCATGTTGCCGGTACGCACGATGACTAGCTTCCAAGGACGACCATGCAGAAGATGGGAATAGTAGAAGTCCGTGTCTTTCGTCACCACGACCCGCATTTCGGCCATTGAAACTTCGTTCAACAGGCCATCGCGGGAAGCATTTTGATCCGGCAGGTTCAGCGTGTGAATCGCATCGTGGCCAGCATCCCGAAACACTGCCCGCAGACTGGGCGGCAGATGCGCGTCGATCAGGAATTTCATGCCGCTACCACGTGCAGGCTTCTCAGTTTCAAAGACTGAGCCGCAAACTGGATGCAGGCCTGCAAATCTTCACGCTCAAGATCCGGAAATTCCGCCAAGATGTCCTCAAATGTGTCGCCACCGGCAAGGTATTCCAGCATCGATTCGACGGGATAGCGCAGACCGCGAATCGTCGGCTTGCCATGGCAAACGGTGGAATCAATCGTGATCCGATTCAGCAGGGTTGGGGTATCGTGGGTCTTTAGCGTCATGGTGGGATTCTAGTTCCGTGGAGCGAGGTTGCAACACCAGCGTGCATCGGCCTGCTGCTGTCTTAGGCGAATTATTATGCGTGGGGACGAGACGTCCCCACCCCCTATTTTTCAGAAAGTCTCTTAGAGGATTCCGGCTCTGCTAGAGAGGTAAGCTGGCGAAATTTCTCAACAATCTAGACGGACATCACCCGTGACTACCTCGTGAGATCCACGCCTCGGACCTGTGCTTGATCTTGAAGCTTGGCAAGCAGGTGGCCTTGGTTGAAAACAACGCATGTTCAGCGCCAGCAAACTCACCTCGGAACAACAAGACTCGCTCAAGCAGTGGGCCGCCGAGGGAGCCACCATGTCCGATCTCCAACGCCATCTGAAGGAGGATTTCGGCCACACCCTCACTTACATGGACACCCGGTTTCTCATCCTCGATCTGAAAATCGAGCTGATAGAGGCACCGAAAGTGGAGGACAAAAAGGCTGAGAAGCCGGTTCTCATCCCGACCGGTAAGGTGACGACGACCATGGATTCGCTGACGCTTCCCGGCGCGATGGTCAGCGGCAAAGTCATTTTCAGCGATGGCGAAACAGGCGTCTGGATGCTCGATCAGACCGGACGTCCGGGCCTCGATCCAGACACCGAGGGCTATCGGCCGACGCCGGAAGACATTAAGGAGTTCCAAGTCCAGCTTCGCGATTTGATTCAGAAAAGCGGGCTTTGACGCTACGAGCTACAGACACGAAACTGCGCCCGCGGCGTTGAATCCGTGGAACATGCCCAGCCAGAACTCCCGATCATCCACGGCGCGATTTCGCAGCTGCGTCATTTTACCGCTGGTGCTCGGAGGCTTGATCCAAGGCTGCAAACCGCCGCCGAAGCCGGTGATGGCGAACCCGGCGGTAGTAATCGAGCCAGCTCTGGTTTCACAGCTCGCGGATGCTCGGATCGATGCCGCGAAGGCCAAGCTTGAGCAACGCCGCCCGGATGAGGCGTTGGCTCTGTTAATTTCCGCGCTGAAAACCTATCCCGCCGCTCAGGAAGCGCGGGACATGGCGGAGACGATTCTGAGGGAAACCGTGTGGAATCTACCAGAAGCCACACTGGATCACCGGCTGCCAATCGACCAAATTCACTTCGCCGCGCCAGCGTCGTTGTGGGTGAGTCTGGGCGGTGAAATCAACACGACCGTTCGCTGGAATCTCGAAACCTTGCGAATCGAGAGTGTCCTGTTTCCCGCAGCCAATTGCAAAACCCGCAGCTTGGTGTTTGATGCAGGGCATCGCTCGGTGGTTGTCGAGCGCGGGCCGGTGAGCTTGCTGTGCAACGCGGAAACGCTGAAACCCATCCGCGATCTTGGCTCACTCCCGGAAGATCTAACTCCTACGGCGGTCATCGTTTTTTCGCCGGATGGGCTACTGTTGGCTCATCCGGGATCTGCTTCAGAAAACGATCCTCCGCGGGTCTGGCAGATTCGCGACGCGGCCAGCGGGGAAATTATCCGCGCGTCCGATCCCCTAACCGAAGCCGCCCCGCTTGCGGCTTGGCTGGACCGTAGCCAATTGCGGGTGATTCATGCCGACGGCAGCTTGCTAGAAATGCCGGTATCGCCCGTCGAGGAAATCCACAGGACGCCACTAACAGAGCCGGTGAAGCTGCTTCAGGCGCAGTTTTCCGCTGACGGAAATTCGGTTCTCGCGCTCCAGCAGCAGGAGCCTCACGCGCGGCCGGTGCAGTCGGTTATTTCCTACAGCGAGGCGGACGATGGCTCGCTCGCGCCACCCGCGCTGACACAGCGCTTTCCGTGGAGCCGACAACCTAACATTTGGAGTTGGCTGCTGGACGATCCGGAAAAAGCGCCGTTCACGATTGATGGGAACACGCTGAAAATTCTAACCAGTCCACACGCGCCCATCGAATTCACATCGCCGGTCGCGGCGGCGGCATTCGGTGCAAAATCCGTGATCACTGGCGAGGCCAACGGCAACGTGACGATCCACCGCTTGCTGCCCTTGCCCGGGCCTCACACCGGCGGGCGAGAATCAGGCTCGATCAACCCGGCATCTCTAACTGACTTGGAAAATCTCAGCGTCGCCTTGGCGGGAATGCGCTACGACGAGACCACGCGCGCCTTCACTCGGCTAACGGTTGAGGCCCGGCTGACGGCGTTCAGCGCTTGCAGTTTCGACACCATCCTCTCGCTGTTTCCCCGGCTCGACTTCGCTGCGGTGAGCGCGGAATTCACGTCGATCCGCCAGCGTGCCGCCGCGCCAGAAGCTTTCAATCTGCTGCACGAACGTCTGGCCCGCGCCCTTCCACAAGCACCGAATCCCATCGAAGAAACGTTCCGCGCGGGCGATCCGACCGCGATTCTAACTGCCATCCAGTCGGCCGGCGGCAGTGGTCCAGCAGCGGCCACCGCGCTCGCGATGGCGTTGAAATCCGATCATCCCGTGTGGATCGCGGCGTGTCTAACTGCGGCCAAGGATCTGCCGCAGCTGCTGCGCCAAATTTCGCTCTCGCGCATTGCTTGGTTAGAAGGTCGCAAGGCGGACGCCCTCGCCAGTTGGCCGGAAATTTTCCCGGAACTAGCAGACATCCGGCTGCGCGAGGATTGGAATGGCTGGGAGCAAGCGGATTTTAAGCCCGCGCTGGATGACATCCGGCGCTGCGTGCGCGGGGAGTTAGACGCGATCCAAGTCCCCGCCAGTTCCACCGCGGAGCAGCGCAAGGCCATCGCCGCGCGACTGGCAGATCCCGCCACCGTCGTCGCGGTGGGCAAGCGCCGGTTTGCCGAAGCTTGCTTGCAGGCGGCGCTCGCATTTTCCGCCCACAAGGAGGAAACGGAAGTCACCTTCCAGCTCGCCAATCTCGCCCGCAACATGGGCGCGGCACCCGAGCCATGTCTGCGGGCCGAGGCTCTCGCTCTAACTGCCCTGGGCGATTATGTGAAAGCTCACCCGCGCTGGATCCAGCTTATCACCGAGCATCCCGTGGAGACCACCTTGCCCGGCGACTACGCCGAGGCCGCTTACACCGCGTTTGAAAATTCCGACCCACGGCAGGCGATGGAAATTCTAACCACCGGTATGCACCGCTTCCCACAGGATGGAAATTTCGCGCTGCGAGCCGGCTGGGTAGCGCTGCTAACAGGCGATTCGGAACGCGCCTACCGTTTCCTGCGCGAAGGCCAGCGCATCGGTTTCCCGGCGGAAAAACTTGAGAACGCCACTGCCCTGCTCACCATCGCCGCCGCCCAGACGGGCGCGACCGATGACGCGGCAGTCTATTTCCAAGACCTGCTCAAAATCGATGCGGCGTGGGCAGATCCCGCCACGCTCGACACGCTCGACTGGCCCGCAGAGTTAAAGGCAACCCTCGGCCAGTTTGCCCGTTAGAAATCTCAGCTCACGCCAAGTCTTTCACCTGCACCTGCTGCCACCAGTCCCTGAAGGTGTTGAGGAAAACGTTGTGATCGGGGTCCACCTGATAGGCATCGTGCTCCTCGATGTTGCGAAACTGCATGGTCAGCGCGTAGTCCCAAGATTGGTCGATCACCGGGCGGATCATCACCTTGGCCGGCACGGCCCAGCGGCCTCCAGCGACCAGCTTGATCTCGAATAACGCCGCGAGTCCTTGCTCGAAGATCGCGCGGTCCAAGTCATTTTGAAATTCTTCCTTCAGCCAGAAATAAACATGATGCTCCATGGCGTAAGGCCATAAAGTTCGCAGCCGCCGACGGCAAGCCCGGATGCTATCGAAAAAATCACGCCTTGAAGCACCTCCATTGCGCGACATCGAGTCAAGTGCCACAGGACTCCGGCTGCATGCGACCGCCCCAGTGGAATTTTCCCCGCGCGCTGGCGGGACATGCGTAAGTTCCACAAAACTTCGCCTGCCCAGCGGCGATGCAGAGATCGTCCTCACCGTCTCACCCCAGCGGCAGGACCAGTTTGGCCACCGTCCCGCCGCCGTCTGCGGGTTCGAGCGTGATCACACCACCGTGGAGTTCGGCGGTTTCTCTAACGAGCGTTAGACCCAAGCCGGTGCCCTTGCGCTTGGTGGTGTGGTGCCGCAGTGAGTAAAAGCGCTCGAAGATTTTTTCCCTCGCGTAGTCCGGCACGCCGGGGCCGTGATCGCGGATGGTTAGAACGACGTTGCCCCCGGTGGCATGGACTGCGATTTCCACGGCGCTGCCCGGTGGCGAGAAGTCGATGGCGTTCTCCAACAGATTCGTCACCGCCGCGCGGAGGATGAAGGCGTCCCCACGGAGCATCACCGGCGCGGCGGCGGCGGTGTCCTCCAGCAGCACGCCGGCGACTTCCGCCAGCGGGCGCGCTTGGTCGATGGCGCGGGCAAGGATGGCATGGAAATCGAGTTCTTCCGGTTTCTCCAAACTCGCGCGGCCTTCAATGGCGGCAAGCTCTAGCAGACGGTTGATCAGCCGCTCGCTGCGGGCCGTTTCCGCGCGGATGTTCTCGAGGAAACGCTTCCTAACATCCAATGGCATCTCTTCATCCAGCAACTCTGCCGCGCCACGGATGGCGGCTAGTGGGCTTTTCATTTCATGCGTTAGAGTCTGGATGTAGCGCTCGGCATAGCGGCGGCCTTCGAGCACGTCGCGCATCGAGTCGAGCGCGTGGGCCAGCGTATTGACCTCGCGACCGATGCCGATCTTGGGCTTGGCCGGGCGCTCGCCACGCTCGATGGCGCGAGCGTATTCGGTGATTTTCCCGATGGGATGGAACAACCACAGGAACACGACGCCGATGAGAAATAGGATCCCGCCGCCGATCAGGCCGCAGGCGGTGTAGATGATGCGACGGCGCTCGCGCACCAGCGGCAGGACATCGGCCTGCGGTTTATATATTGTGAGTACGCCGTCCGGCTTTTGCGGATCTCCCACCGGCGCGCCGACGTAGAGCACCGAGGTGGTGTTGTCGCCCTCATCATCCCGGCTACTGCGTGCGCCGTAGATCCCAGCCAAGGTCCGCGCGACATCGAGCTTACTGGATAAATTTTCGCCCTCGCGGCGGCCGCCGTCGGAATCGAAAATCACGATGCCCTTCGCATCCGTTAGGTAAGCGTGGATGCCCACGCTCCGCTTCATGTGCTCGAAGATCCGCGCCTCTAGCACCCGGCCGTGGGCACCGGCGAATGCCTCGCGCAGTTGATCGGCCTTGAAATTGTTATCATGCACCTCCTTTGCGACGATTTCCGCCAGCAAGTTCGCGGTGTCCACCATGACCTCCTCGGTGGCTTGGAAGGTCTGCGGCTCGACCTCGGAGAGGAAATGGAGCGCGAGCTGATAGAACCCGAGCGTGATGATGAACGCGATGAAAAACAGGGTGACGCGAGTGAAACGCATGGCACTACAAGGAAAGCAGATAGCCCAAGCCGCGGCGGGTCTGGATCAATTCCTCCGCCCCCTCGCGGACGAGACGCAGCTTGGCGCGGATGGACTTGATGTGGGCGTCGATGGTGCGATCCGTCACAGCACCAGGGTCTTGCCAAGCGTGCTCGAGCAATTGATCGCGAGTGAAGACGCGGCCGGGTTTCTCTAAAAGCACGAGCAGTAGCTTGTATTCGTGGGCAGTTAGATCGAGCGTTTCACCGTGGCAGTGGATGCGCATGGCGGATGTGTCGTGGTGGAGAACTTTGCCATTTCCGGGAAATGGATTGGCCTGCGACAAGGGAGCCTGCGTCTGCGAGCGGCGCAGGATCGCCCGCACCCGCGCGACGATTTCCCGTGGGGAAAACGGCTTGGTCACATAGTCGTCACCGCCGAGTTCGAGGCCGAGGATGCGGTCCACCTCCGCGTCGCGGGCAGTTAGAAAGAGCACCGGGATGGCGGATTTTTCGCGCAGGCGGCGGCACACATCCAGACCGGTCATGTCGGGCAGGCCGATGTCGAGGATGGCGAAATCAAACGTTTCCCGCTCGGCGGCGGCGAGGGCATCCGCACCGGTTAGAGCATGGACGACCTCGAAACACTCGGTGCCGAGCGCATACACGAGCGTGTCGGCGATCGCCGGTTCATCTTCTACCAATAGGACGCGGGGCATGGGTGGATTTGAGACAGCCGCCGTGAAATGCCAATGAAGAAAGCGTGAAATTTCGCGGGGGTTCGATCCCGGCTTGCCCGCGCCGCAAAACGCCGCATGGTTCACCCCCGCCATGCCAGTATTCTTCCTCATCCTCGCGTGCGTCTTGTGGGCGGTTAGTTTTCCGGTGGTCAAGGCGCTGCACCTGGAGCAAAGCGCCCGCTTGCCGGGTGCGAGCAGCGAGTTTCTCGCCGCGTGGATGCAAGTCGCGCGGTTCGGCCTCGCTGCGGTGATGCTCTTGCCATTCATCATCGGGCGGCTGCGCGCGACCCGCGATGAAGTCCGCCAAGGCCTGGTCCTCGCGCTGTGGGGTGGAGGCGCCATGGTGCTCCAGGCAGACGCGCTCGCCTACACCGCCGCGTCCACCTCGGCATTTCTAACACAGGCTTACTGCATCATCCTGCCGCTGTGGGCCTGCCTGCGTCTGCGCAAACGACCCGCGACGCGCGTGATCATTTCCACTCTGTTAGTCCTCATCGGTGGGGCCATCCTTGCCGGGCTACGACCGGATCATTTCAAGCTCGGACGCGGTGAAATCGAAACTCTGGGCGCGGCATTCCTATTCACCTTTCAGATCCTTGCGCTGGAAAATCCACGATACCGGGGAAACCGTGGGCTGCCCGTCACGTTTGTCATGTTTCTCGGCATCGCCATTCTCCTTTTGCCCGTGACGCTGATGACCGCCCCCACTCTAGCGAGCTGCTTCACGGCGGGCGCCTCGATCCAAGCATTTGTGCTAATAGGTACGCTTGCGCTCTTCTGTTCGGTGGGCGGCTACCTGCTCATGAACATCTGGCAGCCACGAGTCTCGGCGACCGAAGCAGGGCTAATCTACACCAGCGAGCCAGTCTTCACTGCCCTCTTCGCGCTGTTTCTCCCCGGCCTGTTAGGTAGCTTCATCGGCAGCCGCTATGAAAATGAAACCCTGTCTAACACGCTACTCGTCGGTGGCTCGCTGATCCTCGCCGCGAATCTTCTCATGCAGTGGAAGCGTCCCCCTCACCTCCCGCTGGTGGGGCCGATTCCTTGATGGAGCACTCCGCGGAGCGAATGAATGCTGGGCAAACCTCCGGGAGGGGACTATGAGATTCAGTTGCTCGATCCATCCAGGTGTTCATTCACATCATAAAAAAACATCATTACTTTCAGGCGCGTCCTTGTTGGTCATTATGTCGTCATCGCTGCCTGCCGCCTCCACCATCAACTCGACGAACAAATACGCCTACGCCGCAAACGCGAGGTGGCTCAATTTCCGCCACGATCAACCGTCGTCGCCGAATGGCACCGTGTTCGGCGACCACTTCGTTTCCGGTTTCGCCTACGGTGCGAACTTCGGCTGGATCTCGGTGCGGGCTACATCGTCACCGACACCATGACCTTCGCTGATACGGATGGCGACGGCATCGCCGATGCATGGGAGTTCACGCTCTCCGAAAATCTAACCACCGCGACGGCGTCGAGCGACTTCGACCAGGACGGCGCGAGCGACAAGAACGAATCCATCAGCAGCACCGCACCCAATGATGCGAACGTCCATTTCAAAATCATCTCCTGCACTTACGACGGCGGCTACACCGAAGCCACAGTCGTTTTCACCACCAACCCGACTCGCCTCTATCGGCTAGAGACCAGCGATGCGCTGGGAGTTTCGCCCGACCCACTCCGCGCTCATCATCTTCCCGCCGGACGCGGGCACCTCGACGACTAAACTCATTTCCTGGCCCGGCACGGCCAAGAAATTCATCCGCGCCGCCGCCCTGCTTCCGCTGCAGTAGCCCACGGACCGCTTAATTTATTATGCCCGGTGCCCCACCGCTCACTCTGATTCCAAAATCAGATTCCCATACGCCGTCGCATCGCCGGTGCGGATCAGGCTGATCGCTTGGGGCACGCGCTTTTTGAAATCGACGTGGGCCTCGCGAGTCAGCGGGATTTTCCCGAAGGATTTCGCAAAGCGGGCGACCGTTTCCTCGGTGTTAGAAGTCACAAACTCATCCGCCTGCCAGATCCGGCCGATCTTAAAAACAGGCGTGAGCAGGTCCAGCACATCAAGCACCGTGGGGATTCCTCGCGTCAGGGAAATATCAACTGTCTCGATCTCCGGCCAGTAGGGAAACGCCCAATCAGCGATCACCAGCGTGTTTGTATGGCGGACGCGGGCTAACAAATCGAGAAGCGCGGGATTGAGAATGGCGGTTTGGAGCATGGCGTGAGTTTCCCGCTCGCGCTCCATTCGTCAATCCGCTTTCGGGAACAAGCCTGCTCGCGCCGCTAGGATCACGGATTATCGCCCGGCAAACAGTCAGAGCCTACAAATTTTCAATTTCTTGACACCTATCCAGCCGAAAAACAGTGTTGCGGCCATGCCTAGCAACCCATCCTACTATGCCGGTCTCGACATCGGCGGCACCACCGTGAAAGCGGTTTTGGTCAATCACATGGCCGAGCAAGTCGGGCCATTAGCCGAGGTCCGGAGCATGGTGAAAAATGGCTATGAGGCGACGTTTGCGCAGCTCGATGCCGCGCTCGACCAACTCGCAGCAGGTGCCAGCGTGGAGCGCAGTGCCATCGCCGGGATCGGCCTGGACGTGCCCGCGCCGAGCAGCGATGGGGTGATCTGGGGCCGCGCGAATCTCGGCGAAGACTGGGTGGGCACGGACATCCGGGGCAAACTTTCCATCCGCACCGGCATCCCGGTTTTCATGACGAACGACGGCAACGCCGCCGCGCTGGGCGAATACGCGCTGCGCCACAAGCACCACGGCGGACTCTTGTTAGTCGCACCCGGCACCGGCCTCGGCGCGGGCTTGGTCCTCCCTGGCGGCCGCAGTTACGAGGGCGCTAACGGCTTGGCACTGGAAACCGGCCACATCAGCGTGCCCTTCCGTGAGGACGACGGCGAACTGCCACAATGTTCCTGCGGCCTCAAAGGCTGCGCCGAAGCATGGGTCTCGCTAGTCGCGCTGCGCCGCCGCTTACGACTCGAACTGGCGAAGCCAGAATGGGCAAGCCACTCACTCAACGAAGGCGACACGCCCGTTGAGGAAAAGGCCTTCAAACTCCGTGAATACGCGGAAAAGGGCGACGCACTGGCCGTGCAAATTTTCAAGCAGCAAGGATTTATCCTCGGCTACGCGATCGCCGACATGGTCCGCACGCTCGATCCCGGCCTGGTCGTGATCGGCGGCGGTCTAGCGGAAACTTCGTTCCGCGATCAATACATGGAATGGATCCAAGAGGGCTTCGCCGAACGCGCGTGGCCCGTTTACCGCCAAAGCCCGCTCGATCCTAACAAGGTAACGACCCAGTTCGAATGGGCGATCGGCGGCGATGCCGCAGCCGCGATCGGCATGGCCTACACCGCGCACGAGTTGTTTCGATGAGAGAAGTTGGTAGTGGATGGTTGATAGTGGATGGAAAGACGGATGCTCTTCTGCTCCGCCTATCAACCATCAACTCTCAACCATCAACTCTCTTCCGCCCCCGCCACGCGTGGACGAAGAACGCCGCAGCGAAGGCGAACATGAAGAATGAGAGGAATTGCCCTTTGGTTAGAGCGCCCACCATCGCGGCATCCGGCTCGCGGAAGTGCTCGCCGAAGATCCGGAAAATCGCGTAGAGCGCGAAGAACAATCCAGTGAGCAAGCCATCGGGCGCTTTGGGGAATTTCACCCTGACAAGATAAAGGATGGCGAAGAGCGTGAGTCCTTCTAGCAGACCTTCGTAGAGCTGTGAGGGATGGCGGGGCTGCAAATACTCACCTACAGTTTCGGAGAGTTTAGGGTTGTCGCGAGCGGCGGCGATGAGTGGATCGAGCGACTTAGCGGTGGCCAGCGAGGGATCAACCTCGGTGCAAGCTTGCCACGCAGCGCTTTGCTTGGCCTCAGATTCTTCGCTGAGGGATAGCGGAAATTTTACCGCCCACACCACTCCGTTAGCGACCCGACCGTACAACTCGCCATTGATGAAATTCGCGGCACGCCCGAAAAACAATCCCAGCGGCGCGACGACACACAACCCGTCCCCCAATCCCGTCCAGGTGACTTTGTGCTTCTTCGCATAAAACCAAGTGAAGATCACCAACCCAAGGATGCCGCCATGGCTGGCCATCCCGCCCTCCCAGACGCGGAACACTAACAGCGGATCTTGCGCCAGACTCCCCCATCCTGCCTTGGGGAGGTGGTAAAAAAGGATGTAGCCCACGCGCCCGCCGAGGAACACGCCGAACAGCGCCGCCGCCGCGATGAAGTCCCCGGTTTTCTCCGGCTTGAGCACCCACAACCCCCGCTGGGCGAGATTTCGCAGCAGGAGAAACCCCGCGACGAAGCCCATGAGATAGGCGAGACCATACCACCGCAGCGCCAAGCCACCGTAAATTGGCAGGGCAATGGGATCCAGATTATGCACGTAAGTCGCAAACACGGGCGCAGCTCATACGATCCCCACGCCGCTAGCAAGCGGGGATCATTTTCCACTCTTCAGGATAGGAATTTGAAAATCCCTGAATAACCTGCCCCCATGCCGAGCAAGAAGGATCTCCTTGACCTCCAATTCATCGATGCGCGCCACATGCTCATCAACCTAGCCGCGTTTCTGGATCGGATCGACCGCCATCAGGGCGACGATGACTATCGCTATGCCGCTTTGAAAAACGCGCTGCCGCTTTTACTGACGGACCGCCCGGATCGCGCCCGTGCCGTGTTAGAATCTTTTTCGGATCACTCCTTGGAAGTTTCTGATAGTGCTCCGTTTCAAGGAGCGTTCGGAGCGGCCCTGCCCGAAAGAAAGTTGATGGTGGAGGGTTGATGGGTGATAGGCCGAAACTGAACGAACTCTAACAATCAACTCTCAACCATCCACTCTCTTCCCTGAATGAAATACATCGAGCCACACGGCCACATGGTCAGCCGGACCACGGACGACTACGAGAAACTCGCGCTGTCAGGCTGCGAGGCGATTTGCGAACCGGCGTTCTGGGCCGGTTTCGACCGCTCGTCGGCGGATGGGTTTTACGACTATTTCCGTCAACTCACCGAGTATGAGCCGAAGCGGGCGGCGAAATACGGCATCAAGCATTACTGCTGGTTGTGCATCAATCCGAAGGAAGCCGATGATCCGGGATTTGCGCGCGAGGTGATGAGCCTGATCCCGCAATTTCTCGATTGCCCGACGGTGTTAGGAATCGGTGAAATCGGGCTGAACAAGAATACCCGCAACGAGCTGAGGATTTTCGAAGAGCATGTGCAATTGGCGCTCGACCGAGATTTACCGATCCTGATCCACACCCCGCACTTGGAGGACAAGCTCAAGGGCACCCGGCTGATCCTCGATTCACTTGCGTCGTTTTCCAAACTCGACCGCGGAAAAGTGATCATCGACCACGTCGAGGAGCACACAATTTCCCACGTCCTCGACGCCGGATACTGGGCGGGCATGACGCTCTATCCGGAGAGCAAATGCACGCCTCACCGGGCGATCGACATGCTTGAAATCTACGGCACCGACCGGCTTTGGATGAATTCTGCTTGCGACTGGGGTCACTCCGATCCGTTAGCCGTGCCCAAATGTGCGCTGGAAATGAAGCGCCGCAACCACACGCCGGAGGACATTGAGAAGATCGTCTATCAGAACCCGCGCAAGTTTCTGAGCCAGTCGCCGAGGTTTACAGAATGAATGCGCCGGATGACAAGCCTTCGGACTGCGGGGACATGTCCCCGCAGTCCGAGTCCGACCCCGAGTCCGAATCCACCCCACCCCCATGAAATTCCACCAATCCCACCTTTCCTACTGCACGAACATCCACCCGGCGGAGACGTGGGCGGAGACCTTCGTGGTGCTGAAGACGCATGTGCTGGCCGTTAGAGAACGATTGCGGATGGCTGGAGCGCTGAAAGAGGAAGAAGCATTCGCCATCGGGTTGCGTCTATCAGCGGTGGCCACGCGGGAGTTGTTGGAAGGCGATCACCTAGCGGAATTCAAACGGTGGCTGGAGGAAACGAACACCTACGTTTTCACGATCAATGGCTTTCCATACGGCAGCTTCCACGGCACGCGGGTGAAGGAGCAGGTTTTCAAACCGGATTGGACGGAGCAGGCGCGGGTGGATTACACGAAGGATTTGTTCCGCATTCTAGCAGCCATCGCGCGTCCGGGGACAGGGGCTTCGGTTTCCACGTTGCCCGGGTCGCACAAGACCTTCCATGCGGACGAGGCACCTATCCTCATTCATTTGAGCGAGCTGGCGCTGTGGTTGGATGAACTGGCGGCAGAGACCGGCTTGGATTTCCACCTCGGGCTGGAGCCGGAGCCGCTCGGGCATTTCGAGAACACCGCTGAAACTCTAGCATTTTTCACAAGGCTTCATGCGTCCTCTAATAATACTGAGGTGATCCGACGAAGGATCGGCGTGAATTACGATGCTTGTCATTTCGCCCTCGAATACGACGGCGCGCGGGCCTCACTTGACGGCCTCACCGAAGCCGGAATCCGGATTTCGAAGATCCATCTCTCCAGCGCGTTGGCACTCGATCCGCGCGATCCTGCGGCACTCGCGGCGATCCGCGCGTTCGACGAGCCGGTGTATTTCCACCAGGTTCTACTGCGGTCTTTGGATGGCACTATTTCCCGCTTCGTGGATCTGCCTGATTTCCTGAATGCCGGAGAAATCCCTGGAGCGGTCGAAGCTCGAGTCCACTTCCACATCCCGCTCGATGCGGAACCCGCCGCGCCCTTGCGCTCGACTCGGCAGCAAACTCGCGAGGTGCTCGATTGGCGGAGAGACCACCCGCACGCTTGCCAACATTACGAAATCGAGACCTACACCTGGGGCGTCTTGCCGGAAGAGTTGCAACGCCCGGTCGAGGAGCAAATCGCTGGCGAATACA
>JAYTLO010000180.1:0-1213 GCA_043729385.1 Akkermansiaceae bacterium
TCAGCGGGCCGGGGCGGTTTCGTTTTGGTGGGCTACGGGACTTTATTCTTGGTGTGCAGTTCGTAGATGGCGCTGGGCGGGCGATGCGTCTGGGCGGCAAGGTGGTCAAAAATGCAGCTGGGTTTGACGTGCCTAAGTTTTTCATCGGCAGCCTCGGGCGCTTCGGCATCCTGACCGAAATCACCTTCAAAGTATTTCCCGCCCTCGCTTCGCAGCAAACGCTCCTCCTGGATGCGAGTGATGTCGAGTCCGTGGTGAAAATTCTAACAGCGGCTGGAAGTGCACGCTGGGAACTCGACGCACTCGACTGGCTCCCGGATGCAACGTCAGTGGCGATGCGCCTTAACGGCCCGGCCACAGCGCTGGAGGCACTCACGCAGGAAATCCTGAACCGCTGGCCCGGGAGGAGGTTGGATGAGACCGAGGCCCAAGCTCTCTGGATCAACTTGCGGGAGTTTCACTGGGCGAACGCCACCGGACCGCTGCTGAAGATCGCCGTGGTGCCGAATGCCGTGGTTACTTTGGCGCATAGCGTGAGCGCGTTGAGTGGAGCGCGGATGCATTTGAGTGCGGGCGGAAACCTAGCCTTCATCTCTCTGGCGGATGCTGCGCAAGCGGTGACACTCGATCAAAATCTTCTCACGCAAAAGCTGTCCGGCATGGCGATGCGAGGTGATGCACCGCTCTGGCTCGGCGCGAGAAATGATTTCAAAATTGCCGCCGCCGTCAAAACCGCCCTCGATGCGGAAAACCGTTTTCCAAACCTCCACGACTGATGCTTCACGAAATTCCACCTGACCAACACGGCCCACTCGCGAAGCCGATGACTCATGCGATCGAAACTTGCGTGCATTGCGGTTTCTGTCTCGCCGCATGTCCGACTTATCAGGAGCTGGGGCAGGAAATGGATTCACCACGCGGCCGCATCGTCCTGATGAAGGAAGTGCTGGAAGGCAAACTTTCGTGGGAAGACGCACAGCCACATGTGGATCGTTGTCTCGGCTGTCTGGCGTGCGAACCGGCCTGCCCGAGCGGCGTGCCCTATCGCGATCTAATCAGCCCGTTCCGCGCCGTCGCGCAAAGCAAATTCAAACGGACACTCAGCGAAAAAGCCTCGCGCTTTCTCTCTGCGCAAACGGTGCCTTATCCGTCACGATTCCGCGCTGCGGCGACAATGGGAAGACTGGGAAAGATGTTTTCTCTTCTCGTGCCA
>JAYTLO010000181.1:0-4088 GCA_043729385.1 Akkermansiaceae bacterium
GGCGTCTCGCCCGCTGGGTTGGATGATGCGGGCGCGACGCCCACGCTCCCCTGTACGACTAGGAACGCGATGAGTTCGAAGTCTTCGATCCCGGTGATGGTGTTGAGCAGGGCGCTGGTACGGCCGCCGGTGAAGAGGCTGTCGATGTCCTTCTCCTCCTTGATCTCGATCATCGAACGGATGGCGGTGTTGAGGAGATTGGAATAGGTTTCCATTTTCCTGCCGTCGTTCGTCGCCTTGTTGAATGGCTGATAGGCTTCGGGCATGGCTTCCGCGCGTTCCTTGCAGGCGGCGCGAACGAGATCCAACAGCCGCTTCGGCTCGGTGTGGTTGACGAGGATTTGCCCGTCCTGCGCGACGTAAACGAGGTAGTAAGGATGCAGCCGGTTCTGCTGGTTGATGTTCACGCCGTCATTGCGGTTGCGCAGCGCGAAGATGGCTCCGGGCGGCAGGCCGCGCTCGGGGGCCGCGGGGACGACGGCGTGCATGCCGTTGGGAAAATTGGATAGATCGCCGTGATCCTTCACATGATTGAGGAGGTCCATCCGGAAATCGTTGAGGCCGAGATCGGTGATGGAGATGCCGGTTTTCACGTCCTCCAGATCGATGACTTCCTCCTGAAGCCGGCGGAGTTGTTCGCGACGGTAGGAAACGTCGTTGGACTTCGAGTCGAGCGGGTTGTCATCGCCGGTGGCGGTGACATCCGCGATGATCATCCGGTTTTCGACGCGCTCCTTGAGATTGATGTATTCGTCGAGCGTGATGTCCGGCCAGTAGTTCACGAGCTGGATAGATTTGTTTTGCGACCCGATGCGGTCGATGCGCCCGAATCGCTGGATGATCCTAACCGGGTTCCAGTGGATGTCGTAATTGATCAGGTAATCGCAGTCCTGGAGGTTCTGGCCTTCCGAGATGCAGTCGGTGCCGATGAGGATGTCGATCTCGCCGGTTTCCTTGGGCAGGATGGCGGCTTTTTCCTTGGAGCGCGGCGAGAAGAGCGTCAGCAGGGATTGGAAATCGTAACTCTTCGGCAGGGTGGATTTCGGGCTGTTGGAGCCGGTGACTTTGCCAGAGTGCAAGTTCTGGTTTTCCAGGAAATACGGTGCGAGGTGCTCGTAGAGGTAATCCGCGGTGTCGGCGAAAGCGGTGAAGATGAGGACTTTTTTGTTCCCCGGATTGATGGGCGAGGCGAGCTTGCTGAGGATAGTGGTCTTCAGGCGCTGGAGCTTGGCGTCATCGGACGGAGTGACTTTACGCATTTCATCGAGCAGGCTGCCGATGATGGCTAGATCGCCTTCGAGCTCCTGCTTCCAGCGAGGGAGATCCATGTCTGAAAGGCTGATCTGGACCTTCGAGCCGATGGTATCGCTATCGGGCACAGGGAGTTCATCGTCCTCGTCCGGCTCATATTCGGCAAACGCTGGGGCAACATCGGCGAAGGTGGCGTCGCGGCCGGTTTTCTGATAGGCGGCGATTTTCGCAAGGGTGCGCTGATGGTTTCCTTCGAGGCTCTCCAGCGTGAGGCGGAAAGAATGCACGGAACTTTCGAGGCGCTTGAGGAGATTGACGGTCATCAGCGCCTGGATGCCCTCCTCGCGACCGATCTGGCTGAGGTTGCGGGTGTGGCCGTCGCCATCGGGATCGTAGAGGTCCTGATATTTTGATAGGCGGCTCGGATGGACATAGGCGAGCGGCGCATAGACGGCGAGCGTCAGGGCGCTGAGGCGATTGAAGATTTCGTTGAACCCGATGACGTCCTTGCGCTGCGTGAGCTGGCAGTGGAAAGAAAGCGGCTTGAGGCGCTCCGGAAATTCACCGATATCCTTGGTGTCGTAGAAGGTCTGGATGTGGCGGCGCGAGCGGGCGATGGTGACGCTGTCCAGCAGCTCGAAGAAATCGAAGTCGAGCGCGTTGAGAATGGCGGTGGCGGTGCGTTGCTCCGGTGGCAGAGTGGACCAAGCGTTGAAGGCGGTCTGGGCGCGGCGGAAGATTTCGTCGATGTTCTTTTCCGAACGGAGCTTGGACTGGAGTTGGTCGGGCTCACCTTCGTAAGCGAGGGCGAGCTGGTTGCGGAGGTCGGTAAAGCGGTTGTTCACCGGCGTCGCGGAAAGCATGAGGACTTTCGTTTTCACGCCGGCCCTAACGACCTTGTTCATCAGCCGGGCGTAACGAGATTCGCGCTCTTCCTCGCCGGGGTTGTTGTTGCGGAAGTTGTGCGACTCATCGATGACGACGAGATCGTAATTTCCCCAGTTCACGCGGTTGAGCGGCATGCCGAGCGACTCGCCGCGGGTGCGGAGCAGGTCGGTGTGGCAAAGGACGTCGTAGTTGAAGCGGTCCTTGGCGAAGAGGTTGGTGACGAGGTTGCGGTTGTAGTTGAGCCAGTTGTCCGCGAGTTTTTTCGGACAGAGGACGAGGACGGAGCGGTTGCGCAGCTCGTAGTATTTGACGACGGCGAGGGCGGTGAAGGTTTTACCAAGGCCCACGCTGTCGGCGAGGATGCAGCCGTTGTAGGTTTCCAGCTTGTTGATGATGCCGGTGGCGGCATCGCGCTGGAAGTTGAAGAGCTTCTGCCAGATGAGGCTGTCCTGATAGCCGGTGAGGTCGTTGGGCAGGACGTCTTCGGAAATGTCTTCGAGGAATTCGCTGAAGATATTGTAGAGCATCAGGAAATAGATCCGCTGCGGCGAATTCTCTTGATAGACCGAGGCGATGTGGTCGCAGAGACGGTCGGTGACGTCTTCGAGCTTTTCGGGGTCGTTCCAGATCTGGTCGAAGAGGGCGAGCCAGGTGCCGGTCATCGGCTGCTCGTCGAACTTGTTGACGAAGTTGGAGACCGCGTTGCCCGTTTCATAACCGAGGTCCACCGCGGTGAAACCATGGAGCGGCATGTAAACGCTCTCGCTTTCCACTCCCTTAGCGCAGGCGAACTGCTGCATGGGAGCGCGGCCTTTGTTGGAGCGAAACGTGGCTTTTTTCCGCATCCACTCGGCGCATTCCTTGGCAATTGCCTTTTGGGTCAGCTCGTTGCGCAGCCGGACTTCGAACTCGCTGCCGTAGAGGCTGCGCTCGCGTTCCATTTTGGGAATGTGGAATTCGCGGTGCTCCTTGCGGAGTTTGTCAGAAACGTCGTTCGGGACGAAGGTGGGCGAGGTGAAGATGAATTCGAGCGAATCGATTACGCTGAGTTCCTTTTTGAGCGCCTCAAACGCGTAAATGGAGAAGCACGATGCCGCGATCTTGAGCTTCGCGCCGGGCGTGATCGTGCGTTTCAGATCGTCGCCAAGCAGACTGGTGATGTTGTCGAGAAGGGTCAAATCCGGTGGCTTCACCAATAGCCTATAAAGACCTTTTTTGTCATGCAAGCAGCGATAACATCTTGGCGACAATCGCTAAAACAAGCTTCAATCGCCATTCTTCAAAATACCCAATAGACAAGAATTCGACACGGCGAACTCCTGATTTCCGCCCATGCGGGCATCTCCTATTCTGGGAAGGTGATTGATTACGAGGATATTCCACGTCTGCTAGCGACCATCGGCAAGGATCGGCGCTGGCTCGCGAAACAGTTGAAGTTGAGCGATAACACGATTCGCCAGTATCTTGGCCCGAAAGCAAACGGACGGCCGAGCTGATGGACGAGATCGAGCGGGCGATCACGCTGGAAACAGCCCGGCAACGGGAGACGCAGCCCGAAGCGCCGCCGTGGAACGTGATTTTCCGGACCGCCGAGGAGTTCGACCGCGCGGACCGGGCGAGCCGGCTGGTGAAGGCGGAGAGCCTGAGGGAGTTTTGCCGGAACGCGATTCTAACGATGGCGGATGGGATCCTGGCGGCGAAATCCCGTTCCGCTGATTCAAAGACGCAGCCGCCGGGGTGAAGCGGCGGAGAGGGTGGGTGGGGAGCGGCTGTTGCCCAGAAGGGAAGAAATCAGCGGCGACCGGTGGTCGCCGCTACGGCCTCAGTCCTCCTCATCCTTCGCGCCCTTTACCCGGACTTTGCCGCGGAGCTTGGCTTCGATGAACGGATCGAGATCGCCGTCCATGACTTCCTGGATGCTGCCGGATTCCTGGCCGGTGCGGAGGTCG
>JAYTLO010000182.1:0-1147 GCA_043729385.1 Akkermansiaceae bacterium
ATGGGTGCGATTGAAAGTGGCGGGCAAACCTGGGAGGTGGAACTGCTCGCGCTGCGAGCAGTCGCGCCGCGCAGAGCGGCGCGGGTGGGTGGGTGGAGGTCGCATCCTTGACCACCGCCGGGCCGCCCGCTCTGCGCGGGCTTGTTTTGTCGCAGCGCGACAAAACCCACCACTTGGTGTCCGCCACTTTCAATCGCACCCAGAGGCCGACCGGACGGGGCGGAGGAGAAGCAACAGGCTCATGCGGTGGGCGCGATGGAAAAGGGTTTTAGTAAAGGGAGCAAGCCCGACGTGCCGCACGCCGCTGCGACTCACCGGTGGTATCTCGTGATTCCTCTGACATAGTTGTTTTCATCAGCCACCTGGATCGTGATCCGTCTTGCATCTCCAAGCCGCCGTAGAGATTCGCGGTCCAGCCGGTGCCGTGGATCGCTGATCGTCCACCATGTGACGTTCAAGACGGTGGTGATGATCTTCTCCACCTGCTGCTGAGAAAATGGATCCAGTGACATACCCACGGAGGTGATCGAGGGCGAATTGGTGAGACTGCTGAATCCGCTTTCGGTCAGCGCAGCGCATTGATAAACATTGATGCCCTTCAAATTCGGGAATCCGGTCGCGAGAATTTGCATTCCGCGATCCGTCAAGCCAACGCCGATCAGTCGGAAACCTTGAATGGACGGGAGATTGGTGAGCGCTTGGATTCCGTCGTCCGTCACCTTGCGGCAATAGGCGAGGGAGACTTGCCTGAGCTGTGGAAACTTCAGTTGAGCAAACACCTTGAGGTGTTGATCCGTGACTAGCGCCGTCGTTCCACGAACGTTGAAATGCGCCAAGGCTTTGAACTTTTGCAGTCTGGGCCAGTCTTTCAGCGGCAGGTCAATAACGTTGACCATGTATTCTGAGGACTGAGTCCAGCGTATGTCCCAGGTGGAATTAATGTTGCGAGGATAGTGTCCGCAGCCCGCTACGAAAATGGCCATGAGCGCCATCGTGAGCACTTTTGGAATGTGACTTCTCACGTTCACCCCGGAATGGTCCAGCTCGACACCGCGCTGCACGGGCCGCGCTGCATCGAACTGTTTTCCCAGCAGATGGCCCAGTGCGCCGTCTTGCCCGCGTCCGCCTCGGCGAAGGAATTCAGGTA
>JAYTLO010000183.1:0-27532 GCA_043729385.1 Akkermansiaceae bacterium
AGCCGCTGCTAAAAAGGCTGCGAAAAAAGCGGCAACCAAAGCCCCCGCCAAAAAGGCTCCTGCGAAAAAGGCAGCCAAGAAAGCGGTGAAGAAGGTCGCGAAAAGCGCCAAGAAAGTCGCCAAAAAGGCAGCGAAGAAGACGGTCGCGAAGAAGGCAGCTCCAGCGAAGAAGGCAGCTGCTAAGAACGCCGCTCCTGCAAAGAAAGCCGCCAAAAAGGCTCCTGCGAAGAAGGCCGCTAAGAAGGCTGCCAAGAACGCGGCAAAGAAGTAATCCAAACCCCCGGTTAGGGAGTCAGGTGCGAGGCTTGCAAGCTTGGTGCCCCGATTGCACCCGATCCGGGGCTGACCTACGGCGGGGGATCTACGGATCTCCCGCCCTGGGTTGTGTTAGTAGCCTACGGTTGGCTCACACGATCCATAGACAGACTGTTAGTCCGTGAGCAAATGCAGTGATCCTGCTGCCCAGTTAGAACGAATCGTTCGGAGTAATTTTAAGTCCGTCTCGCAGCTCCCGGCGCTCGACCGTGCGGATCAGGCCGAGATAGGACAGCGTGCCTATCAGAAAAAGCGCGGCGGTCATTAGGAAGATCTGCCAGTAGGGAAACTGGTGGCTGCGGAGCGCTTCGAATGCGCGGGCCGCCAACCACCACGAGCCGCTCCAGATCGCCCCATTGCACGCGCTCATCAATTCGCGGTTCTTCTCACCCACGTAAGCCATCGAGAGTTCGCTGGTGGACGGGCCCGCCATGTTCATAAGCGGCTGGCGGAAAATGAAACACACCAACGCGAGCGGCAGTGCCCACGTGGCGTCCTTCCACAGTTCTGTTAGCCCAAGAGTGGCAAGCATTACCACCGCTGCGGACTGCACCCCGACTATCGCCCCGCGCCAGCCGAACCGACGGCGGACTTCTGGGACGATCAAGCCCATGAATAGCACCAACACGTAACTGATAGAGCCGAAGGCCGAGTAGGTCGCGGAATCTAGCTGATAGACGCTGCTAAAAAATAGGTTGAGGAACTGGATGCTCAAGCCGGCGCCGGTGGCAATGCAGATGGAAGGAACAATCGCCCGCAACAGCACCGGCCGATCCTCACGCTGGACATGCAACCAGTGACGCGTCGATTTCTCCGCAGGAACCGGATCGGGAAGACGGGCATACAGAAACGGTGCACCCAAGCCGCAGAGTGTTAGAACCAGCAGCGTGGAGTGTTCATCAAAGGTAAGGCGGAGGCTGCCGATATCCAAATGGCCGATGCCCTGGAGCACGCTCGACATGACACCACCACAGATGCTGGCGGCACCCCACGTCGCAAACAACAGGCTCAACGCCTCGCTCGATTGCTTGGGCGGAGCAAGCCGCATCATCATCGGCAGGCTGGCCACGTTGAGGATCAATCCGGCGAAACCCATCGCCAGAAAACTAACGGATGCAGCGGTCATCGCACCGAGCCGCACCGTTTCCAGCGATGCGAGCGCCGTCAGCGGGAACAGCACCGCACCGATGATGAGCGGCTTGCGCAGGGGCTTGCCCCGCAGCCAAAGCCCGGCGGGAATGGCGAGGAAGAAGGTGGCGAGAAATCGGTGAGATGTTAGAGCCGCGATCGCCGGATCTTCGAGTCCGCGAGATTTCAGGAACAGATTGAGCAGGAGAAACTGCGCTGCATTGATCAGGTTGATGAGGAACAAGCCCGCCGCGAACTGCAGCACGCACTTCGGTAAAATACGGTATCTTTCTAACCATGCGGGGAGCTGCAGCACAGCGGATGATTTCGCAATGAGTGGGTGCGGTGCAAGGACAACGGGCATCTCAATGGCAGCGAGGAACCTCGCGTCCCCACGATTTCACGGAAGTGAGTGGGAAATGGTTTCACGACCTCGCATTGAGGGCTTGCGCCATGCCCGAGTGGCGATAGAGTCGCGCCCGAAAGCCGGGATGGCGGAATTGGTAGACGCGCCAGATTTAGGTTCTGGTATCGCAAGGTGTGCAGGTTCGAGTCCTGTTCCCGGCACTTTCACCCAACGATTAGATTATGAATGAACTGAAGGAAAAGCTCATCGCGCTGGGACTCAGCGAGGAAATGACCGAGCAAATTATCGCCGCGGTCTTGGAATTCATGAAATCAAAAGTCCCCGCGACTTACCATGGAATGATCGACGACGTGCTCGCGGGACAATCGCCGGAACTGCGCGGCTTGCTAGGTGGACTGGGAATCAACTTCCCCTAACTGCCGGGAGTGCGGAAGGCCCGCTCCACAGTGTCGTTAGGATCTGAGGAAACCGGTTGGTCGCGCCACAGCCAGCGCATGATTTCTGGGAAAATCGCGCCGCCTTGTTTCTGGCCGTGATTGCCGATGCCCCATGTGTAGTTCAGGTCGTAGCCCTTCTTCGTGAGCGCGTCCTTGAGGCGCACGTTCTGATAGAACCAGTCCTTGTTCAAATTGTCCGGCCGGCGGTTGTCGTTGCGCCCGTCCTGCATGAAGATCCGAATCGGCTTGCGCTCACTTGCCGCCACTAGCTCTGGATAGATATGCCCGCCGCGGATGTCGGTATAACTGCCCACGAAGCTGACCACCTTGCGAAAGTCATCGGGACGGAACCACGCAACCGCGAATGCGGCGCACCCGCCTGAGCTTGATCCCATGATGGCATGATGCTCCGGATCGGGTGAAATGTTATAACTCTTTTTCAAGCCGGGCATGAGTTCCTCCACGATCACGCGGGCGTATTTATCAGTCGGCGGGTTATACTCGTCCGCGCGGTTGGTGGTCTTGTCGCCCCAGTCGCGGGGGTTAGGCTCAGGCTGGTCAGGCCGCCGGCCCGGGTTAATGAACACACCTAACATCACTGGGATTTCACGCCGATAAATCAAGTTGTCCAATACGCGGTGCGCTTGCACGTCGCCCGGCTCGGCCATCAACGCCTGGCCGTCGTTGAAGATCATCACCGGAGTGGGCTTGGCTGGATCATACTGCGCGGGGACATAGACCCAGTAGGTATGCTGGGTGCCGGGAAAGATCTGGCTGGGTATCACTAACGGCTCCGTGAATTTACCCTGCGGCACGCCATCCATGGGTTTGGAATCGTGGCCGAGCTTATAGTATTGGTCGTTAGATTTAGCGTCTGCGAGCGGTTGGGCGGAAACCGGGAGCACTGCCAAACACACCATTGTTGTTAGTAGGGGCTTTCTCATAAAATATAATAGCAATTCACGGAGTTTCGAAATACAGGCGCGCGAATCCCGTTGCTCCGCTGGCGAAAGGCAAACTCACTCGGTAGATGTTGCCTGGGATGAGGGCCGGAGTTGCACTTGCCCAAGCTGCGGCGAGCCCGTTTTGGATTTGGCCTTTCACCTTGAGTGGAGCACCGCCGCCGCCATCGCGGAGTTCTAGGAAGCCGCCGTTCGCGGTGACTGTTAGTGCCGGATTGATGGTGAAATCTAAATGAAACTGCGTGGCATCTCGGCTGGTGGTGATTATTCCGGTGCCGGTGCTTGCCGCGTTGGCCGGGTTGCTGCCGAGCAGCAGTTCGGTTGCGTTGTTTCGGCCGTCACCGTCAGGATCCGCACCTGCTAGAGCATTGCCTCCCAAGAGCGAGTAACTCGCCATAAATGCCGCGAAGGTGGAGAGTGGCCCTGAGGAATTGGTGAAGTATCCAGTGAACGGCTCTGGGTAGAGACTGGAGTTATTACCATAACTTTTCGCCCTCCCAGTCATATCCTGGAGGTAGATCCCGACTTCCCATCGGCCCATGGCGCTGCCCGGAGGAAGAGTTTTTGAAAACTGATAGGTGCGGGACATATTGTTACTGCCGATCTGGTTCGCACCATTGAGGAAAGTAAAGAAACCGCTCTGGAAGTCGCCCGCGGGATCGTAGAAATAGGCATAGGCGTCCTTGATGCCACTGAGGTCATCTTGAATAGAAACCGTCACTTGCACCTGAGCTGGGCCAGCGCTGGTATTGATTTGCGCGGGAGTGACCTCCATGAACGTCACCACCGGATCGCTGGTGTCGATCGCCCCGCTGTTAATCACGGTGAATGTCTCATCCACCTCGTCCGGGAATTGAATGTTAGATGGATAGCGGTGCTCGTTGCCATCGGTATCTCTGAGATAGCATCCCACCTTCCAAGTGCCCGGCATGGCATATTGAGGAATGGTAATTTGCACTTGATAAATTCCATTAAACTCATCTCCAGAGATGCGGTCGCCGGTACTGAACGAGTGAGTCCCGGTCGAATTGCTATCTGGATTGTAAACTTCCACATCGCCAAACAAGAAGCCCGCCACGGCATCAGTGATCTGAATGGTGACCGTGGCCACGGCGGCACCTACGCTGACATTCACCCCGCCCGGAGTGACTTGAAGTGCCCGCGCGAGTGGCGCTTGCGTATCGGCGGCAGACGGATCGCCCGCGTGGAAAAATTCGCTCCCTTTCACTGGGAATGCCTCGCCACCGAGACCGTAGCGGCGGGTCGTGTTAGTGGTGGCCTCGGTCAAGGTAACCTCCGCGCGCCACTGTCCAAACCCGGCGTCGTCGGGGATTTCCAGGATCACCTCGTAGGTTCCAGCATTGGAATCTCCCACTTGGGGAAACTGCCCGTCGAAGGTGGTGCTTACTTGCGGATCTCCCGATGCGTTGAACAGCTCCAGCCGACCTCCCGCCAAGCCGTGGAAATCATCCGTCACCTCGATCTTGAAAGTCACTTCCCGAGGACCTGTTAGCAGGTCCACCGAGCGCGGCAAGATCCGCAGATCCTGGAGTAGAGGCAGTGAGGCATCGGGGTCTCGGCGGAAGCGCACTTCATCCACCCAGCCGTGGTCGTCGCCGTTAGACCCGCTGGCATCTTTCTTGTAACGCCACTTCACCGTGTGATTTCCCGACGGGATATTCACCGAGTATCCCACCCAATCCTCGTTGCCGCTGATTTCCTGAAGCGGCGAGTTATCGAGGAGGACGGTGAGGAAATCCGCATCAAATTCCGAATCGACCCGCCACTGGAATGATAGCGTGCCCGGCCCCGTCACCGTGGTTTGGAAAGTCGCTTCCCCGCCGTCACCCATCGGCCGGCTCGCTGCGGAATCGATTCCGTCGTTACTATCGGCGTTCTGAATAATCCAGCCACCGCCGCGGGTTGAGAAAGGGAGCTGCACGGCGTCCACCGCTTGCGCGAGGAAGTCCGTGGGTTCGTAACCCGGCGGCAAATTCACGGCGACGCTGCCCGCTGGGCTGAAATTGTAGTTACCGACCTTATCTAGGAGATAAACCTCGAAGGTCCATCTCCCAGAGTCGCTGCCGTGCGGAAGAGTTAGAGATGTCTCATAGATTCCGCTAGAACTGTCCCCCGAAGTCCGGTCCCCGTCGGAGAAATACTTGATTAAATCGTGGCGGACGACTCCGCCGGGAGTGCGGGGATAGATGTAGCCATAGTTGATACCTGCGGGTGAGTCGTGGCACTCAAGCGTAAAATTGAGAGCCGCGCTTGCGCTCGAGACATTCACCGCAGCTGGAAACACCGAATCAGTCACGAGATTCGGCGGCGAGTCATCGACTTGGCCAGTGTTGACCAGTGTGAAAGTCATGGCGGCGGGATTCGGGAATGGGGTATTCGCGGGATCGGGGCCTCCGAGGTTGCGGCGGTTTGTGGCGACGTCATCGACCAGCGCGTCCACCCGCCAAGTGCCAGGGTCTGCATACCTTGGAACTTCCATGGTGATGGTATAACTCCCATTCAGCGGACCGCCGCCCGTCCGCTGGCTTACGTCGAAGTAGGCAGATTCAATGAAATCGCCGGCTTGATTGTGCAGGAACAAATTTCCAAAACTGAAGCCGCTGTCATCATCGGTGATCTGCATCGTAATGCTGATAGATCCGACGGTATTGGTGACATTGACTGATGAGGGCGGTGAGGGCGAGACCGCTGCGAACGTCACCGAAGGCGCGATGACATCTGCGGAAAATGCGGCAGCACATGACAGCGCGAGCACTGCGAGCGAAGTGAATGTTTTCATGGGAGTGGGAGGAAGGCGGATTGACGCGGGGGGAATCGATCCTTTTTGCTTACGATGCGCACAGTAATCACTGCCACCCTCTTGCCAAGGGAACATTGCGGTGGCTAGAGCGTCCCGCAGCCCAAGTCGCGAAATCCAAATGATTCGCGGCGAGCAGGAAATTTCTCGAAATTCGCGACCCGCTTGGCACGCCGGTTGCTTTTTCAAACATGTCGCGACACCATAGGCGGTCCGATTGAGATGCTCCGAGGTTAATGGGTTTTCCAAAGGGATGATCAGTCGGACCGCTTCTTTTTGCGGCGCTTCGCGTCAGCATGAGGTAAAGCCGTCGGGAGTTTCCCCCACGAAGAATACATCCCGGTCTGGTCGTGAACCGGGACAATGAATGTCTAACATTACCAACGCTTCTTCCTTTGTGATGAAGCCGTGAGTCGTGCCCGGGGGAAGGCGGAGGAAATCGCCGGGTTCCAAAGCGTGCTCGACGCCATCAAGCACGGCGATGCCTCTGCCCGCCAGGACCTGATAGAATTCCTCTGCGATGCGATGATAACTCACGTTCGTCCGCTGATAGGGTTCGATTCTAACACGGTAAGCGGTGGCAGCGCCCTCGTCTTCCGTCGAAATGAGAGTTGCGATTTCGTAGGGACCAAGGCGGGCCATGGGGAGCTTGTTAGTTTCCTGAATATGAAGCACGCGCAGCTCGGATTTCATGGAGGGGGATTATTTCATCGCGGCGAGCTTGCCAAGGTGGATTGCCGCTTAATACTCGCTGTTTGCGCTACCGCCGACGGGATCCAGCGTCCTTTGATTTTCGAAACCTCCATTCATCCCATGAGCAAGCAACCCAGGTCCGGCACCAAAGCCCCCGCATTTTCCGCACAAGCCATTGGCGGTGCCTACACATCACCGACCACCGTGAAACTCTCCGATCTGCTAGGTGAGACAGTCGTGCTTTATTTTTATCCGAAGGACGACACGCCCGGCTGCACCACGCAGGCCTGCGCACTCCGCGACGGATGGCAGGAAATCTCCGCCAAGGCAAAAGTCTTCGGAGTGAGTATTGACCCGATCAAGAGCCACGAGAAGTTCATCAAGAAGCACAGCCTGCCGTTTCCCATCCTCAGCGACGAGGATCACGAGATCGTCGATGCCTATGGCGTGTGGGTGGAAAAGACCATGTATGGCAAAACCTATATGGGCACTGAGCGCACCACTTTCATCATCGGTCCGGATGGCAAAATCAAAGCCATCCTTTCCAAGGTGAAGCCCGACGAGCATCTCAGTCAGGTGATGGAACTCATTTGAAAATGGCGGTGGAAACCATTCACGAGTGACTCGCCAATGATGCGGATGCATTGACTGCGAGCAACGCGGCGATGATGGGGATCACGGGCGAGATGAATCTCGCGGTCCGTTAGAAGTTTGCAAAGAGGTCCATCTGCGGGGCGGCGGGGCGGGGCATGTCGTCTTGGACCATGTTTTTGGCTTTGGGACCTTGGGTTTTCGCCTCGGGTTTCACGGAGTGGAGTTCGAGGTGAGAGAGGATGGACTTGGCGCGCTCGATGACGGGCTTGGGCAAGCCGGCGAGACGGGCGACTTGGATGCCGTAGGATTTGTCGGCGGCTCCGGGGAGGATCTTGTGGAGGAAGATGATTTCCTCGTTCCATTCCCTAACGGCGACGTTGTAGTTGGCGACGGCGGGGCGGGTGTTCGCGAGGTCCGTCAACTCGTGGTAGTGGGTGGCGAAGAGGGTGCGGCAGCCGATCGTGTCGTGCAAATGCTCGGCGACAGCCCAGGCGATGGAGAGGCCGTCGAAGGTGGCAGTGCCGCGGCCGATCTCGTCGAGGATGACGAGTGAGCGGTCGGTGGCGTGGTTGAGGATGAGGGCGGTCTCGCTCATCTCGACCATGAAGGTGGACTGGCCGCGTGAGAGGTCGTCACTGGCACCGACGCGGCAGAAGATGCGATCCACGAGGCCTAGCGTGGCGGACTCGGCGGGGACGAAGGCGCCGATCTGGGCCATCACGGCGATCAGCGCGATCTGGCGGATGTAGGTGGATTTACCGGCCATGTTTGGGCCGGTTAGAATTTGGAGGCGGGCGGTGTCGGGATCGAGTTCGGTATCGTTAGGGACGAATTTCACGTCGGTGAGAGTTTGCTCTAACACCGGGTGGCGGCCATTGATGACGAAAAAGCCGTTGCCTTCGTTTAACACAGGGCGGCAGTGGCGGTGGTATTGCGCGACTTCTGATAGAGCGCAGAGCACGTCGATTTCCGCGACTGCGGCAGCGGTTTCCTGAAGGGTGGGCAAATGGGCAATGACGCGGGTGCGGAGTTCGAGAAAGAGTTCGTTCTCCAATTGCTTGGAGCGTTCTTCGGCACCGAGGACTTTGTTCTCCATTTCCTTGAGCGCGGGGGTGATGTAGCGCTCGGCGTTAGACATGGTTTGCTTGCGCGTGTAGTCGTCCGGGACTTTCGCTAAATGGCTGGTGGTGATCTCGATGAAGTAGCCGAAGACGTTGTTGAATTTGATTTTCAACGAGTCGATGCCGGTGCGCTTGCGTTCGTCTTCTTGGAGGCGGGCGATCCAATCCTTGCCGCCGCGCGAGGCGTCGCGGAGTTCGTCGAGCGCGGGCGACCAGCCGTCGCGGATGACGCCGCCGTCGCGGAGGTGGGACGGCGGCTCGTCGGTTAGAGCCAGTGAGAGCATTTCGGTGAGTTCGTGAAACTCGTGGAGCCGGGAGCAGAGATGCGGCTGGAGCGATGGCGCGTCGGGGAGTGAGGCGAGGTCTTGTTTGAGCGAGGGGATGTGGGAGAGAGAGATGCCCAGCGACTGGAGATCGCGGGCATTTCCCGAACCCTGGGAGAGGCGGGAGGTGGTGCGCTCGATGTCGCGGATGCCCTTGAGTGCTTCCCGGCATTTCGAGAGCAAATAAGGCTCTGCTAGAAACGAGGCGATGAGATCCTGGCGGGCGGTTAGGGCGGTGAGGTCGCGCAGCGGGTGGAGAATCCAGTCGCGGAGAAGGCGCGCGCCCATCGGGGTGGCGGTGCGGTCAAGGACACCTAGCAGCGTATGGGCCTTGCCGGAGCGCGAGTCCACCAAGTCGAGATTCCACTGGGAGGCGGCGTCGATGAGGACGTGATCGGCACTTTCTCTAACATGCGGCGGATGGAGGTGGCCGCAGGGGCGACGGAGTTGGTGAATGAGGTAGTGGAGAACCCCGCCGGCGGCTCCGCTCGCTGCGTGGAGACTGGCGCAGCCGAAGCCGTCTAATGAGTGGACGTTGAAATGGTCTTTGAGGAGCTGCGTGGCGTGCTCGGGGAGGAAGGTGTAGCCCTCGTAGATGAGGCAGTTGGTGAGTTTTCCAAACTCGGCGGTCTGGTGATCTGGGATCAGAAGTTCGGACGGAGAAATGCGGGCGAGTTCGTCTTCTAGCAGCCCGAGGTCCGCGAACTCGGCGATGGTGAACTCGCCAGTGGTGTGATCGACACAGGCGAGTCCGGCGGATTTCCCGTGACGGCAAACGGCTGCTAGATAGTTCGGGCGCTGGTTGTCTAGCAGCGCGTCGTCGTCGATGGAGCCGGGCGTGAGGATGCGGGCGATTTCTCGTGAGACGAGTTTGCCGGCGACGGGTTCGGAGGTTTGCTCGGCGATGGCGACGCGCTTTCCGGCCTTGAGCAAGCGGGCAATGTAGCCTTGCGCCGCATGATAGGGCACGCCGCACATCGGAGTGCCGCCGCGCTTGGTGAGGGCCACATTCATGATCGGCGAGGCGGCCTTCGCGTCGTCGAAGAACATTTCATAAAAGTCACCGAGTCGGTAAAACAGGATGATGTCGGCCGGCAATGAGCGCCGCATGGCCTGGTATTGGGCCATCATCGGCGTGAGTGCGGGCTCGGACATGGGCGGAGACTGGAGGGGCGGTTTGGAAGAATCAAGGAGGGAGGGATTTGAAAAAAGACTCGACAACCGGGGAGGTTGGCCATACCTAGTATGGCATGAAGATGACCATGCATATTGATGAAGATTTATTGAAGCGCGTCATGGCTGACTATGACTACGAAAGTAAGACTGAGGCGGTCGAAATGGCGTTGCGCGAATTGGATCGGAAGACCCGGTTTCGGCGTTTCGGCACTGAGGGCTTGGGTTTGGCACCCGAAGAATGGGCAGACGCTATTTATCCGGGCTACGACCCGAAAAATTTGTCCGCCTACAATCCCCTGAGCAGCAAAGTCGCCGAAGAACCCACCAAGTATGGAAAGTGAAATCTTGGTTGATAGCAATGTCTTCATCGACCTGATGAAGTATCGTGGCGACCCGGCACCGTGGCTTTACCGCTGGGCTGGGATTCGGAATCTCGCGATTTGCGGAATGGTGCGGGTGGAGGTGCTTCGCGGAGTAAAATCCCCGAAGGCCTATCGCAGTCTCAATGATTTCATGGACGTAATGGTCAATATCCCTGCGTCTAACCGACTCTGGGATGAAGCTGCGGCGCTTGCTTGGAAGCTGGATCGCAAAGGCTTGGTTATACCAGGGACCGACGTGGTCATCGCTGCGAGTGCGATTGCAATCGGTGCGGCGGTGTTGACCTCCGACGCGCATTTCTCCCGAATCGAAGGGTTGCGAGTCATCGCGCCGCCCAAAGAGTGGTTTCCTTGAATCACCTCACGCGCTCTAGCAGCCAGGCAAGCAGGCTGCTGATCGGTAGGCGCTCTTGCTCCATCGAGTCGCGGTGACGGATGGTGACGGTGCCTTTCAGCTCGTCGCCTTGTTCGCCGAGGGTTTCGAAATCGACCGTCACGCAGAACGGCGTGCCGACTTCGTCCTGGCGGCGATAGCGGCGACCAAGCGCGCCGCCGTCGTCGTAGAAGACATTCATCCACGGCTGGAGTGTTTTTTGGATCTCTCGGCAAATCGCGACTTGCTCCTCGTTCTTCTTGAGCAGCGGGAAAATGCCAACCTTGATCGGAGCCATCCGCGGGACGAAACGCAGCATCGTGCGGATGTCCTCCTTGCCCTTTTCGTCAGTTAGAGTTTCCTCGTCGAAGGCTTCGCAAATGAGCGCCAGCACGGTGCGGTCGCAGCCGGCGGATGGCTCGACGACGTGCGGGAGGAATTTCTCCTTCGTCTCTTCGTCGAAATAAAGCTGCGACTTGCCGGAGCCTTTTTCATGCACGCCGAGGTCATAGTCCGTGCGGTAAGCCACCCCTTCTAACTCCTGAATACCGAAGGGAAATTCGTATTCGATGTCGTAGGTTTTCTTCGAGTAAAAGGCGCGCTCGCCATCCGGGATGTCGAGGATGTGCAGCTTCTCGCGCGGGATGCCGATCTCGCCGTAGAACTTGAGCCGCTCGGCCAACCACTCGTCGGTTAGGCGCAGGCCGTCGTCAGGATGGCAGAAATATTCGATCTCCATTTGCTCGAACTCGCGCGAACGGAAAATGTAATTGCGAGGGTTGATTTCGTTGCGGAACGATTTGCCGCACTGTGCGATGCCAAATGGCAGTTTTACTCGATTCGAATCGAGGATGTTCTTGTACTGGCAGAAAATCGACTGCGCGGTCTCAGGGCGAAGGTAGGCGATCTGGTCTCCGGTCGCGCCGAAGTTCGTTTGCAGCATCAGATTGAACTGGCGGGGTTCAGTGAGTTCTGCGCCGTTCTCTGGATTGAAAGACGTGGAATCTTCGACTCTCTCGCTTTGGGTGCTGGTAATCAGCATAGGGTTTTCAACTTTGCGATTGACGTAAAATTGCTTCGCCACTTTCTCCGCGTCTTTCCGTGTCTTGCCTTCTAGAACCAAAACTTTCAAATGCTCAAGAATTACCTTGGAACGAACATTCTTCGAAATTTCCGCAACTTTCGATTCATCAATTTGAGCGCCTTCTCTCACAACTGCCTCCACGCCGATACTCACATCGCTAATGGTAGCAGGTTCTTCAAATTCGTGTGCAAGAGCACCACAGAGGTTTTTCGCGATCTTGTCGGGCAATGCGGTTCCGTTCTCCCGAGAAACTTCGAAAGCCATGCTGGTCGGCAGGGCACCGTAAAAAGTCCAAACTTCACCGCTAAGGGCAGGTAACTGGTCAGCTCTGAACCTGCTCTGGGTTACCCGACAGTCACACATCGGATCGGCAAATCCGCCGGCGTGCCCCGATGCAACCAGCACCTGCTCCATTGTCAAAATCGCGCCGTCCATGCCGAGCACGTCGTCGCGCTCCTGGACCGTTTTCCGCCACCAATAGTCCTTCAAATTCCGCTTCAGCTCGGCACCTAGCGGGCCGTAGTCCCAGCAGCCGTTGAGGCCGCCGTAGATTTCTCCCGCTTGGAAAATGAAGCCGCGGCGTTTGCACAGCGAGACGATTTTTTCCATGCGGGCGGGATCGGTGACATCTTTGTTGGCCATGAATTTTAAAAGGTAAGGGCGTGAAGGGAAGCAGGCGCGGCAACGGGCGGCAAGACGGGATTCTGCCTTGCCTGCCGTGGCGGTCACTCCATCGACACCGCCTGCGAACTCATCCGGTCCATGCCCTCCCAGCCAGCGATGGCTGTGCCATTTTCCGAACCAGCGGGTGATTTCCTCCTCCGTCGGGGCGGGTTCCGGCAGGGAGTCGAAAAGCGCGTCGAGTCGGATTCCATCTTTCAACCTGAGCAGCAAGGGAACTTCTGCCGTCTCAATGCGTTCTTGTCGGCTCCGACCCGAGGGTTCGCGCCACACGGCGAGATCGATCGGTTGCGAATCCTGCGAAGTAGCCGGGGAGAAATCCAGCCAGTCCCAGCATAAGTCGGCTGGCACTGGCAGGTGCAGCAATTTGACATAATCTTCGGTTTCGGGCAGCGCGCCTTGGGCGGACTCGAAGCACTCCATAAACGCATACTTGATCCTCGCCACGCTGCCGAACCATCGCCGCCGGATTTTGTCGAGCAGCGGGGAAACCTCGATGAAGTCCGCAAAGGTCTCGCCCAGATGCCGGAGCGTGAAACTCCGCGACGGCCGCGCTAACAGATACGCTTCGGTCAGTTCCCAGAAAACCTCATCGCCCGCCATCCGCCGCAGGACGGGAAAACCCTAGGCAAGCGAATCGAGGATGCGGAACCAATACTGTCGGTGATAGAGTTCCAGTCGCTCCGCCGAATTCCGACATCCGCGATCTTCACGGTTTCGGATAGAAACTCCCACTCGGTCATCTCGTCGTCGTTGAACTCCGCGTAGCTGCTCCCATTTTCCATCGCGAGTGGGATCTCAAGGAAGTCCTGCGTGATCCGAAGGTTTTCCGCCGTCTTCTTCGCGGCTTCGAACGTGTAGGGCAGCGGCAAAAGGTCGTGGCTCATGCTGCCATCGACACTGCCCCAGCAGAGGTGGTCGGAAATCCACGGTGTCTTGGTGCGCTTGATGAGCTCCTTCAGCCGGCGCAGATGATCCATGTCCGGGCCACCCGCCGGTGAATTTTGGATGGGCGATTTCTCTAACGATTTTGGTCTTGGGCGAGGCGTTCCAGCTCGGTCCGCACCGTTGATAGAAACTCGGGATCTGGCTTTTCCGGTTCCTGTTCGGCGAAGGAGCCTTTCACCAGTGCCGAGAGCGAGCGCATCTGTTTCTCGAATTTCCGGCACACTGAGCAGCAGAGGCGGCTTCATCGGTTCAGGGATTCTTGGAGACAAAGGCGAAGCGCTTGGCGGGCGCGGGTGAGCATCACGGCGGCGCTGCCTTCCGTCACGCCCGCGAGCCTTGCGGCGTCCGCGACCGGCATTTCATCCACCTCGCGTGCCGTGAATAACAGGTGGAGCCGGGCGGGGAGTTTCTCCATGCAGAACACGATCCACTTCCGCAGATCTGAGTTCTGCGCGGCCTTCGCGGGAGACTGCATCAGCGCTGACATGCCATGGTTAGGGTCGATGGTCCAATCGCCGTTGGCGTTGAAGAGATCGTCGGTGGACTGGTGAGTGTTGTTGTTTTCCTCGATGGAAACCACCGGCCTGCGCGATTAGGCGCGATGATGATCGAGGATTTTGTGACGGAGAATTCCGGTGAGCCAAGTGAGCAATGACGAGCTGCCCTGATAGGATTCCAACGTTTTCCACCCGACGATCAACGAGTCCTGCACCAAATCCTCGGCCATGTGGTGATCCCGCAGCCGCGCACAGGCGAAGCCGTAAAGCGCGGGGGTATGTTCCATGAGCAAATCGATCACTTTGTCGCCGGGTTTCGGGTTCACGAGGAAATCCTCTTGGTGCAGAGAAGCTTGTCAAACCTAGGCTTGAGCAGGTGGTCCAGCGAGAGGTTCCCCGCGCCGAATGCCAGCGTGACCAGCGCGGCTATCAGGAAAGGAAACGGAGCCTGGTCTGTGAAATCGGAGATTGAGAGGAATGCTTCATCGCGGTGTGCCGTTAGGAAGGCGACCACCATCGTGAAGGCGAGCGGGATGGAAATGAAGCTCGTTCCCAGACCGGCCAGCAGGAGCAGTCCGCCGATCATTTCCGTGGAACCCGCGAGCATCGCTTGGAAGTGGGGAAACGGCAGATGGAGCGAGTCAAAGAACCGCGTGGTCCTGTCCAGATTGAGCAACTTGCCCTTGCCCGTGAGGAAGAACCCCCAGCCCATCGCGATGCGGATCAGCAACAGAACGCTCCATTGCAGGTGGGGAAGGAAGCGACCGTAAACGACGGCGAGTGAGTGGAGTTTCATCGAGAAAGTAACGGTGGCTGTCAGAAGCAGTCCGCCGCGGCCGGTTAGGCCGTGGCGGACCAAGGCCGCATTAGAGAATGGCACCATCATTCTTCCCTTTCTTTTTCTCACTCTTGCAGCCGTCTTTGCCTTTGCAGCCTTCTTTTTCCTCGGCGGGAAGACCGCTCCCGGTCGGGATGGTTTGCGAAGCCATGGCGCTCGCGCTGAGGAGTCCGAGAATGGCGGAGGTGATCAATTTGCTGTTTTTCGTCTTCGTGTTTTTCGTTTGTTGTTTTTGAACTGCCCTCATGATTGCAGGCTACACAGGTGAGTCGCCGTGGATGGCGTGACTCTTAACAAAAGATCGCAGATTATTCTTCGCCCAAAGAATGCCGCACAGGATTGTCTTTCGCGCTGCGGATCGACAACATCCCGCCATGATCCGCTGCCCGTGGCTTCCCCTCCAACATCCGCTCTACGTCGAATATCACGACACCGAGTGGGGCGTCCCCTCGCGCGATCCCCGCTATCTGTTCGAATGCATCTGTCTCGAAGGTGCGCAAGCCGGTCTGTCCTGGTGGACCGTCCTCCAAAAGCGCGAGCGCTACCGCCAAGTTTTTCACAACTTCGAACCCGCCAAAGTCGCAAAAATGACCGACGCCCAGTTGGAAAAACTCGTGCTCGACCCCGGCATCATCCGTCATCGCGGGAAAATTCTATCAGTCCGTCAGAATGCCCGCGCCTGGTTGGAACTTGGCGATCCCGTGGAATGGATTTGGAGCTTCACCGGCGGCAAACCCATCGTGAACCACTTCAGATCCCTCGCTGATTTCCCCGCCAAGACCCCCGAGTCCGACGCCTTTTCTAAGGCTTTGAAGAAGGCCGGGTTCAACTTCGTCGGCAGCACTACGATGTATGCCTTCATGCAAGCCGTCGGCATGGTCAATGATCACACAATCGATTGTTGCCGGAGAAAAGTGACACAATAGTCACCAACACGTCATCGCGTAATGTCAATGTGGCCGAAATTGGGATATCTATTTTCATGTCGCAGCGAGCCACCCTTCCCCCCGAGGAGCAGACGGCGACAAACAACACTCCCCACGAGTTGAGCCTCCCCCCGGGCTTGAAATGGCCGGCGCAAATCGAGTTTCCCCCCACTTCGATTTACGCCGGCTTCTTTTTGCCCTCATGCCTAATAGAAAACCGCATTTAAAACAGAGTGGCTCTGCCGTGGCTGATGTCCTCAGATGTCGCCACTCATGAAAACCCCCTATGCCATCGGACTTGCCGTCGTGTCAGTTTTGATCACCGTCGCCATCCAAGAATCACGCATCTCAGAACTTCGCCAGACTGTGCAAGCCGAGGAAAAATCGGCAGCTCCGAAAACGGTCGCCACGATTTCCGCTGATGAGACAGCCCCACCCGTGCGGACCAAGAACCGGCCCGAAGCCACGCCCTCTATAGCCAGAGAGACCGCAGAGGAATCCTTCGCCAAGACCGCCCGCAAGATGTGGGACAATCCCGCCGGTAAATCCATGATGAGCCAAGGCGCAAAGATGGCCGTGGCGATGATGTATGAGGACTTCGTCGAGGGCTTGAAACTCGGCAAGGAAGAGTCCGACTATTTCAAAAACCTGCTAGGCAAAGAAATCGCCGACCAACAGGAACTCGGGATGAAAATGTTAGGCGCGACTCCAGATGAACAAAAAGCCCTCGCCGAGGAATTGAAAAAACGCGGAACCGACACCGAGGCGGAGATCAAGAAATTCCTCAACAGCGACGAGGACTTCAAGTCGTTCACCGACTATAAGAACCACCTCCCCGAGCGCCAGCAGCTCGATGGCATCCGTGGCGTCATGACCACCAAGGGCGTGCCGCTCGACGCGGACACCGAAGCCAAACTCGTCGATGCCATGTATCGCGCGCGGACGGAATCCAAAGCTCCAGATCTATCAGGCCCCAATGCCATGGACGAATTCGCCAAGGGCAACATCGTAGAAACCTTCGAGAAAAGCTGGGAGATCCAACAGGAAGCGCTCCGAAGTGAAACCGCGAAAATTCTCAGTGCAGATCAGATGGCCGCATTTCAAGACTATCAGAAGCAAGCCAAAGAGATGCAACTCATGGGCCTGAAGATGGCTGAGCAGATGATGTCCAAAGAGATGCCGATGCTCGATGGCATACTGGCTAAACCAGAGAAGAAGGTGGACTTCAAATGATGCCGGGAAGGGAGGGTAAGTGAAGGTGCCCGCTTCAATGGGGCAACCCGCAGGTCGCCCTCAAAGCCACAGGGCGAATCTGATCAGTGGAACAATTCCGAGTTTGCCAAACCGTAGGATTGTGTATCCTTACACACGATGAGCAGCCGCGAAATCATCAGGCTCTTGAAGGACGACGGATGGGAAGATACCCGCACGAAGGGTAGCCATCACCAATTCAAGCACCCGTTGAAATCCGGCGTCGTCACCGTGCCGCACCCGAAAAAAGACCTGCCGGTCGGGACGGCCCGCGCCATCCTCAAATCGGCCGGAATCAACATGTCATGAACTACCCCATCGCCATCGAACACGAACCCGGCAAGGCCTACGGTGTCCAAGTTCCGGACCTTCCCGGCTGCTTCAGCGCGGGAGACACCCTGGACGAAGCTATTTCCAACGCCGCGGAGGCCCTCGCCTTTCACATCGAGGGACTCCTCGATGCGGGAGAAAAAATCCCGCCTCCTCAAGCCATCGAAAGCCACTCCGCCAATCCCGACTATGCCAACATGATCTGGGCGATCACCTCCGTGGATCTCGCCGCCCTCTCGGGGAAATCCAAGCGTCTGAACATCTCCCTCCCCGAACGTGTCCTGCGCCGCATCGATGCCGCCGCCGGAAAAAACGGTGAGTCGCGCTCGGGCTTCATCGCACGCGTGGCGCTTGACGCGGTCTGAAATGGCGAGGATCACAGAGCCCCTGCAATGAGACCTATCTACCACTTCCCAATGTCTGTTATTTTGGACCGGACCCCCGACGCTCTTTGACTTGTAAAGCCGACTTTCCACATACCTCCCATGAACGATCACACAGGATTTTTTTACCGGACTTTGCTAGGCCTAATGATCGCTCCAGCTCTCTTGTGGTGGTCAGCGACGTCCGCAGCAGCCGCCGTTCCGGTGGAAGGATTTTATATTTCCGACAATGGATCCTCCATCACGATTCAGGGGTATGAGGGACCCAGCGGACCCGTGGCGATCCCGGCTACCCTCTTAGGCAAGCCGGTAACCGCCATCGCGAACTCGGCATTTTCCAACCGGTTTCAGATCACGAGCGTGACGATTCCATCAAGCGTAACCGGCATCGGAGCCTCCGCATTCCAAGGTTGCTCGGGGCTTGCGAGTGTTACAATGGCGGCGGGAGTAACGAGCATCGGAGATTCCGCTTTCTCAGATTGCAATCAATTGACCAATGTCACATTGCCTTCCTCGGTAACCATCCTGGGTGACTCCGCATTCGAATCTTGTGACAATCTAGCAAGCGTGGTGCTGTCTTCGAATTTGACCCTCATCGAAAATCGGTTGTTTGGGTATTGCCCCAAACTGGTAAGCATAACGGTCCCTTCGAGCGTGACTGGTATCGCTGACACCGCGTTCGTCGGTTGCGCGGGTTTGACATCCATTGCGGTGGAGACGGCCAACCCGAATTATAGCAGCTCGGGAGGTGTCCTGTTCGACAAGCAAAAGACTCTGCTCATTTTATGCCCGAGAGCAAGAGTCGGAAGCTTCACGATTCCAGCAGGAGTGGCCATGATCGGGAGTTCAGCGTTCCTAGACTGTAGCAAGCTTACGGGGGTTGTGATTCCGCCGAGTATGACAAGTATCGGGAGCGCGGCATTTTCCAATTGTGTCCTGCTGGCCGGCGTGACGATTCCCGCTGGCGTCGGTGCCATTGGAGCTTCGGCATTCTCCGGATGTGGCGGTTTGGTGGCTGCGACAATCGCTCCAGGAGTGACCAGTATCGGTAATTCGGCTTTTGAATTTTGTTACAAGCTGGCGGCTGTGACGCTTCCTTCGAGTGTGACAAGCGTCGGGAGTTCCGCATTTGCCAGTTGCAGCGGGCTGGCAAGCGTGACGCTCTCCCCGAACATAACGTCGATCCCGGACTCGTTTTTACGTGGTTGCAGCATGCTGACAAGCGTCAGCATACCGTCGGGGGTGACGAGTGTCGGTAGTTTGGCGTTCGGTTATTGCAGCATCTTGAAAAGCGTGGCGATTCCCCCGAGCGTGACTGCGATCGGGGGTTCAGCTTTCTACAATTGCGAAGGTCTGACGAACCTAGTCATCCCCTCGGGCGTTACCAGCATCGGGAGTGCCGCGTTTCAGGGATGCAACGGCCTGACGAGCATGACGATTCCCGCTGGGGTGACCTCTATCGCGAGTTTTCTGTTCGCCGATTGCAGAAGACTTGCGAGTTTGTCCATTCCTGCGGGCGTTGCGAGTATCGGGGCTTCCGCGTTTCAAAACTGCAGTGACCTTACCGGTTTCACTGTCCCGGTGGGCGTGAATTTCATCGCCGACAACGTGTTCGACGGTTGCAGCCGCCTCACTAGCTTGATCCTGCCACCGAGCGCGACGGGGATCGGTAATTTCGCATTCTCGAACTGTAGCAGCTTACTTGCCGTGACGATTCCCGTGGGGGTCAATAGCATCGGAAACTCCGCTTTTCGAGGTTGCTCCGGTCTGACAGAAATAGCAATTCCACCGGGCGTGACTGTCATTTCCACCGGGGCGTTCAGTGGTTGTGGCAGGCTGATCCGTGTGACGATTCCCCCGAGCGTGACCAGCATTGGCAGTGGTGCATTCGTCTCGTGCCACATGCTGACGAACGTGACGATTCCACCGGGCGTAACGGTTATTGGCAGTGGTGCGTTCAACGGTTGTAGTAGTTTGAAAGGGATGTCAATTCCCTCCGGCGTAACGGCGATTAAGACCGACACCTTCAACGGATGCAGCGGCCTAACCAGTGTGGCGATTCCAACGAGCGTGACGGTCATTGAAAGAACCGCTTTCTATAACTGCGACGCTTTGGTCAGGGTGATCATACCTGCGAATGTCAAAACTATCGGCTATTCGGCTTTCCGTGACTGCGGAGGGCTGACGGCGGCCACTTTCAAAGGTGACGCGCCGACGATGGACTTGGGTGTCTTCGCGGGTGCCGCCGGTAATTTCACTATCTATTACTTCAACGGTGCCACCGGTGCCACCGGTTTCACCTCACCCACGTGGCAAGGTTATCCTGCTGTCAATATGGGTGCAAAGACTCCGCTGTTGAACTGGTTGATCGACCTGGGGCTGCCATACGACGTCAATCTCGGCGATGATACGAATGGCGATGGAGTCAGTTTGTTGATGGCATATGCGCTCGATCTCGATCCTAACAAAAACTTGGCGGGAAGCCTTCCTAAACCGCACTTTTCCGCTGATCAAATGAGCTTGAGCTTCTACGCGGGGGGCCCCGGAATTGTTTACACCGTGCATTCAAGCTCCGATATGCAAACTTGGAACGCGGACGACGTTATTATCTCAGGTCCGGATGAAAATCAAATCCGCAGCGCTACGGTAGAAATGGCCGGACCGCGCCGTTTCTTGCGACTTGCCGTAACACGGTAAAGTCTGGGGCGTCATTGCCAAGACTCGGAAATTCCTTCCCATTGGTGTTGGCGAGAATGACTACAGGCCAATGACTACAGGCCTCTCCCACTGTCATCATCGATCAAATGCGAGGCCACGGATACCGGCTATCGGACAAGATCGTGTTGGAAATGAAAGGATGCGGACTATCCCAGCAGTTCGATAAATTGTTCCGGCGTCATTCCGGCGCTGCGGAGCAGGCCGCGGAGGGTGCCTTTGGCGAGTTCTTTGTGATCGGGTACTGAGAGGCTGGCGATGTGGCCGGGCTTGATCAGGATCATGTGGCTTCCCCTCTGGCGGGCAGAGGTCCAACCGCCCTTGAGAAAGGCATCACGGGCCGCTCGTCCGCTGAGGGTGGGAAGGCTGGCCATGAGGGCTTAGGCTACGGCGACTTCGACGAGCCGGGTTTCCACGGTGAGCGGCATACCCTGCTCGGCGCGAACCTCCAGACATCCGAGAATGGCCTCATGGATGTTTGCCGCCGCTTCGTCCCTGGTTTCGCCCTGACTGATGCAACCAGGGATGGATGGGCATTCGGCGATCCAGACGCCGTCCTCATCGCGTTCCAGTGTGATGACGAATTTCATGGAATCAAATTGGCATCAGGTGGCTGGTTTGGCCAGTTTTTTGACGAGATTAGCTTCTCTTTGATCGATGCGGTGTTCATCGCGAATCAGACGGATGGGCGGACGGCGCGGATCAACTGTCCAGTCAGATTCCCTGCGGCGAAGAGTGCGGAATGAATCCGCCGGGCGAAGGCGGCGGGGTCGGCATCATCACGGGTGCAGACGATGATCCCGGCGTGAACGCCCTGTTTTCCCGGTGGAGGCGAATGAAGTCGAGGCGGTTCAGAGTCAGCACGGCGCGCCCCTTTTCCGTGGCAAATGCCAGGACCTCTTCATCGGGTATTTACTGATTCGCGCGCCCCGCCTCGAAAGAGGTGAGCAGGTCATGACCGAGCAGGCGCAGTTGTGCGACGACGCGTCTGGAAAAGTTCTCGTTGGAATAGTGCGATGCCATCACGCTTCCCGGTTCGCGCGGATGGCTTGCTCGATCTCCTCGCGGTGGGTTCCCACGTAGCGCCAGGCGGCTTCGAGGTCATTGACGCTGAGTCCTGGGTAGTCCTTGAGCAAATCAAGTTCCCCCACCCCGGCGCGGCGGGCATCCTCCAGCATCCAGACGGCGATTCGCGTCATGCCGATGCAGGCCTCGCCGCCGCAGACTCCGGTCGTATGACGGATGCTTTCGAATGCGGCGGATTCCGCAGTTCCGCCGGCGCGCGCCTTGACGAAAAGCACGAAGTCGAGAACCTCCGCCTGGATGGGTTCTGGAGCGGATTCGATCTCGCTGACAATTCGCTGGGTAAGCATGGTCGTGGGTGGACACTACTGATTGAGTGGCTTCGAGGCAAGGTCGAGGATGAGGGCGGCGTAGGACGAAGGGACCATTGAACAGTTGTGGGTGAGCAGGGTGGCATCGTGAGCCAAGCGGATGCAGACGATTTTTAGTTCCTGAGTGCCGACTTGCTAGCGGAGCGATTTCAACGAATCAAGCGGAGCTGACGGTCACGGGGGACGCGGTGGGGAGGAGGCGAGGCATCACGGGCCCGTCGTCCGCTGAGGGTGGGAAGGCTGGCCATCGCGGATCAGGCGACGGTGAGTTCCACGAGGTGGGTTTCGTCCGTGCGTTGAAACCCTGATCTTTATTCACAAGCCGAGGGCGGAAAGATCAAGGAGCGACGAGGAGCGTGCAAGATCCCAGACAAAAAGTAGAACTCCAAGGTAGAGTCGAACAACGACTTCTTATTGAGGACCGCGACTCCACCGCCTGCGGAATCGATCCCACCATTTTCGCCACAGGCTGCGTTTTGCTAGCTTCAAATCTCGTCCGAGCTTTTGGTGGTGCGCTTTCAATTCGCCCATCTTCTGCTTTTGCGTGGTGACGTCCTTCTTGGTTTTGGACAGAGTCGCTGTTAGAGCAACGATTTCAGCTTTGGAGCTTTCATGTTGGATGCGAGTCGCTTCGAGCATCTGAAGCGCAGATTCGAGATCCGCCTGCACGGCATCCAACTGATTCGATAGCCGACTCTCCCCTGCCTCCAGTTCTTTACCATACTTTCGGAGCAATTCGATTTCCCGGAGGAAATGGGCATGCTCCTGTTTTTCCGCTTCATGATGTGACGGCGGAAGTGCTGGTTGGGGCGTGTATCGCTTGGCCAGATCCTCGGCCTGGCGGCCGGTGCGTTCGTTTGCCCGGGCCACCGCGAGCGGGTCCGCAGGCGCGTAAGGCTCGTGCGCGGCGAGTTCTGCCGACCATTTGCCGATGAAATAGGCCCGGTTTAGCCCGTCGATAAACACCTGGAAACGCCGATTCGTGCTGGCTCCTTGATAGTGCCGGAGCTGTGAAGCTGGATTGCACAACACCGTGTGACCTATTTGGCGGAGCTTCATGCACAGGTTCACATCCACATAGTAAGCCGGGAAAATTTCCTCATCCAGCCCGCCGATGGCGTCCCATGCGCTGGTGCGAACTAAGTTCGAGCAAGTGCCGATATAATCCACCGCCCGGACGCTGCTGAGATATTCCTGAGTTGGCTGGCCGTTCCCCCAAGCGGGAGAAGTCACCGCATTGCTCCAGAGAATGGAACCTGCTCGCTGCGGTCGGCCATCGGGAAACAATTGTAGCTTCCCACCGCGCCGGCCGCCGGATGGGTGGCCATCGTTTCCAGCAACGATTCTAGCCAGACTGGACTGATCTCAGTGTCATCGTGCAGCAGCAAGAGAAATTCCCCCCTCGCCACCGAACGAGCGCGATTGTAGCCGCCTGCGACGCCCAGATTTGCTGCCGATTCCAGAATGATGACGCCCTGAGTGCGTTCCTTTACGAATTCTTTGACCTCATCGGTGGCGGCATTCAGCACGATGATGACTTCATACGAAATCTCCCTGCCGATGTGGGCCCGTAGCGATTTCAAGCAACTCTCCAACAGTCGATCCTGGCTGCGTGTAGGAATCAAGATCGAGACCAAAGGCTGCTCAGTTTGCGCAAATTCAACCACGGCTTGACCCTTACCCGGCGTTTTCACGTAAACTCAAAATCCCTTTAAATTTTCAAATTTGTAAGGAATGAGATCGTTGTTGATGGGCAGTCGGTATTTGTCCGGGTTCGAGTGATCGTAAGGGATGGTGGGGAAATTCACGACCAGCACATCCTTCGAGCCAACGTTCTCGTCCGCATGCCAGACTAGCCGCGGAATACTCATGAGCTGGCGGCGTTGTTCCGAGAGATATATCTCATTCACCACGCCGTAAGTCGATGAGTCTGGCCGCGGATCGTAAAGCACCACTTTCATTTCGCCCTGCATGATGCAGTATCGGTCTTCGTGGATTTTGTGATGGGCCCATCCCTTCACCCAACCGGGGCGGACCGTGTAAAAATAAGTGAACACCATCGGGTCCGGATTGAAGCCCCAGCGCGGGTCATACATCTCGCAAACGGTGCCACGGGCGTCGGTGTGCAGCACGAGATCGCGGATCACGACGCCCTCGATCAGCTGCCGCCGGACTGCGCCCTCCGCTGTGACAGTGAATCCATCGCGGATGGAGGCGTGGTCGAGTTCGTTGAAATGGTCGATACGGTCTTGGGACATTTGAGGGATTAGAAACTCGAGACCTAAGAATCTCGACGAGCTACTGGCAATCCCGAATTTTCGGTTTTTGCAGCCTTGCGACGTCGGACGTAGCCCGCATACTCATCGCGTTCCTCCGGCGTGAGGGCGTCCTCGGTGTTCTTCGATGCGAGTTTCTCGATGCGCGTGCGTAGGGTCTGATCCGTTTGAGCGGATAGAACCGCATCTTCCCGGCCGGAAAGGAGGAGTTCGAGCAGCGGACCGACGCCACGCTGAAACAACGGAAATACGGGGTTTTTCGCCGCAAAGCCGCAGAGAGGCTGAGGAATTATGGGTGAAAAACGAATTGTAAGGCGGTTTGGTTTTCTCCACCTTTGCAACACAGGCGGAATAAATTCCGCGCTCCAATGGGTGGGATCAGATGAATCTCACCGCGTGCTTTTTCGACAGCTTTAACACATCGCCTGCTGCGGGTGATATCGCTGCATTGGGATCAGTTAGTTTATCACCGTTGAGCTGCACGGAGCCGGTGGTGATGAATTGTTTCTTCAACTCGCCGTTGGATTTTTCCAGGGCGTAGGCGGCTTGGAAGGCGTGGGCAGTTAGAGTGAGGACGGTGAGCTCGGCGGGTAGATCGCTGATGGAAATTTCCGGAAGCTCGGCGGCGGCGAGGTCTTTTTTGGAGAAGCGCGTGTCCCAATCGGCGCGGGCGGCGGGGCCGGCTTCGGGGCCGTGATAACGGCTCGTGAGTTTCTCGGCGAGGGACTTCTTGGCATCCATCGGGTGGCCGGTGGGATCGCGGGCTTCGCCTAGCAGGAGCAGGTAGTAGCGGTCCATCAGTTCGTCGGAGACGCTCATGAGCTTGCCGAACATTTCCTGCGGCGCGTCGCTGACGCCGACGTAGTTGCCGTAGGATTTCGACATTTTTCTCACGCCGTCGAGGCCTTCCAGAAGTGGCATGACCATGACGACTTGTTGCGGCTGGCCTTCTTCTTTTTGGAGGTCGCGACCGACGAGAATGTTGAAGAGCTGGTCGGTGCCGCCGATCTCGACATCGGCGCGGATTTCCACGGAGTCCCAGCCTTGCATGATGGGGTATTGGAGTTCGTGAAGGCGGATTTCCTGGCCGGCATCAAGGCGGGTGCGGAAGTCCTCGCGCTGGAGCATTTGCTGAAGAGTGACGCGGGAGTTGAGCTTGAGGATCTCCTCGTAGCTCATTTTGAGGAACCAGTCGCCGTTGTAAACGATCTCGGTTTTCGACTTGTCGAGGATCTTGAAGGCTTGGTCGGTGTAGGTGGCGGCGTTGACTAACACCTCGTCGCGGGTGAGCGGCGGGCGGGTGGAGGAGCGGCCTGTGGGATCGCCGACGGTGGCGGTGAAATCACCTATCAGAAGGACAGCTTGGTGACCGAGGAGTTGGAACTGGCGGAGTTTTTCTAACGCGACAGTGTGCCCGAGGTGGATGTCCGGCGCGGTGGGATCGACGCCGAGCTTAATGCGTAGCGGGCGACCCAGGCGGAGTTTTTCGAGCAGTTCCCTTTCGGATAGAACCTTGGCGGTACCGGCGGTGAGTTGGGCGAGTTGTTGTTCGGGAGACATTTTGGGGAAAAAGCTGAAATTCTGAAAAGCTGAGATGCTGAAATGAAGAGGAAGGAGTGAATCGCGATGCGCTGGCTGAAATTTCAGCGTTTCAGCGTTTCAGCGTTTCAGTTTTCAGCTTTTTCCTCTCAATATGCAGTTTGAGGATGCGTTTGACTTCGGCGGCGGCTGGGGCGTTGTCGGGGACGCTGTGGTTGCTGGGGACGATGAGTTCCGAGGTGACGGGTTGGACGTGTGAGGACCAGTAAGGTACGACGCCGTCGCTGCTGTTAGGGGTGTCGCCTTTTCCGCGATCGCCGATGATGGAATGGAAGGTGATGGTGCGCGGAAGGGGCAACGAGCTGAGGGCGATGTTGGATTTGTCCTTGGGGGAAAGGCTGCTGATGGAGTTCGGCATATCCGGTTTCGCCTGGTCTCCTTTCAACGCGCTGTTTACGCCTTGGATGGTGGCATCGAGGAGCTCGACGGTTAGTTTTTTAGGAAGCCGGATGAGGCGGGAAATCCAGACGGCGACGCGGAAGGTGGCTACGGGGCTACCCTGGTGCGGGACGGCCATGAAGACGACGCGCTTAGGTTCGGTTAGCGGCTGATAGAGTGTGGACTCGCGGATGAGTTTGCGGGTGGGTTCGGAGACTTTGAGCTGGTTGATTGGGGCTTTAAAAACAGCGTCGTAGAATTTCGTGCCGGGGGGGGTGATGCTGGAACGGGTGATGAGACCGCCCATGGAGTGGCTGACGATGACCATGTTATCGAGGTTATGCGCGTCGCCCTTGGTGCGGGCATAGTCGCAGGCGACGCGCATTTGTTCGCGGAATTTCATGCTGCTGTAGAGCCATGGGTTTCCGGTGGGATAGTTGAAGAGCCAGACCTGATAGTTTTGGCGGAACCATGGCTCGGGCGCGAGGTCGTTGATGATGTTCTTGAAGGCGTCCGGCGAAGAGACCAAGCCGTGGACGAAAACGACCGGGATTTTGTTAGGGTCGTATGGCTGGAGGAAGTAGAGGCCGGTTTCCTCGGAGAAACGTTCTGGCAGGATGACGTTTTGGATTTTCAGGTCATCCAGATCGCACATCTGCCAGTAGAAGGCATTGGGGGCGGTCCAGTCGGCGGCGAGGACTTGTTTGGAATTTCCGATAGAAATGTCATCGTAGAGCCAGCGCTTGGTGAACTGCCAAACAGGTGGCTTGCCAAGGCGATCAAAGGCCAAGGTGGCAATGAGATTGTAGGGCAGGCCGCTGGGAAGGAGGTAGGACGCACGCTTGACGCCGACGGGCGTGGTCTTCTTCCAACCGGTTAGGGGTACCCCCACGCCGTCGGTGAGTTGATGACAGGCGACGGTCCGAGTATTCACCTGCGAGGCCGGGAAGAGCGCATCGAGATTATTTAAATTCGCCATTTTCGCGTCCGGGGGCGCAATCGAAGTGGCGAGGGCGGCGGCGCGGGAATCCCAGTCGCCCGGGCCGCAGCGGAGCTGGTCGAAGAGCTTGGCCACGGCGGCATTGTAGCGGGTCCGGGCACCGCTCCATTCTGCCGCGCGGGAGCGATTTCCGAGGATGAGCCACTGCTCGCAGGCGCTGGCGACGAGCGTGGCCGCAGGCTGGCGTGAGGCTAGCGGGACTCGAACGCACTGCGGCGGTTGGGGGGCTCCGCAATGGCAGAGCAGGACCACTATCAGAAGGGGGATGGTTCGCAGGGTCGCGGGGTTCATGAGGTCATCGGCCGCTACGCGAGGCGGCGGCTAGAATGCCTCGTGAAATGGACCTGCCAAGCGCGGATTGAAACTCCGGCGCCGTTTCATTTCTGGGAGAAAATTTTGGGATCATCGACGCGGATGATTTTTCCCTTCCCAAATCGGCACTCATCCGTTACCCCTCGCGCCCGCCTGAAATGGTGGTCGTAGTTCAATGGTAGAGCCCCAGATTGTGATTCTGGTTGTTGCGGGTTCGAGTCCCGTCGATCACC